>JBBINX010000081.1:0-9375 GCA_037443685.1 Ignavibacteriales bacterium
ATCATTTTTGTTCCCAAAAAGTATTACAATCTGTCAAAAATGACTTTTTAAGGGATAACTAATTAAATTGTTCAATAACAATGGGGTTACGACGGTTGGAGATTTTAAAAATATCCTAATGCAATATTAGTGATTATTGGGGATCTACTTCTGCGGAGAGGGAGAGATTCGAACTCTCGATAGACTTACGCCTACACCGGTTTTCGAGACCGGCTCTTTCAACCGCTCAGACACCTCTCCGAATATTCAATTTATCACACCGATTTTCTGCAACAATGGCACATAAGCATCCGACTGAGAGGCCGGCTCTTCTCGTGCCGAAGGCGCATAAGCCTTTGGCACAAACATTTATCCGCTGTTTTGGTTGCGGAACTCAGATACTTCTCCTATCAAGGTGTATTAAAAAAAAATAAAAATAAAGTCAAACATTAAGTTAACTTTAGCGGAGAGGGAGAGATTCGAACTCTCGATAGCAGTTTCCCACTATGACGGTTTAGCAAACCGTTGCCTTCAGCCACTCGGCCACCTCTCCTGAGTGTTGAAATTATACATTCAAATATATGAAAACTGTTTGTGAATGTCAATGCTTGATTATAAATCAATTTAATCGTATTTTTGAAATGAAAATGAATATAAGTAAAGAAAAAAAAGTCCGCGTCCGTTTTGCTCCGAGTCCTACAGGTTATCTCCACGTCGGTGGACTCCGGACAGCTCTATACAACTACCTTTTTGCACGTAAACACGATGGTATGTTTATTCTGCGCATCGAAGATACTGACCGTTCCCGTTACGTCGAAGGTGCAATCGAAAATCTTATCGCAACATTACAATGGGCTGGTTTGGATTATGACGAAGGTCCTATTAAAGGAGGTAATTATGGTCCTTATATTCAATCGGAACGACTCGATATTTATTGGCAACACGCAGAGCAACTTCTCCGGGCAGAAAAAGCTTATCGGTGTTTCTGTACATCTGAACGACTTGATGAGATGCGTAAATCCCTTGAAAAAATAAAAGCTTCCCCAAAATACGATAGGGCTTGTCTTAAATTATCTCAATCTGAGATTAGTGACAAACTTAAGGCAGGTGAACCAAATGTTATTCGAATGAAAATCCCTGATAGTAGGTTAATAAAATTCAATGACCTGATCAGAGGAAATGTTGAAATTTCAAGCGATATATTGGACGATCAGGTTCTCATTAAATCTGATGGCTATCCAACATATCATTTTGCTAACGTGGTTGACGATTATTTGATGGAAGTAACGCATATTATACGCGGGGAAGAATGGCTTTCGAGTGTGCCAAAACATATCTTACTTTATGAATATTTCGATTGGAAAGTGCCGGAACTTGCACATCTCCCTCTGCTATTAAATCCTGATAAAAGCAAGTTGAGTAAAAGGCAAGGCGATGTTGCTGTGGAAGATTTCAGAACGAAGGGTTACTTAAAAGACGCACTAATAAACTTCGTTGCATTTTTAGGTTGGAATCCGGGAACCGAACAAGAAATATTTTCATTACAGGAATTAGTAGAACAATTCTCACTCGAATCAGTCAATAAAGCCGGTGCCGTTTTTAACATCGACAAACTGAAATGGTTGAACTTCGAATATCTTCGGGGAAAATCAGATACCGAAGTCCTGCAAATGTTGAAAGAAGAATTGAGTAAATCTAAGTATTACCAGACTCAATTCGATGATAAATATTTGCTGGGTGTGATCGAAGCAATGAGACCGAGAGTAAATTTTGTAAAAGATTTTATAGAAAACTGCCCATACTTTTTTGAACCCCCGATACACTATGATGTCGACGTTATCAAAAAAAGATGGAAAGAAGATACACCACAGCAATTAAAAATGTTAGTTGAAGAATTTACGAAGTTAGAAAATCCGAATAAAGCAGATTACGAAGCCGCCTTACACAAATCTGCTCAGAGGCTGAACATCGGGAACGGTAAACTCATCCACGCAGTTCGATTAGCTATCTCAGGCACTGGTTGTGGACCGGGTCTTTATGATATTTTATTTTTACTCGGGAAAGAAGAAAATCTAAAAAGAATTAGAACAGCTATAGATGAAATTAAACCCATAATGTAGTATGGAAAGTATGGATAAACCAGACGCAAATAATTTAATTAAAAACAAGAGTGAAGAAACACCCAAAACATCCAACTTCATTCGTGAAATTATAGACGAACACTTAAAGACAGGGAAATATCAGAGAAGGGTAAATACACGTTTCCCTCCCGAACCTAATGGATATTTACACATCGGGCATGCCAAATCTATCTGTTTGAATTTCGGTATTGCAAAAGATTATAATGGCAAATGCAACCTACGCTTCGATGATACTAACCCAAGCAAGGAAGATGTCGAATATGTTGATTCGATTAAGGACGATGTTCGTTGGTTGGGATTCGACTGGGAAGACAGAGAGTATTTTGCTTCCGACTATTTTGAACAACTATACGATTATGCTGTTCAACTTATCAAAAAAGGGAAAGCGTATGTTTGCGATTTAACTGCCGAAGAGATACGCGATTATCGTGGAACATTGACTGAGCCAGGCAAAGATAGTCCATATCGGAATCGCTCCATCGAAGAGAATATTATTTTATTCCAAAAAATGCGAAATGGTGAATTTCCTGATGGGTCACGTACTCTCCGAGCTAAAATTGATATGTCGTCTCCAAATGTTAACCTGCGTGACCCTATAATGTACCGGATCGTTCGCGCCACACACCATCGAACCGGTGATAAATGGTGCATCTATCCGATGTACGATTGGGCACACGGTCTGAGCGATTCGATAGAAAGAATTACTCATTCGATTTGCACACTGGAGTTTGAAGACCACCGCCCGTTATATGATTGGTTTTTAGATGAATTAGAGATATATCATCCACAACAGATTGAGTTTGCGCGACTAAATTTAAGCTATACAGTTATGAGTAAAAGAAGATTATTGCAATTAGTTGAGGAAGGTTTCGTTAACGGTTGGGACGACCCACGCATGCCTACAATCACAGGTCTGAGGAGAAGAGGTTACACTCCCGAAGCGATTAGGAATTTTGCCGATCGGATAGGAATAGCAAAAAGAGAAAATATGATCGATGTTGCTCTTCTCGAAGATAATTTAAGACAAGACTTGAATAAACGTGCACCAAGAGTGATGGCTGTTCTTCGTCCGCTAAAAGTTATCATCGATAATTATCCCGAGAATCTGGTAGAAGATCTTGATGCAGTTAATAATCCGGAAGATCCGCAAATGGGTTCTCGAAAAGTTATTTTCTCAAAAGTTATTTATATCGAGCAAGATGATTTTAGGGAAATTCCTCCTAAAAAATATTTTCGCCTCTCTCCCGGTAATGAAGTCCGTTTGAGATATGCCTATATAATTAAATGCGTTGATGTTGTTAAAAACAAAGATACAGGAGAAGTGTTAGAGTTGCATTGTACATATGACCCAGCAACAAAAAGTGGTTCTGCGCAAAGTCAGCGAAAGGTTAAAGGCACAATTCACTGGGTTTCGGCAGAGCATGCGATTAATGCAGAAGTGCGATTATACGATCGACTTTTCACCATAGAAAACCCGGGTGGAGAAAACTGGAAGAATTTTATCAATCCTAACTCATTAGAGATTTTGAACAATTGTAAGTTAGAAAATAGTATGTTGGACACGAAACTACAGGATCGATTTCAGTTCGAACGTCTCGGTTATTTTTGTGTTGATTATGATTCGACAAAAGGAAAACCGATTTTTAATCGAACCGTTCCTCTTCGCGATACTTGGTCTAGAATAGAAAAAGTTTGATTATCACCAGAGAAAATAATATATTTTGCAAAGCTAATTAGAAATAGATGGCAAGCCACGACGTAATTCGGATAAAAAATGCTGTGTTTTATGCTTACCATGGTGTGGGTAAGGACGAACAAAATTTAGGTGGTAAATTCGAGGTTGATGTTGAAATGCATTCAAATTTTACTGCGGCAGTTAAGAGTGATAACCTCAAGCAGACGGTGGATTATGAAAACGTTTATTCGTTGATAAAAAATTTAGTCAACGGAAAAAAATATTATTTGATTGAAACATTAGCCGAAACAATCGCAACTGAAATATTGCATACGTATAGTGAAGTGAATTCAGTTATTGTCCGACTTCGCAAACCGCATCCTCCTGTGAAAGGTGTAGTCGATTACGTTGAGGTAGAAATAACGCGGAAAAGAAGCTGACCATGTTTCATGTGTACTTGGGTTTGGGATCGAATGTAGGCGACAGAATTAGTTTTCTATCGAAAGCTCTTAAAGAACTTAAAAATATTACCAGTGTACGTCGGATATCATCTGTGTACGAAACCGAACCATGGGGTGTCGAAAATCAAAATATTTTTTTGAATTTGGTCATTGAAGTCGAAACAAATTTATTTCCTCTTGAACTTTTAGAAAAAATTCAAATTATCGAAAAAAAACTCGGAAGAAAAAAAGGTTCACATATGGAGCCGCGGACAGTGGATATCGACATACTCTTTTATAATGGTTGGTCTTTTGAAAATCGAGTGATAACAATACCACATCCTGATATAGAGCAGAGAAGATTTGTACTCGAACCTATAAGTGAGATTGCACCCTTGGCGGTTCACCCGATTTTGGGTAAGACTATGATTTCTTTATTACGACATTGCCGCGATCGCAGTTTGGTGATGAGAACAAATAACGTTTTATTAAAAATTTAGAATCACAGATACCATAAACATTCAAAGATATTTGAAGGACAATCAATTGCTAAATATCCAATCGTTAACCGAAAATTCGGAAATCAGACATATCGCTATCGAAGGAGTCATCGGCGCAGGAAAAACAAGCTTAGCGTGTCGGCTCAGCGAGCTTCTTAATGCAAAAGTCGTGTTGGAAAAATTCGAAGAAAATCCATTTCTAAAAAAATTTTATGAGGATCCGATACACTACGCATTTCAAACACAAATATTTTTTCTGTTAAGTCGTTTCAAACAGCAGCAGGAGCTATTCCAAGCCGATTTGTTCCATAGATTTCTCGTTACAGATTACATATTCGAAAAAGATAAAATATTTGCATACTTAAATCTAGTTGATGATGAACTTAAGCTATACGAGAACCTCATCGGCAGTATGGAACACAACATACCTTCTCCAGACCTTGTAGTTTATATTCAGTCGAGCGTTGAGAGACTAATGTCGAATATTAAGAAACGAAGCCGCGATATAGAAAAAAATATGTCGGTAGATTACATCCGCGACTTAAACGAAGCGTATAACTATTTTTTCTTCCGCTACAAAGCTGCTCCGCTCCTAATTGTGAATGCTACTACAATGGATTTTGTTCACAATGAAGATGATTTTGAAGGACTTGTGAAAGAAATATTGAGACCTAATAAAGCTCCTGTTGAATACTATAATCCTATTAAAAAACAAAAATAATTGTTCATGTGGTTTTTCAGAATAATATTATTTGTAATATTCATATATTTTCTGTGGAGATTTATTAAAATTATTTTTCGTATCTTAAGTAAAAGGGAAGATGTCAGAGGCAGTTCAACTTATGCTAACAGAAAATTTACTGATATCGAGGAGGCGAAATTCGAGGACATTACACCCCCAAAGGAAGACTTTGAACCGGACGAGACTGATTTATCTAAGAACTAAAACTAACTGAACCTCCTGCCTGATGAATTTGTTAATGGTTATGTAATAAAAATGGATGCTTTGAACAATAAAAATATTCCTGTAGACTTTGAGCCAGAGATACTTAAGCTCAAAAAAGAAATAAATGCCATTATATTAGCTCATTATTATCAGTATTCTGAAATTCAGGATTTAGCTGATTTCGTTGGCGACAGCCTTGAATTGTCTCGTAAAGCTGCAGCTACAAACAATAAGGTTATAGTTTTTGCAGGAGTTCATTTCATGGCGGAAACAGCAAAAATATTGAGTCCCTATAAACAAGTGTTGCTTCCTGATTTAGAAGCGGGTTGCTCACTTGCCGAGGGCTGTCCTGCAGATGCGTTTAAACTTTTTAGAGAAGAACATCCAAACCACGTTGCGATTACTTATATTAACTCTACGGCTCAAGTAAAAGCATTGAGTGATATTATTTGTACTTCGAGCAGCGCTGAAAAGATTATAAATAAAATACCGAAAAACCAACCCATCATTTTCTCACCCGATAAGAATTTGGGTAAATATCTAATAAAAAAGACCGGAAGAAACATGGTACTTTGGCAAGGCTCGTGTATTGTACACGAAACTTTCAATGAGAGAAAAATAATAGAACTCAAAACCCAATATCCTAATGCAAAACTTATCGCACATCCTGAGTGTGAAGAATCACTTCTTAGCGAAGCTGATTTTATCGGTTCAACGAGCAGCTTATTGAAGCATGCTCGTGAAAGCAGCGATACGGAATTTATTGTGGCGACTGAAGTGGGTATTATACATCAGATGGAAAAACATTGCCCCGACAAGTTATTCGTTCCGGCACCGCCTAACGATGCAAGCTGTTCCTGTAACGAATGTCCGTATATGAAATTGAATACGATGGAGAAACTTTATCTGTGTATGAAGAACCGCTCCCCAGAAATAACAATCGACGAAAACTTACGACAGAAAGCACTACTTCCAATCCAACGAATGCTTGAGATGTCAGCATAAATTCCGACCGACTTTTCCATTGAGCCTACGGCTGATAATATCCCATAAATCTCTCTTTTATTAGATTCGTTTGAACATCAATTATTTCTTTTGTATATTAAACTATAAAATTTCAACTATAGGCACCTGCCTGTCTGTTAGGCTGGGATGCACCTTTAGCGCAAAAAATAAAAATATCGAATATGACTCATTATTACATCGAAGAACTCTCAAAATACGTTGGCGAAGAAGTCGAAATTAAAGGCTGGCTCTACAACAAACGCTCAAGCGGAAAAATTAGGTTTGTTATACTGCGTGATGGAACTGGACTTGCTCAATGTGTTATTGTAAAAAATAATGTACCGGAAGAAGTATTTAATTTATTCGACATACTAACGCAGGAATCGTCTCTAATACTAAAAGGGAAAGTCCGCAAAGAAGACAGGGCTCCTGGCGGTTACGAAATAGAAACAACAGATATTCAAATTGTGCATATTGCCAGCGAATATCCGATTACACCCAAAGAGCATGGTATAGAATTCTTAGCTGATAGGCGGCATCTTTGGCTTCGTTCGTTGAGGCAACATGCAATTATGCGCGTGCGGCATGAAATAATTCGGTCAATACGCGAATTTTTTGATAATCGGGGATTTATTTTGATGGATGCACCCATTTTTACTCCCGCCGCATGCGAAGGAACCAGCACGCTGTTTGAAACCGAATATTTCGATCTGGGAAAAGCATATCTAACTCAATCTGGGCAATTGTATGGCGAAGCGGGTGCAATGGCATTCGGGAAGATATATGTTTTTGGGCCAACATTCCGTGCCGAAAAGTCTAAGACTCGTCGCCATTTAACTGAATTTTGGATGGTCGAACCCGAAGTTGCATGGAACGATTTGAGCGACAATATGGAACTTGCAGAAGATTTTTTAGAACACATAGTAGCTTCAGTTTTAAAAAACCGAAGCAACGAGCTAAAAGTTTTAGAACGCAACACAGAAAAATTGGAGAAGGTGAAAAAACCTTTCCCGCGCGTTGCATACACAGAAGCTGTTGAAATTTTAAAAAAGAATGGCATCGATTTTCAATGGGGAAACGATTTTGGTGGAACGGATGAAACAATTATTTCAAGTCAATTCGATAGACCCGTGATCGTTCACCGGTATCCTGCAGAAGTGAAAGCGTTTTATATGAAACGCGACCCTGAAAATCAGAAAGTTGCTTTAGCTATGGATATACTTGCCCCCGAAGGATACGGCGAAATTGTAGGTGGCAGCCAGCGCGAAGACGATTACGAGGCGTTGGTGCAAAGAATTAAAGAACACAATTTACCTATTGAAGCATTCGAGTGGTTCTTAGATTTACGACGTTATGGGTCGGTTCCACACGCAGGATTTGGGCTTGGTATAGAAAGAACTGTGTCGTGGATATGCGGACTCGAACACATTCGCGAGACGATACCGTTTCCTAGAATGATTTACAGATTAACACCGTAAAGAAAATTCAAAACTCAAAATTCAAAATCCTAAAAACAAATTTTGAATCATAATCCATAAATATAAAATTTAAATTCATAATGTTATCCGTTAAAAATATTCGAAAAGAATTCTCAACAGTCGTTGCTGTTGATGATGTTTCGTTTGAAGTAAAACGTGGAGAAGTTTTTGGACTTTTAGGTCCCAATGGTGCAGGTAAAACTACAACCATTCGCACGATACTGAATATCATTCAGCCCAATAGAGGATATATTTTTTTCGACGAAAAACCATTCGATGCTGCAATCAGAAACAAAATTGGCTATTTACCCGAAGAACGCGGTTTATATAAGAAAAATAAATTATTGAACACGATTATTTATTTTGCGACATTAAAAGGCGTGCCTCAAACCGAAGCCAGTAAACGGGCTTACGATTGGTTGAAACGACTCGATTTACTTACCTATGCCGACAGGAAAGTGGAAGAACTTTCGAAGGGGAATCAGCAGAAAGTTCAGTTTATTATCGCGATTTTGCATAATCCCGAACTTGTAATTTTAGATGAACCATTTTCCGGATTAGACCCTGTAAATCAAATTGTGCTGAAAGATTTGTTTATGGAGATGAAAGATAAAGGGAAAGCAATAATATTCTCAACGCACATGATGGAACAAGCTGAAAAACTTTCCGATAAAATTTGTTTGATTAATCACGGCAGAGTAGTAATCGAAGGAAAACTTTCTGAGGTTAAAAGCCGTTTCGGTAAAAACACAGTCCACATTGAGTTCGATGGTGATGCTGGATTTTTAAAATCAATCAGTGGCATCGATAAATTATTGCTTTACGAGAATGCAGCAGAATTTGAGATCAGCGACCATCAGATCGCAACAAACTTGTTAACCGAATTAGCTGCAAAATTAAAAATCAAAAAATATGAAATGGTAGAGCCATCTCTTCATTCGATATTTATCAGTATGGTTGGTGGGAATAAAATTAATAAAAACGAAGGAGTGAATTTATGATAAAAGCTCTTGCCGTAGCCCGCTGGGAATTTATCGAAAAAGTGAAGACAAAAGCATTCATTATTTCACTCATACTAACTCCGATTTTTATGATCGGGGCTTTTGTATTACCAACACTTTTAATTACAAAACCAGATACTGAACCACGAATTATCGGTGTTATTGATGAAACAAATCGTTTTGGGGAATTACTTGCAAGTCAGTTAGAGA
>JBBINX010000082.1:0-9275 GCA_037443685.1 Ignavibacteriales bacterium
TCTAAATATATTTTACCACTTATTGGATATGTGGGGCCTGTAGCACGCTGGTATATGGCTGAAGCGAGTGTGACAAGGAGTGCGAGTATCCAAAAAATAATTGTTCTTTTCATATGTTAATTTATACATTTTGATAATATTTGGTTAAAAAGTAGGAAACTTGTGTTTAAAAAACAAATTAGTCGAAATGATGATGACTTGAATACGGTTGTTGATGGTGAACACAAGACTAAAATTTTGTTTTTTTTATTGCTTGCAAAATATTTTAAATTTGATTATAATAAACGTAGTTAAATATTTTTTTAAACCAATAGATAAAAATTGGAGGTTTTATGAGTAAAAAATATTTGTTAACAACAATAATGCTGGTTATTGTTACTCTCATTAATTTTTATACTTCTAAAGCACAGCTAAGCATTCAAGTTAGAACGGCTCAGATTAATCAACTTTCACCCGCGCAGTTAGATTTTAACACTTTCCAGAGTACTGTATTAATATTTACAATCGATATTACTTATCCTGGAACACATCGTGTCAAGTTGGTCAATAATCAAATTATTGCATACCTAAAAAACGGGACGATTGTAAACATGTTAGAGGGAAATGGGTTTAACTCAGAACCATTCGACGTAACAAACCGGCGGTTGATAAATAATTTTAATCTCGGAAAATCGGGTGATATAAAAATTCAAGACTTCAATGTCACCGATGAGGCACGTGAGAAAATAATTAAACCCGCGTTAGCAACTGGAAAATTTCCGGCAGGCATTTATAGATTTATTATCAACGCTGAGGATGCTGATAGTTCGAACATCCGATCTATTCCAACAGCGATGGAACTACAACTCGAAAGCCCCTCTCAGATTGAGCTTAGATCCCCGCGTGAAGGTGAAGTTACGAACGAGTTTCCATTTTTTGAATGGACTTATGACGGACAAGAAGTAGAGTTGACAATAAATGAGAAACCCCCTGCTATGTCTCGCGAAGAAGCGATAGGCAGATTACCCATTGTGTATAGACAAATATTTATCGGTGAGAATTCATTCCAATATCCGCCGAGTGGAGAAAGACACTTACAAAAAGGGAAAGCTTATGTATGGAGAGTGGTAGGAAAAGTTAAAGCTGCAGGCGGTTTACAAAATATAGAAAGTCCTCTTAGTTTATTTAAAATTGAAGATGACATCAATTTAGTAAAACGTTCTGAACTGTTAGAACGGCTCGAGCGAATACTCGGTAGTAAATGGCAAAAAGTTTTCGATAAAATCAATGATACAGAATTGAGCACAACCAATACTTACTATTTAAACAACAATGAACTGAGCAACACTGAATTGGAAGATATTCTTAACTTCCTGGAATTAAATCCAAGTAGTGTTGAAAAAGTAACCTTAGATTAAGGGAACGAGGTGAATATGAAAACATATAAACATATTATTACAGCATTAACTTTAATCGTACTACTGACACCAACACTTAACTCACAAACAAGTAAAACTTCTCTCGGAATGTTTTTCAAAGTGGTCAATAACGTAGAAAAAAAATCTGCGGAAAAAGATTGGAATAAAGCAGTAAAAGGCGATCCTCTCTTTCCCGGCAATGAGGTTCAAACCAAAAAAAGTTCAGTTGCAGTTATCAGATTCACAGATAAGAGTATGATTAGGGTTTTAGAAAATTCAAAGATGACAATGTTGGGAGACAGAGATAGGAAAAAGACATTAAACAATGTAAATATGGAACAAGGGACAATCGGTTTCGACATCAAAAAACAACTAAACGATCAATACATTTTCACTTCTCCTACTTCTGTGGCATCTATACGGGGAACTAGAGGACGATTCGGAATCCAAGATAAGTTTGATATACTTATCGTTAAGTTAGGGATTGTAAACCTCCGTAATAAAATATCTGGTAAAGAAACAAACGTTAGTACTGGTGAAACCGGTTTATCGTATCCTGATGGTACTATTGACGTCCGAAAGTCAACATCCGACGAAATGAACGCAGTGGACGATGCTCTGAAAGCTGGTAACACTCAGAGAGAAAACGAACTTAAATTTGAATTGAAAGATAACGACGGAAACAAAAAAGACCTTAAGATCAAGTATAAAGAATAATTGAGTGTCTCTCGAAAAAAGGCTTGCAAAATGAAGAATATATCATGCGTTCAGCGATTAGTACTAATTATTTTGCTGACATTAGTACTAAACTGTATACTATTCACTCAGGTCAGCGATAAGGTCATAAGCATACAAACGGATCAACTGGTCGAAAAGAAACCAACTACACTAACAATCGATCTTTCACCCAACTTCATTTTCGATAAAATCGAATTTGCATACAGGTCGTTTGGAGAATCAGAGTTTAAACGGCAAGAAATGATAATTGCTAACAACAGAGCTTCTATCATAATCCCCCCAGAAAAAGTAATACCTCCATACATTGAGTATTATTTACTTCTTTATATCAAGGATGCTGGAAAAGCGGAAACATTTCCGATAGAAAATCCTATCGATCATCCGGTTAAACTTGTTATTAATCCTGCGGAGGTACTGAGTTATGAAGTAGTTTGGATAAGCCCGTCAAGCGATCAACCATCGACACCCGAAGATTTTTTAATCGCATTCTCGATACCCGGCATTGATACGACAATAGATATTACAGCAACAAAAATTTATTTAGACAATATCGACATTACGGGTTACACCGTAAGAAGTGAAGACCTATTTGTGATACAACCGGAAAATATAAATCCGCCTCTTGCCGAAGGAACGTATCGGTTACGAGTTGAAATTTTCGGTACAGATGGAAAGCGTCTTAATCTTATCGAGCGAGAATTCTCTGTTAAACAAATCGGACAATACAGGTTCGACGTGACTGAATTAAAGTACCGAGGCTCCGTCCAGTTAGAAACCCGAAATGAAAATATCGGAGGGAAAAATAATACATATAACACCGGGTCTATGAACGCCTCTACTAATTATGGCAACTTTAAAGCTTTAGGCAGCATGTACATAACCAGCGAAGAGAAGAGCGACCGTCAGCCGCAAAATAGATACTTCATCGGAGCTGAATCGCCTTGGTTAAAAATCGGTTATGGTGATAGTTATCCAACATTTCCAAACCTAATTATGAACGGTAAAAGAATCCGCGGACTGACATCCAATCTGTTACTCGGTTTTTTCAACATCGATTTCGCTTACGGAGAAACTATCCGGAAAATACAAAGTAAAATTACATATATTGACAGTACACAAGTGGGTGAAGATTCTTCAAAAACTTACTTCCAACCCGATCCGAATTCGTGGGCAATTTTAGATCAGAACGGACTTTTTAAAAGAAATCTTATGGTTATCCGCCCAAGTTTTGGTAGTGGTGAAAACTTTCAATTAGGGTTCAGTTATTTAAAATCGAAAGACGACAAAAACTCAATTAAATACGGTCTTTTACCGCAGGAGAACCTGGTTCTTGGCTCAGATTTAATACTCGCTTTTGACCAACGCAGAATTGAGGTTACCGCACAAGCTGCTTTTTCCGTAACAAATAAAGATATATCCAGAGGAAACATAAGCGACGAGGATATTGATTCACTATTCAAAGATGATAGCGAACAAATACGCAAGATTCGCGACATATTTTCAAGAATAATGACGATAAACGAAAACATCGTTCCTCTTAACTTAAAAGATTTATCGACTCTTTCCTACGAGGGTGCGTTCAGTTTAAATTATTTCGATAATTTATTTAAATTTTCTTATCTGCGACGAGGCGCTGGCTATGAATCGTTCGGGCAATCATATCTACGCCCCGATGTTGTTGGCTTCAACCTAACTGATAGGTTCAAATTACTAAGTAACCAGTTATTTCTCTCTTTAGGATATGAAAAGTTATCCGATAACACGGCTAATTTGAAACCTACTACAACAAAATTTTCAACATTCAGCACAACCGCATCCTATTTCCCGAAAAAAAAATATCCTAACATAACTTTAGGTTATGTAAACGCTTCCGCATTAAATAATTTACACAGAGACAGTTCAGGAGCAACAGATGATTTCACGAACAGATTTTTTATCCAAACAAGTTATAATTTTGAATTTCTAGAAAAACAGAATGTTGTATTAGGCATCAATACATCTAACCGCGATGACCGGACATCTCGAGATTGGGATACAAAAAACTTTTCGTTATCATTCGGGCTGAATACTTATTATTCGTTCCCGCTACAGACACTATTTAATTTATCATTTAATAGCAGTTCTACACGAGGAGCTAAATTGAACTACACAAATTTGGCATTAACCGGATATTACAAAATACTCGATAATCGTTTGACTCTAAATGCGGGAATTCGTTCGACATTTGGAGATTTTAAGAGGGGAGTTTTCGATTTTGGTACCCAATATACAATTATTCAAAATCTTAACATTCGCGGACATGTAAATTTATTTAATCAAGAATCAGCGAAGGATGAATCGGTATTGAGCTTAATGATTAGATACGATATTTAAACACATGTCCATACAAAAAAAAAATTCCCATCGTTTATTTATAAATAAAATAATTGTTTGTGTTATATTGTCGATAGTTATTTTATTCCTTACACAAGAAACAATTTTTAAGTTTAATCCTTTCAAGCGCATAGAATCGGCAACCATCGACAACCGGTTTAATATAAGAGGCAAAATTCCCTTCGAACCAAAAGTCGTTATTGTTGATATATCAGAAGCATCTTTTAAGTCGCTCCCTGACCAATGGCCCTGGCCCCGGTCTTACTACGCACACTTGGTACGCAATCTAAAAAAAGCAGGCGCAATAGCCATAGGTATCGATGTATTATTGGGTACACCTGACATTTACAATCCTGCCAATGACGAGGATCTTAGAAAAGCAATTCGGGAAGCACAAAACGTAGCACTCGCAGGCAAAATCGAAATAGCCGATGAACGCTACGATTTAATATCTTCTTATCAAAATTACGGAAATATTTTTTTTGATGTCGATAGTTCTCTCGGTATAGTTTATCTGCGAAACGACGAGGATGGCGTTCACCGCCGATTCCATCCTTTTATTTTTGATCGCGCAAGACAAGTCCGAATTCCAACATTTTCATTTGCAGTTCTTAACAAGGTTTACCACCAACAAAATTTATTTACGGTCGATGTAAAAGACAACGTCTTTATTTTTCAAAATATTGAGATACCAAGTTATGACGGGTCCTCTGCCTTAATCAATTACTATGGCCCATCAGGAACATTTTCCACGATCAAATTTGTAGATGTTATTGATGACAAAAATTTTCGAACAGTTGAAGAAAAAGAACTTGGTGTTGATATAAACACTTTTGATGATCCGGAATTGGGCTACCTTTACAGTGAGACGTTTAAGAATAAAATTGTCCTTGTCGGCTCAACAAATCCGGAAGATAAAGATTTATTCCCCGTACCAATTACCTTCGGTAAACAAGAAGGCGACAATTTAATGTTTGGAGTCGAAATCCATGCCAACATAATTCAAAGCATACTCGACCAAAACTTTCTCAAGCGTGAACCGATCTGGTTTGAGATCGTACTTGTATTTTGTTTTGTAACGCTAACATTCTTCTTCACACTTAACTTGAAGAGCAGAAAAGTTAAGCATCATTATCTGATTGAAGCGCTTGCTATTGCGGTTGTAATTTCAGAATTATTTTTAATTGTCGCATTCTCTATTCTTGCCTTCAATCAGCAGAACTTCGTGACTTCATTCACTGGTCCGCTTATGGCGGTTATATTCGGATACATCGGAAGTATGGTGTATAGTTATGTCTCTGAGCGAAAGCAAAAAGTTCTCATCAAATCAATGTTCAGCCAGTATGTTAGTCCGGCAGTTGTGAATGAGTTAGTGGACGACCCCACAAAACTTCAACTTGGCGGTGAGCGCAAGATATTAACAGTATTATTTACAGATTTGGAAAAATTTACAACTATAGCTGAAAGTATGCCCCCCGAAGAACTCGTGATTATTTTAAATGCATACTTTGAAGGAATGACTGAAATAATCTTGAAGAACAATGGCACACTGGATAAATACATAGGCGATTCGATTATGGCATTCTTCGGTGCGCCAATTCCGCAAAAAGATCATGCCCTGATTGCTTGTCGGACTGCAGTCCAAATGCAAAATCACTTAGAAGAACTCAGAAAAACATGGAAATTAAGCAATAAGCCGATGCCTCATATGAGAATTGGTATCAACACAGGCGAGATGATCGTAGGCAACATGGGTGGAATAGACCGTTTCGACTATACAGTAATAGGCGACTCGGTGAATCTAAGCGCTCGCTTAGAGGGAGCGAACAAACTGTATAAAACCAATATCCTCATTAGCGAGAATACATTCCAGCCGATTGCAAGCCAGGTTATTGCCAGAGAGTTGGATTTAATAACGGTCGTAGGGAAAAATAAACCGTTGAAGGTATATGAACTATTCGGACTTGTTAGTGATAAAGTTGTACCTGAAGTTTTCGATCTGATAGAAAAATTTTCAGAAGCTCTGGCTTTGTATCGACAAAGAAATTGGAAGAAAGCAATCGAGAAATTTAAAGACGTTCTCAAAATCAAACCGGAAGATTATATTTCGAAGCTATATATAGAAAGGTCACAAGCATTCCTGCAAACTCCCCCACCAGAAGACTGGGACGGGGTATTTGTTATGCAGACTAAGTAATAGCCGTTTTGAGTATAGAATCTCCATTCACTTTTGCCGCCCTGAGACTGAATTACTAAATACTAACACATTTCTGTTTGCTTCTCTCTGTTTTTTTTACGACATTTTTACAAATGCCAAGACTATTTGTTGACATAGCGGTACCCGTAGCTGTTGACCAGCTATTCACTTACAACGTTCCCGATGTTTTACAAAGCCAGATCAAAGTCGGTGTAAGGGTAACAGCTCCCTTCGGTAAAAAGACCGTTATAGGTTTTGTCGTTAACATCCCAAAAACCACTCACGTCCTGCGACTCAAAGACATTCATGACATACTGGATTCCGAACCAATAATATCTGAAGAAATGATCAAGCTTACGAAGTGGGTTTCGGAATATTACCTCGCACCTTGGAGCGAAGTATTAAAGGCTGCCCTTCCTCAGAGGTCCCTCTCAGGTAGTAAAAAAACTATATCTTTGAAAACCGACTTAGAAGTAGCGTTTTTAAAAACCTCAGGTGCACCAAAGCAAACTCAAGTCGTTAACCTGCTCGTTCAAAAGAGAGAATTGAGTGCTTCGTATATTCAAAAGACGATGAAAATTAAAAGTGTTCATTCGCTCCTGAACGAACTTGTTCAAAAAGAGATAATATCAGTAGAAGAAAAATTATCAACCGGTTCAAAACCTAAATACGAAAAAGTAATACTTATTGATGAGCGGGCTAAACAAATCTGGAATGAATGGCTGAACAAACCCGACAATCAAAACAATAAACGTCTTGCAAAACAAATTCAAGTTTTAAAATATTTGGTTGAATCTCCTAACGGAGTTACTCTACCACTGACCAAAGCCATAAAAGAATCGAAAAGCTCCCTCTCATCAGTTAGCACACTAGCGATCCAAGGATTAGTTACCATTACGAAGCAGGAAATAAAAAGATCCATTACGTATGAATTGCATGAAAGCAAGCAGCAGAATATTGTTTTAAACGAATACCAACAGAATGCATTCACACACATTAATAATGCGATATGTGAAAATAAATTCCATTCATTTCTTCTGCACGGAATAACCGGAAGCGGAAAGACACAGATTTATATCGAGACAATCAAGTCAGCGCTTAGTAAAGGTAAGAGTGCAATTGTATTAGTGCCAGAAATATCACTCACGCCACAAATAGTTGCACGTTTCCAGTTTCACTTCGGTGAAAAGGTTGCGGTCTTCCACAGCAGAATGTCTGCCGGTGAAAGGTACGATTCGTGGCGACTAGCAAAGCGTGGTGATTCTTCGATTGTAATTGGACCAAGGTCGGCTATATTTGCTCCTTTAAAAAATATCGGACTCATCATAGTTGACGAAGAGCAGGAATCATCGTACAAACAATTCGATAAAACCCCGCGCTATCATGCTCGCGATGTTGCAGTTATGCGAGCTATGGAAAACAATGCCGTTGTAGTGCTCGGTTCTGCAACTCCTTCTATAGAATCTTATCACAATGCGCAGTCGGGAAAATACAAATTAATCGAGCTCCCCGAACGCGTGGATAATGCACAACTTCCGGAAATAGAAATAGTTGATATGCTCATCGAAAGACAGAAAAAATTTGAAACGTTTCGAGCTGAGCGTAAAGCTGAGTTTGAGAAGGACGCCGTCGCAGCACGAGCATTGAAACGCAAGCTATATATTGGTTCTATTTCCGATGTATTGAAAGAAAAGATTGAAGATCGGTTATCACGAAAAGAAGGTGTTATACTTTTACAAAATCGACGTGGCTTCTCCGCTTTCGTCGAATGTTATAATTGCGGACACATCGAAATGTGCGAGCACTGTAACGTTACGCTAACTTATCATTCTACTAAAAAACATTTACGCTGTCATTACTGTGGTTATGTAAAAGCTCCGCCCGACGTTTGTCCGAAATGCCTCAGTATTCAGTTGAACTACAAAGGATTCGGGACTCAGCGTATTGAAGATGAACTCCAGAAAATGTTTCCTTCTGCTTCCATCGTACGGATGGACTTGGATACGACCTCAGTTAAAGGTTCACACAATAAAATATTAAGCCAATTTGCTCTGGGAGAATTTGATATATTGCTTGGAACACAAATGGTTGCTAAAGGGCTGGATTTTTCGCGCGTTACGTTGGTTGGTGTTATTTGTGCTGACACTCAAATGCTTCTACCCGATTTCAGGGCAGCAGAAAGAACTTTTCAGCTTCTTACTCAAGTTGCGGGAAGAGCCGGAAGAAGCAGCTCATTAAAAGGTGAAGTTGTAATACAGACATATCAGCCAAATCATTACTGTATGAAACACGTTGTCGATCACGATTTTGTAAGTTTTTATAACGAGGAAATTAAAAACCGTAAAGATTTGAATTATCCGCCGTATTCTCGAATCGCTCTAATCGAAATAAAAGGGAAGAATGAGAATGAGGTTTCGCGCCACGCTTTAAAAATTCATCAGCTTTTGATTGCACAAAGCAGACAGCTAAAGATATTGGGACCTGCAGAAGCCGCAATCTCGAAGATAAACAATTACTACCGCTGGTACATTTTGATTAAAGATTTAAAAACCAAAGACCCGTCTGGAAAA
>JBBINX010000083.1:0-9258 GCA_037443685.1 Ignavibacteriales bacterium
TTCCTGTGAACTTTTAATGTCCTCGTGGATATCGCCTATGAATCCTATTTTCATTCTATCGATAAAGTAAATATGCTGTAATTATTAATTACTGAGGTTACGCAAAACTGTCATTCTGAACGAAGTGAAGAACCCTAAACATCATTTTCGAACAATTTTTAGATGTTTCTCCTGACTAGGCGGGATCAACATTACAGACGGCCAATTCTGAGTAACTTTAGTTAATTAGAAACTTCTGAAAAATCACCCCAAGGGGTCACCCTGAATTCATTTCAGGGTCTAAAATCGCTTAGATTCCGAAACAAGTTCGGAATGACGGGTATGGTTTTATAATATTTCAGAAGTCTCTAATTATTTAATTTTCGGCTAAAAAATCTAGAATAATATACCATTTTTTTGAAAGTGTTACAAGACGCCTCGTCTAAAAATATTTAAGAAAATAATGATTATTTGATGACGTCTCGTTAATTTATCAGCATCTGATGTTAGGTAATCGGCATAAGGAAAATCATTTTTTCTAACTATTATAACAATATAAAGGTCCATAGGGATGAAATGTTTGTAGAATTAGATATTTTCTTTATAAAAAAGTCCCAAGGAGTGGTATATAGAAAGAAAGTGTCTTTGCTTTTCTCATCAAATTTCATTTAATTAAAAAAAATCATCATATAATGAGATCAATAAACTAAAATGAGGATAAAATGACTATTATCGAAGATGTTTTTGCAAGAGAAATATTAGATTCACGCGGTAACCCTACTATAGAAGTTGATGTCGTTCTTGAGAGTGGTGTGATTGGCAGAGCAGCAGTCCCAAGCGGTGCCTCAACCGGAACACGCGAGGCGGTTGAGCTTCGCGACGGCGGTCTGCCAGCATCATCAGTCCCGGGTGGGCAGGCTGGTAAGTTGCGCTATAACGGTAAAGGAGTTTTAAAAGCCGTTGAGAATGTGAATGAAACAATCGCCGACGAACTAGTTGGCTTTGATGCACTCGACCAAGTTGGCATCGACGAGATGATGATAAGTTTAGATGAAACACCGAATAAAAGCAAATTGGGAGCTAACGCAATTTTAGGAGTATCACTTGCGGTTGCTAAAGCGGCAGCCGCAGCGTTGGACATTCCGCTCTATCGTTACATCGGCGGTGTAAGTGCGCGTATTCTTCCCGTTCCGATGATGAACATACTTAACGGCGGTAAGCATGCCGATAATAATGTTGACTTACAAGAATTTATGATAGTACCCGTAAATGCCGACTCGTTTGCAGATGCATTGCGTATGGGTACAGAAGTATTCCACTCGTTAAAATCTGTTTTAACCAAGAAAGGTTACAACACAGCAGTTGGAGACGAAGGTGGTTTTGCGCCGAACTTGAAATCGAATGTAGAAGCTGTTGAAGTAATTTTGGAAGCGATTGAAAAAGCAAAATACAAACCGGGGAAAGATATCTATTTAGCTCTCGACCCTGCATCAAGTGAATTTTTTGAAAAAGGAAAATACGTTTTTTACAAATCAGATAAATCGAGCAAAACACCTGAGCAGATGGTTAAGTTTTATGAGAATTGGGTTAAGCAATATCCGATCATCTCAATCGAAGACGGAATGGCAGAAAACGATTGGAAGGGCTGGAAGTTGATGACGGACGCGTTGGGCGATAAAATTCAGGTTGTAGGTGACGACATATTTGTTACGAATACTGAAATTTTATCGCGCGGTATTAGTGAAGGAATTGCGAATTCTATCCTTATCAAAGTAAACCAAATCGGAACATTAACCGAGACGTTGAATTGCATAGAGATGGCAAAGCGTGCCGGTTACACATCGGTTATCAGTCATAGGTCGGGTGAAACAGAAGACACAACGATTGCCGACATTGCCGTTGCAACGAATGCCGGACAAATTAAAACTGGTTCATCGAGCCGCACTGATAGGATTGCAAAGTATAATCAACTTTTAAGAATAGAAGAAGAGCTTGATACGACAGCGATGTTCGCTGGTATTGCTGCATTTAATTTTGGAAAATAAAAGAATAACCGAAATATTTAAGGACAAGATGAGTATCAAATTTGGAACTGACGGATGGCGTGGAGTTATTGCCGAAGATTTTACATTCGAAAATCTTGAGAAGGTTGCTTTGGCAACAGCTCTATATTATAAGAAACATAAGAATATCAAACAAGGAATCGTCATCGGTTACGATGCGCGATTCCTTTCGCGAGAATTTGCAGAACGGGTTGCGGCTGTTTTAGCGAACAACAACATCTTCGTTATCGTATCAGACAACATTTCATCTACACCGATGGTCTCGTTGTTGACTAAAAAATTAAGAGCGGCAGCGGGTATCGTTATCACTGCAAGCCATAACCCTCCAAGGTACAGCGGTTATAAAATAAAAGGTGATTTTGGAGGACCTGCTTTTCCCGAGACGATTGAACAAGTTGAAAAATATCTTGCACCAATCTTACTATCATCAAAGAAAATTGGTCTTAAAAAAACTTTTACCGAATTCGTTAGAGTTGGCAAAATCAAATATGCCGATATGACCCAGTCATATTTAGAAGACATTAGAAAGAAACTTGACATCGGCTTAATAAAAAATTCAAGGATTCGTATTCTTCACGATGCAATGTACGGCGCCGGAATGAATCTCTTCACACAAATAGTTCCAAACTGTCAACAGATTCATGCTTCTTTCAATCCGTCGTTCGAAGGTATCAATCCTGAACCGATTGAAATTAATCTTACCGAATTAAAAGCAAAAGTAAAACTTGGGAAATTCGATATCGGTATTGCAACCGATGGCGATGCTGACCGATTAGGAGTTGTTGATGAGAAAGGCAACTACGTCGATCCGCACAGAGTTTTTTCACTTCTTTTAAAATATTTAGTAGAAGAAAAGAAATTCAAGGGCGAAGTAGCAAAATCTTTTACAGTTACAGACATCGTCGATAAACAATGTGCTAAGTATGGAATAAAACTTCACACAACTCCAGTCGGGTTTAAGTATATTTGTCAATTAATGAATGGAGGCAACATCATTATCGGCGGCGAAGAGAGTGGTGGACTTGGAGTTTTAGGACACATCCCAGAACGCGATGGAATTTATTTAGGGCTTTTAATCGGAGAAATAATTGTTAGGAGAAAGAAAAAATTAAGTGACCTTGTTAAAGAGTTGGAATACGAATTTGGACCGCGTGTTTACAAGCGTATAGACCACCATACAACTCCAAAAGAAAAAATCTTGACGATGAAACGGTTTAAATCGACACTAAAAGACATTGCTGGTTTCCGTGTAAATAAAGTTGAAACTATCGATGGGTTTAAGTTTTATGTGGATAACGGTTGGATGTTAGTAAGACCATCGGGAACAGAGCCGCTAATTCGATATTATGCTGAAGCCGATAGTGAACAAAAAGCTCTGAAAATGTTAGATTGGGCAACAGGTAAATAAAATTTTAATAACATACGATAAATAATTTATGCCATACGATCTTTATTATCAAATAATGCCGGACGGCACGGTGAAACAGATTAATCCTTTTACGAGAACCGAAGTTTGGTCTGTTACTGGCAGAGGCAGCAAGCCGTTAAGCAACGAAATTCCGCCGACAGCAAAAGTTTTGGAGAAAAAAGATGCATTAGATTATTGTAGTTTTTGTCCGACACGTTATTTTGAAGTTCCACCTGAAAAAGCTCGATTAGTAAAAATTAATGGTGAATACCAAGCAATAAAATTCCTCATTGCTGAAAAGTATTTTGAAACCAACGCAGAGTTTAGGCGTGTTCCCAATTTATTCGAGATCGTTACGCTCGATTATTGGAGAAAGAACTACAATTTCAGAATTCCCGATGAACGCAGAAAATGGAGGGATGAATATCTTGCAACGCCCGACGGCATTAAACATATAGAAAAATTGCTCGAGTATAAGTTAAAACAGTCTGGAAAAACAGACGAGCAAATAAAAAAGATGCACGGGTTCGATAAGTTGAGCATGGCAGATGCATTCTTCGGCGGGTCGCACGAGTTAATAATCGCAAAACCTCATTATAAGCCGGGCGCCGAGTGGGATGTGGAATTATTTTCTTCTGGCGAAATGACTCCCGATGAACACTACTATTATGTTAAGTTCTCTATAGATGCTATGAAGGATATCTTCGATAACAATCGGTATGCACGATACATAAGTATTTTTCAAAACTGGCTGAGACCTGCTGGCGCTTCGATGGATCATCTGCACAAACAACTTGTAGCGCTCGATGAGTGGGGCGCATCTATACAAAGCCAAATTAAACTGCTGAGAGAAGACCCAAATGCGTTTAACGAAATGGGCGTTAATTTTGCTGCCCGACATAATCTTATCATTGCTGAAAACGATTATGCACTCGCTTTTGTCGGCATCGGACATAGATTTCCGACTATAGAAATATTTTCAAGGTCGCAGATGGGCAGACCATACGAACATACCGACGAAGAGATTCGAGGTATGAGTAATCTTGTTCACTCGTTTCACGTAGCGATGGGAAGCGGTATTTCATGTAACGAAGAGTGGTATTATACACCAGTTGATGCAGTGTATAAAATGCCTTGGCACATTTTAATTAAATGGAGAATAAACGTCCCTGCAGGTTTCGAAGGAGGGACGAGTATATATATAAACCCAATGACCCCAATAGAGTTGAGAGATAAATTAGTTCCGAGGTTATATCAGGTGCGTGATGAAGGAAAAATTGAACCGATCCGAATCGCTGAAGAATGCAAGATATTTCCAAACCCGTTAAAATATTATTTGAAGTGAAAACAGAAGAGAAGGAAAATTTTTTTTCTACAACTGCAAGAGAGTCACTGGTTCGCTCGCTTAAGTCATTAGCTTACAACCTTTGGTGGACCTGGAATCCCGACGCTGCCACTTTATTTCAGGAACTTTCTCCGTTGGTGTGGGAACAAAGTAATCACAGCGCAGTAGCTGTGTTGAAGCGTGTTTCGGACAACGAGCTGCGCGCACGACTTGGCGATTATCATTTTGCTACACGCGTTAACACTGTTCTCGAAGAATTTTCAACATACATTCACAACACGGAAACCTGGTGTGTTAAGCACGCACCACATCTTCTCGAAAAACCTGTAGCATATTTCTCTGCCGAATTCGGACTGCACGAGTGTTTACCAATTTATTCTGGTGGATTGGGGATACTCGCGGGCGACTTTGCAAAATCTGCGAGCGATTTAGGAATCTCGTTCGTGGGAGTGAGCTTGTTTTATCGCCTTGGATATTTTAAGCAGCGGATATCTGCCGACGGTTGGCAGGAAGAAGAATATCCACCGCTCGACTCAAGCGAATTACCGATACGCTTATTAGTGGATGAATACAACAATCCAATCGAAACTACGGTCAATGTCGGACATAGTGTAGTAAAGCTGAGAGCATGGCGGATTCGAGTTGGTCGCGGAGAAATAATTTTATTAGATAGCAACCATCCCGACAACGAGCTTCATTTTAGAGAATTAACAGGAAGAGTTTACGGCGGTGATATCTCTACACGAATAATGCAAGAAATTATACTCGGTATCGGCGGTGTGCGAATTTTAAGATCACTCGGAATTTATCCGCAGATTTTTCATATGAACGAGGGTCATTCGGCATTTCTTACACTTGAACTTTTACGCGAACAGATTGCCGGAGGAATTCCTAAAGAAAAAGCAGAATTAGAAGTAAAGAAGCAGTGCGTTTTTACCACACATACACCCGTGCCGGCTGGACACGACCGTTTTCCGCAAAGTTTAATAGAGTATCAACTTTCAACATTTACTCAAAAACTTAAATTCTCCGTCCCTCAACTAATGGCGTACGGTAGAATAAACGAGAACAACAAGGAAGAACACTTTTGTATGACGGTGCTCGCATTAAAACTGTCTCGAATCGCAAACGCAGTTAGCGAGTTACACGGAAAAGTTAGTCGTGATATGTGGAAACAACTGTATTTGAACCTGGCGGTAAATAAAATTCCGATTGTTCATATTACGAATGGTATTCATACCCCAAGCTGGGGTAATTTACGTGCTCACGAGTTTTGGAATAAACGTCTTGATTTCGATTGGACCGATCGATTAATGGATAAAAAGTACTGGGAAAAATTCAACGACCACAAAGTCGCTTCCGACGAAGAACTCTGGGCATTAAGATATACTTTAAGACGTGAGTTGATTGAGTTCGTGCGGACGAGAGTTTCTGCTCAGAATAAAGATCGATATTCATTATCAGTTTTAGACAATATTCTTTCGCCGGATGCACTCACGATCGGTTTTGCACGCCGATTTGCAACATACAAACGTGCGCCTTTAATTTTTACGAACACCGAACGACTTGCATCTATTCTTAACAATCCAGAAATGCCAGTACAGATTATATTTGCAGGGAAGGCTCATCCACGCGACGACGAAGGGAAGAAGTTTATTCAAAGAATCATTCAATTTACACGCGATCAAAAATTTTCAGGGAAAATTATTTTTCTCGAAAATTATGATATTAACGTCGCACGCTATTTAATTTCAGGTTCCGACATCTGGCTGAATACTCCGCGCAGACCTTTGGAAGCGAGCGGAACAAGCGGAATGAAAATAGCAATACACGGTGGTTTACATTTTAGCACTCTCGACGGATGGTGGGTAGAAGCAAGCAACGGAAACAACGGCTGGACTATCGGTAATGGCGAAACCAACAGTAATGAAGAAATGCAAGACGCTTCAGATGCAGAATCGCTACTGCAGATTTTAGAAAACGAAATCGTCCCTGAATTTTATAACCGCGATGAAAATGAAATTCCTCGCTCATGGATTAAACGTATCCGCAATTCGATGAAGACATTGATTCCTGAATATAGCTCGGATCGAATGGTCGCCGAGTATGTAGAGAAATGCTATAAAATTTAAAAAAGCTATTAAAAGAGGCTTAGAAGAATTAATTGTATTATTAGCATTGCCTATGAAAGCACAGAATGTTTGCCCGGCGGTCTGTTGCCAAGTGGTTGACGACAGCCAAGATTCAACGACCAATTGTCAATTGGTAATTAACAATTAACCATTGGCAATTATCATTCGACCCCTGCTCGCATCGGAACGTGTTAAATCAATCGCACAACTATGAATGGTTGCGCTGAGCAAACAAAGACCGATAAATCGGTCTGAAAATAAGAGTCCGCTTCAGTGGACTTTTTTGTATAGCGTTACCGTTCACGGTAATGCGGTGTTTGATGAACACCCCAATATTTTTCCCACTTCACAATCTGCACATTTTTCTTCGATACAATAAAATTTGTAGAGTTGGATACTACCTTGATAGAGTGGGGCTGTGTTTATCTTGAATTTTCCTCGAACCAATTGTTCCTCTATAGTTTTAATAATCGCACTGCCTCGTGAGGACTTAATTTCACTAAAGAGTGTTAGCGCCATCTCACGAATATTTTTCTTTTTGAATATCCTGGCATACATTAAACAAAGCGGTATTATTATGTTGATGATTATTTCAATTGCACGTTCCAATCCGACCAACACTTTTAAACGTGTTGCCGATTGCTTGTTAAAATGATAGTGATTCTCCCAAAATCCGCTCGCTTTAACTGTAAACAATGAAGTTAGCTTTTGTAATTTTTCAGCGTCATCGATAGATTTATTTTCGATGAGCTGGATGATGACTTTAAATAAATTATCCGATTTTATTTTTTCTATAATACGAGCTGCAGCAGCTATACGAACCGTTGGAAAATTTTCTGGTCTAAGTCTGAAAAATTGCCAATCAGCAGCGTTCATTGTCTCTCCGGTATAACTTTTACGCACATTTTCCCAAACTTTTTTAAGCTGTAAAATGTATTTTTTACTCTGCTTGTCTTCTATTATATTGGTTGTGGATAAAAACCCGCCGACGCCGAATAATATTGATTCGTACTGAATTATCTTTTCGGTATTATCGTCAGTAGCTGAACTCAAAAATTCGAGCTTGACGTTCTTTGCTAACTTCATAAAGAGCTGGTGGTTTTTCGAATAGCCGAGGGCTTCCATAGTAAACTCGTAGAGTATCTGTTCCCACAAGCGTACATCCGTGAAGTCGTGCTTTGCATATCGTGGTGCGAAATCCGGAAACTCGTCAGGGCTTACCTCAAATTGAATCTGTCCATAAGCAGCGGGGGGCTCAGTAACTTTCTTGGTTCGAATAAGTTCAAGTAATCTTTCTTCTAATCGTCTAATTTTATATTCTAATCGTTGAACTGATAATTTACGCAGCCACTCTTCTATCAGATTGCCAGGAGTATCCGAATTTATAAAATAACATTTTAAATATTGGATGGTTTCGATATTCTCGTTAGAAATATTTTCTTGTAAGAACCGAATTAATTCTTCCGACAGAAACGGCTCTAATATGACTGTAGGAACTGAGCGTTTGCTCTTAGTGATTGGTAATGCGGAAGTTTTATCAGCGTACAAAACAACATGCAGGATAACCTTATTGTATTTCGGATCTTTATGGTGCGCGTGCTGTTTCCAATCGGTAAAGCGACGATGAAGCTCGACGTCGCCTATGTATGTGATACCCCCGATTTTTATTTGTGCATTCAGGAAATCGGGACCACCATTCGGATTGCTCTCGCCCGTCGATATAATTTCTACAATTTTTCCATCACTTGTGGATAAGGGTAGTTTAGTAAAGTCTTGCCTTCTCCAAATCTCTCTCATTAACCGTTCCGGTAATGATGGGACTTGTAAATTTTTTGCCATATCACCTCCACCAATTTTGGATACCTCAAAAATCTCAATAACGAATGCTTTCGGGATAACCGCAAAAGACACGAATAAAGCGCAAAGTCCGCAGAGTACTGATGTTATTACTTTTTGCGTTCTTTGCGTAATAACTTTGGGTTCTCTGCGGTCTCATAAAAATAGTTTTTTGAGGTGCCCTTATGTTATAAGTTTAATGTTGCTATCTGAAGTACTTATCTCTGTAAAAATTTATTTTTGACGTATAGTGCTGTGCTGTTTCCCTAACTTTTAAATTAAAGCTTTTTTGTGAGGATGAATAGATAATGCTTCTTCCTATATTTATTACTGCAAGATTGCCGTGTTCGTCACAGCCGTATCGAACACTTGCTTCCAAATCTCCTTTTTGTGCACCAACTCCAGGAATCAAAAAAGGCATATCAGGGGTAATATGTCTGATTTTTTTTAACTCAGATATTCGGGTCGCACCAACTACAAGACCGATGTTCCCGT
>JBBINX010000084.1:0-9127 GCA_037443685.1 Ignavibacteriales bacterium
TAACTTTAGAATGTCCAACGTTCTTATACCTGACATTTCTATTGGACGTTTTAACTGACATTTCTACTGACCTACAACAAAATATTTTTTTATCCTATAAACTATACATCATTTTTAGACTTTTTCAACCTTGCAATTATTCTTTTTCATTGGAATGTTTCCCGATTTTCCATATATTATCAGTAATTTTATTCATTTTACTTTTCTTTCGATAAAACACTAATAATTTATTAAAATAATAGGAATTTTTTTATGTCTATACAAAAAAGAAGGTCATGGGCTGAACCGTTTAAAATTAAAATGGTAGAGCCGCTTAAAATGACAACGCACAAAGAACGCGAAACCGCACTCCAAAAAGCCGGCTTCAACACGTTTCTTTTAAGGTCGGAAGATGTTTACATTGACCTACTCACCGACAGCGGAACTAATGCAATGAGTGAATCGCAATGGGCTGGAATGGTGATGGGAGATGAGGCATACGCCGGAAGTAAAAATTTCTTCCATCTCGAAGACACTGTCCAAAAATACTATGGCTATAAATATTTAGTGCCAACACATCAGGGTAGAGGCGCCG
The DNA here is from genome assembly GCA_037443685.1 of Ignavibacteriales bacterium. Lineage (GTDB taxonomy): Bacteria > Bacteroidota > Ignavibacteria > UBA10030 > BY39 > JAHJRJ01. The sequence continues at coordinate 575 of JBBINX010000084.1, forward strand.
AAAATTTAATTTCTCAAATCTTAATTAAACAGGGTGATTATATTCCGGGGAATATGTATTTTACGACGACACGACTCCATCAGGAACTTGCAGGTGGAAATTTTTACGATGTAATAATTGATGAAGCTCACGACACATCTAGTACTCATCAATTCAAGGGTAATATCGATTTACAAAAGTTGGAGGATTTAATAAAACGAGTCGGGGCAAATAAAGTACCATACGTGAGTGTCGCCGCAACTGTGAATATGGCTGGTGGACAACCGATTTCAATGCAAAATTTGCGACAGGTTCGAGAACTAACATCGAAGTATAACATAAAAATAATTTTCGATGCTACACGTGCTATAGAGAATGCTTACTTCATCAAAACCCGCGAGCAGGGTTATCAGAATAAAACTATCGAAGAGATTTTACTTGAGATGTGTTCCTACACAGATGGAGCAACGATGAGTGGAAAAAAAGATCTGCTCGTGAATATCGGTGGATTTCTTGCTCTTAACGATTGGGAATTGTTTGAAGAAGCTCGCAACCTCGTCGTGGTTTATGAAGGACTCCACACTTACGGCGGGTTAGCAGGTCGCGATATGGAAGCAATGGCTCGTGGTATCGTCGAGGCAGTTCAGTATGACCACATAAGAGCAAGAATCGGACAAGTAGAATATGTTGGAGACAAACTTATTAAACGCGGCGTGCCAATAGTTCAGCCGATAGGTGGACATGCAATATTTTTAGATGCAAAACAAATATTTCCGAATATTCCTCAGATAGAATTCCCAGCCCAAACTCTTGCCGCTGAAATTTATTTAGATTCCGGAATCCGTACGATGGAGCGCGGTATAGTTTCAGCAGGACGTAATAAAGACACAGGCGACCATTATTATCCTAAGCTGGAATTGGTTCGTGTGACATTTCCACGCCGTGTTTATACGCAGGCACACTGTGATGTTACCGTAGAATCTATTATTGATGTTTTCGAAAGAAGAGAATCTATTAAAGGAATGAAAATGGTTTATGAACCCAAATATTTACGCTTCTTTCAAGCAAGGTTTGAGAGGTTATAATGAATAAAATATCAACTTTTTTCTCCAACTTATTTAAACGTTCTTTAGATATTGTCGAAAAAACTGGAAACGCACTTCCACACCCCGCAACTCTGTTTGGGTTACTTGCTGTTTTGGTAGCAATCGCCTCAGCTATCGGCTATCACATCGGATTAACCGCGGTGCATCCATCGAATGGGACGATCGTTACAGTTACGAATTTACTGAGTGGTGATGGACTCCGCTGGATATACACACATATATTTAAAAATTTTGTTGAGTTTCCACCACTCGGCATTGTGCTAACAGCAATGATTGGTATCGGGATAGCTGAAGGGTCGGGCTTATTAACTACTCTTATTAAGGCGGTCGTAACGACAGCGCCCAAACGACTAATTACTGCAACCATTGTATTCGCTGGAGTACTATCGCATACCGCATCAGAAGCCGGGTATGTTATTTTAATCCCACTTGCTGCAATTGTATTTTTAGCTATAGGCAGACATCCGCTTGCGGGACTCGCAGCAGCTTTTGCTGGAGTTAGCGGGGGGTTCGGTGCTAACTTTATTATAGGTTCAATAGACCCGGTTTTAGCGGGGCTAAGTCAATCAGCCGCACAAATTATTGACCCTAATATTCATTTAAACCCGGCAATTAATTTTTATTTTATGTTTGTATCAGGCATTTTCATAGTTCTTGCGGGTACATGGGTTACAGAAAAAATAGTAGAACCACGCCTCGGAGAATACAATGGCAGTGCTCAAGCAATCTCCATCGACACGATTTCTACCGTTGAAAAAAAGGGGTTGAAGTGGGCAGGCATGAGCATCCTCATAGCTACAATAGCATTTATAATTCTAACCGTTCCGGAGAACGCTTTGCTTCGCAATCCAGAAACTGGTTCGATTCTAAAATCACCTTTTTTGGAAGGTATGATTACGGCAGTTATGATTTTCTTTTTTATACCAGGTCTCGTATATGGACTCGTAGTTAAGACGATTCGGAATGATAAGGAGGCGATAAAACATATTATCAGTTCGATGGGTGGAATGGCGGGTTACATCGTTTTGGTTTTTTTTGCTGCCCAATTCGTTTATTTCTTTCGGTATAGTAACCTTGGTATAATCCTGGCAATCGATGGCGCTGAATTTTTAAAGTCCATCGGTTTAACAGGAATCTTTCTTATAATTGGTTTTGTTTTGCTCGCAGCTTTTATTAATATGTTTATGGGAAGCGCATCAGCAAAATGGGCTATTATGGCGCCAGTATTCGTACCAATGTTTATGCTCCTTGGTTACCATCCTGCGCTCACACAAGCAGCATTTCGTATAGGCGATTCCGTAACCAACCTGATAACACCTATGATGAGTTACTTCGCTCTTATCGTAAGTTTTGCACAAAGGTATAACGATAAGTACGGAATGGGAACAATTATCTCGATGATGCTTCCTTATACATTTATTTTCACACTTCTGTGGATCTTTTTACTCGTGGTTTGGATATTCTTTGGATTACCTTTAGGACCCGAAGGCTCACTTCACTATTCAAAATGATATAAGGAATTTATAAAAACGGGAGTATTCAATGGATAATTTTCTTGTCATTAAACCTGCTGAATTAAAAGATGCAGAAAACATAATAAAATTCAACGCAGCTATGGGAAGAGAAACCGAAGACACGCAGTTGAATATGGATATCTTAAAATGCGGCGTTCACTCTGTGTTAATAGATAAAAATAAAGGTCGCTATTTCGTCGCCTTGATGGATAGAAAAATTGTCGGTCAATTATTGATTACTTATGAGTGGAGTGATTGGCGTTGCGGGTTCTTCTGGTGGATACAGAGCGTTTACGTTCTGCCGGAATTTAGAGAGCGAGGCGTCTTTAAAAATTTATACAAACATATTTACGACCTCGCTCACGCTGATAAAAGTGTCTGCGGTTTACGCTTGTACGTCGATAAAAATAATGAACGGGCTAAAAAGGTGTACGAATATTTAGGCATGTCGAAATCACATTACGACATGTTCGAAGTAGAATTTTAATAATAGTTAGCGCCAAAATTCTAATATCGAATTTTTTCATGTATTAAAATTCTTGGGCTACTTCACATAATAATTTCATATTCATTTTATCCTCCATCATATCTACACCTTTCGGTGTCTCTAAAATCTTTGGAATCTTACTCAGTCTTTTATCTCTCATTATATATCCGAACGCATCTTTGCCTATAGCTCCTTTACCAATATGTTCATGTCGATCAACTCGTGAACCAAATTCTTTCTTCGAATCGTTACAATGGATTACGACGAGTCGTTCTAAACCAATAACAGCGTCGAATTCATTAAACGTCTTTATATACTCTGATTCGGTTCGTATGTCGTAACCAGCAGAAAAGATATGGTTTGTGTCCAAACAAACTGCTATTCGTTTAGCATCGTCCACACTGTCGATAATCTTTCTCAGATGTTCGAACTTATATCCAACTGCCGTTCCTTGTCCTGCCGTTGTTTCAAGAACACTTTTGACTTTAAATCGAAGTGTCTGCTCGTGTGCCATATTCAAAGATTCTACAATTTTTTTGATACCCTCTGACTCACCAGCACCAACATGAGAACCTGGATGAAATATTAGATATGGAATACCCAAAACTTCGCATCGTTGTAGTTCATCTATAAAAGCGTGACGCGATCTTTTTAGAAGTTCATTCTCAGCAGCACAAAGGTTTATGAGATAGGAATCGTGAGCAGCAACCGGATGAATTTTAGATTTTCTTTCAGCAGCTTTATATAATTTTAACTCTTCATCTGTTATTGGTTTTGATTTCCACTGATTGCTACTCTTTGTGAATATTTGAATTGTCTTGCAGCCGATACTTGCCCCGCGTTCAAAAGCTAAATGCAATCCACCCGCAATCGACATGTGCAGCCCGATGAGAAGATTTTTAGTTAGCGTCATATTTGATTTCCAGGTTCTCTAATGGTTCATCAAAGATCGTCTTACTAACTGAAAATATATACCATCCCTCCGTACTCGCAGATTGTATCGTGGTCGTTGAAAACGCTGAGATATAATTCGCAATCAAATTATTCGTGTAGAGATTGTATATTGATATTTCGTTTTTGCTACATATGATAATATATTTCTCGCCTTGATATCGTTTACCAGGAAAGATTTCATAAAATTTTTTGCTTCGATAATCTAAAAGTCGGCTCTGCGGTGTAAGAAATAAAGCGTCCTTCATTTTTATGGTATAATTACTTTGCTGCCAATATTGATTGTTTCCTTTATCGAGCGTAATAGATGCGAATCGTAGAGAATCAGATAGAAATTTCTTCAATTCATTTTCAAGTGGAAGTATATTTTCGCTGATAACCATGCTATCAACACTTTTTTCATGGCCGCTGTATGAACGGTATAACTGTGCGTATTGCTTAAATCCCAAACGATCAAGCAAAAAAGCGGAATATAATCCAGCTACCGGATATGTTATGGAAGCATCTTGTTCGATAAATGTTTTACGACTAAGAAGCTTCTTGTATGTGCAAAAACCTGATGTTTCTAAATAACGTCCGGTATTTAGAACAACTTGCGCTTCTAATCCTCCTCTTCCTCCGAGTGCGGTCGCAATTCCTTCTTGAAAAAATGGATGTGTATAGAGAGGGATTGATTCAAATTTAAAGTTCATTAATAGATGCACTAATTCATGATAATGACAATTATATGTTGTTACCACGTAATCATAGGCAATTATTGTAATTCCCCGAGTGCGAAAACCTGTAACTTTCTCAATTTCGTCTTCATTCGAACATAAAAAATAATGGATCTTTTCGCTTCTCAAGCGATTCCGCTGCTCGTAGGAATATTCAAACAACCGAGCTACGTATTCAATAAATTTTTCAAGACAGTCTATCGCATACCGATTGAACAAAGTTGTATCGCTAATGTGAAATACAAAATTAGAACTCTCAAATTGTTTCCAACTACGAGTGTGGTAATATATTGGCGAGACAAGCGACGATTCAGGATCGAAATAGTAATATTTAAAGTAATTACTATTCAAAGCTGATACTTTAATTCGAGAATAACCATCATTTAATTCTTCAACGCACACAGAATATGAATTCTTTTCCATTCGCATAATAGATTTTACCGTTTTGTCAATATCAAACCCTATCAGACATTTATTCCGAACATTTTCATAAGATATTCCCAGTCGGTTGACTCTGCTTGATTCATACCTGGATAAATATGGAAAAATATCAACTGTGTCAAGAACGATGGCTCGAACAAACTCTTCGGCTCGGTGTTGTGAAACAATCTGACTCGAAGAAACACTGAACAATAAAAATAGAAAATTTAATGTAAATAGAAACATTTGAATCATTCTTTTATATATCGTGTTATCTACATTTCGATAACATTTATTATCAGCAAGCACTTTGTGATTATTTCTCTTTTTCAAACAGTTTATCCGGCAGGTTTGTATTTACCGAATACTTAGTAAACGTAATCGTGATTGTGCCCGAACGTGGAAGATGTCCGCGCATACCGTCTGTTCCGCGAGTTTCGGTTTCGTTTTCTCTCTCTGTTGTTGGGCTCGACAGCATTACTACAATATATGATGGAAGAAAATATTTTTTCTCCACCAAGCCGTAATCGAAAGTAACTTGAACTAACCGGTTCTCGAAGGCAACACTTTCCATTTTTCGAATCACCCAATTTTGCGAATCGACCCAAAGAAAAATTTGTCTCAGGCGTAATTCGAAATCTTTTGCCGCTAATTGAAGTTTAAATGTTTGGCTTCCATTAACAGTATCTTTGCCGATTAAAACCGCATCATAACGGTCGGTATGAAACTGTAACGGATTAAAGCCGAAACCTTCGCGCGGTATCATTGCATATCCTTCCGATTCCAGATGAAGTTTATCCGGCTGCTTAAAATATATCTTTATTTTCTTCCTTGGAACTCGTAGCCGCTCCATCTCTATCGACGTAAATACTTCGGCTGTATAATCTTTGATTTCGTTAAAACGTTCTTCAACCCTGTTGAGTATTTCCCTACCGTTAGGTTGACACAAACTCGAATAACTTAGCGACAGACAAATAATTAAAATTAACCAAACCTTTTTCATGATAAAATATCCTTCCGCCGGAAATAGATTACAGTGTACATGAATAAACCCACACAGTAAGCTATTAAATAAGTAATCCAATTTATTATTTGGTTCCAATTTACAGGATCTTCAAAAGCTTTTCTCCAAACAGAAAAATAACTTGTGAATAGGTATGGTTTTACCGGCTCGAAAAATTCTACGGGCATCTCGCTGATAATAAGAAAAATGATTAAAACAGACATCGTTCCGATGATTGGACCGATAGCGTTTTCAACGAAAGATGAAAAGAAGAAGGCAAGTGATGCAACTACCCACATCCCGCAAAGGGCGCCGATGTATGCAATCGCGAAGCGCCACCAAATCTCGTTTCCCGGCAGAATTAACAACTCTCTGTCCATTACTAAAAGGTCTCCATCACCGCAGAAAATTAAACCAAGTCCGATACTTAGCACTGCCAAAACGCCGACAAGTATTGTTGTATAAAAAATTATCGTGAAGTATTTTATAAGAAGAATTTTGGTTCTCGAAATTGGACGACTCAGCAGAATGCGGTACGTACCCGCTGTCGCTTCACCTGCAAGCATATCGCCTGCGACAAGTGTTATTAAAAAGGGGATATGGACAAAAAGACTATTCATTACAAGATGAGCAATAAACCACGCATTAAAAAGATTGCCTACAAAAATAAAATCTCGCTGCAAATTCCGCGTAGCATTGTTGACGAAGTTACCACCTTCTAACTTAAACGCTAATATCATTAAAGGGATAACAACGGCGAGTGTGATGAACCCGATATATGTTCTCCACTTCTTAAAAATTTTGTGAGATTCGAGAACAAATATTTTAAACATCGGAAGTTCCTTCAGTCATTTCCAAAAAATAATCTTCTAACGACCGCCGCGGAATAATTGCACTCACGCTCACGCTGTTTTCCACAAGCGAGTTGTTAAGGGCGGGAATATTATCGAGCGGGGTATAAACTACAATTACGTTATTTCGGTTTTCCGTTTTCTTAACAAACGGCAAAGATTTTAGAATTTGCTCGGCTTTTTCATACGGCTCTGCTTTAATTTGAACGCGATGCTCGCCGCTGTTCAACAACTCCTGTACATTCCCTTGAATTACTAACGAACCATTATTGATAATTGCCATTCTATTTGAGACGAGTTCTATTTCATAAAGAAGGTGTGAAGACAAAAAAATTGTAATGTTGTGGTCGCTTGATAATGTTCGGATAAGTTCGCGCACTTCTTTCATCCCTTGCGGGTCGAGACCCGAAGTCGGTTCATCGAGAATAATCAATTCTGGATTACCTATCAAAGCTTGTGCAATGCCAAGCCGTTGTTTCATTCCGTGGGAATAGGTTTTGACCTTATCGTTCATTCTATCTAGCAATTTTACGATTTCGAGGATTTTTTCTATGCGGCTTTGTGGTACACCACCAAAGAGCGAGCCGATAAACTTCAGATTATCATAAGCAGAGATATGTTCATAAAAATCCGGTTTCTCCACAAGTCCACCGATGCGTTTCAGAACCTCGCTTCGATGTTTGTGAAGATTTTTACCGAAAAGCTCTATTTTTCCACTTGTGGGGTTGATTAGCGAGAGAAGCATTCGGATAGTAGTGCTTTTACCTGCGCCGTTTGGTCCCAAAAAACCAAAAACATCGCCACGCACAACTTCGATATTTAATTCAGAAACGGCAAACCGTTTCTTAAATCGTTTGGAGAGGTTATGAGTTTGGAGGATCGGTTCAAACATAATGCTGGTTAAGTTAAAAATTAAAAAAATAATATCAAAATTGATATTTGAAACATAAATATGTATATTTTCGATGTCTTTTATTGAGTTGGTGAATTTGAATACCTCGGAATGTAAAACATTCTACGCAGAAAAAATAGTATTTCAATAATGCAGTCAACTACGTTTATCCCAAAAAATTTAAAACAAATCATTACGTCCGTCTTACAACCTTTTCCAAGTCGGGAAGCAGTGAATGAGTTTGTTCAATTATGCCATAAAATGGCAATCGCATATCTACGCACAAAATTGCTGAGTAATAGGTATAGCGAAAACCGGTTTGGAATAAATATAGACGATTTAGCCCTCGATGTTATTGCAGATATTTTTGCACGCGATCACAACGGTAGGTTCGTTGAGATTCATAAATATTTTAAACAGTTGGGAGACCTGTCTGTATTCTCGAATGATGAGATATTTACAAGCTTGCGCCGGTTAGTATTAGGTGCATCCAACGTGCGTTTCTTTCATATTTATGGGGAACTCGACAACACCTTATCTAAAATTATCCGGAATATTAAACTTACTTTAAAAAAACACTCGTCGGTTATAACTTTCGTTCATAACCAAAAAAATTTCCTCGCACCTCGGAATA
>JBBINX010000085.1:0-8883 GCA_037443685.1 Ignavibacteriales bacterium
GATGCGGGGAATCGAACCCCGGTCCGAAGAGAAGACCACCAAAACTTCTACATTCTTAGTTTACTCATCTTATTTCGCCTCTGATCTAAGGAGTAAACACTCTAATCGTAGACTATCTCAGTTTGATTTAACTCCTGAATCCTGAGAATAAACAAGAGCGATCCTGATTAATTCGACACCCTATTGCAATCCATCAGGCATAACTGCATAGGATGGGTTGCCCTTTTTTAATTAGGCAGCCAGTGCATAGTTATAGTTTGCACTTGTTGTTTTTTCCGCTTTTTATTCCCAATTTTTCGGGAACCCCAAACGCATGCGCTTGAGTCGTGCAACACGGAGAGCACGGAATGCTGTTCTGACCATCCTCATCCCCGTCGAAACCATTTCATCCCCTCGATTATAATATACTATCATTCATCTCAATTAACAAAACTATTTCAGAAATAATTTCAAATTAACGTTGGTTCAATTAGATATTCTACCATACCTTAAATGATTTTTTGTCAATTCAGCTCTTAAATACTCAAATGTTTCTTCCGGCGAATTGCAGTATTTAAACAATTTCATATCGCTTTTTGATATCACGCCTAAGCGTATCATTTCGGGAAAGTTAATTATTTTCTTCCAATAATCTTCTCCGTATAAAACAACCGTAACTTTTTTTTCTATCTTTTTACTTTGAAGAAGTGTCAATACTTCTACCATCTCATCCATAGTGCCGAAACCCCCAGGGAATATCACCATAGCGCTCGCCAAAGAGACAAACCAGAATTTTCTCATAAAAAAGTAATGAAATTCAAAATTAAGTTCATCGCTAATATAAGGATTTGGAAGTTGTTCGTGCGGTAAACTGATATTCAAACCGATTGATTTACCCCCCGCTGCTGTTGCGCCTTTATTTGCTGCTTCCATGATTCCCGGTCCTCCGCCTGAACAGACTACAAATCTTTTGTGGGAATTCAATTTTATCGACCACTTGGTCAATAATTTTGCGAGCCGATATGATTCTTCGTAATACTTTGACATTTCATAACCAACTTTTGCTTTGGCTAATTCTTCTTTTAATTTATTATTTTTAACTTTTAAATTTTTAATTTTGGCTTCAACTTTTTGAAATATCTTTTTTGCTTCTTCTCTGGACTTAATTCGTGCCGACCCAAAAAAAACAATTGTATCTTCTATCATTTCTTTCCTAAATCGGGAATTCGGTTCGGCATATTCCGATAATATTCGTATATCCCTTCCGTCTTTTCCTTTTAAAAAATTTATATCCTCGTATGCTTTGGGTCTTCGTTTTACGCGCTTCATATTTTCTTCGAAATTAAATTATTGAACTTCCCCCGTCAACAGATATTACTCGTCCTGTAATCTGTTTATTACATTTTACAAAAAAAACTACGAGGTCGGTAATATCATTTGCCGCGGCGTAATGATTTAATAGTGTTTTTTCATTTTTATTTTTTAAAACCATCTTGTCGTTTGGAAAAGTTATAGTTCCAGGTGCAATTGAGTTTACGAGAATGTGGGGTGCTAGCGCTTTCGCTAAACACTTTGTTAACATAATCAAACCTGCCTTCGATACCGAATATGATATATGTTCCGCAAATGGTTTGATACCACCGAGTGAAGAAATATTAATTATCTGCCCTTTTTTCCTCCGAATCATGTGCTTAGCCACTGCTTGAGAACAAAAAAATGCTCCTTTTAAATTCGTATCTATCGTTAGATCCCATATATTCTCTGACGTTTTCGCCAATGTGCTAGGAATAAAAACAGCCGCGTTATTCACGAGTAGGTCTATTTGTCCGAATTCTTCTATAGCGGTTTTAACCATTCTCGATACTTGATTTTTTTTTGATACATCGGCTTTTATTGCTAATGCTTTTCTCGCAGTCGTAACTCTTATATTATTAACGACATCAGCAGCTTCTTTTTTAGAATTATTGAAATTAATAACAACCTCGAATCCGTTGTGTGCCAAAGCCATACTGATAGCTTTGCCTAATCTTGTAGCTCCCCCCGTTATCAGAGCGACTTTCTTCATTTTATTAATTAGCAATTTTTTCGTCACTGTTGAAAATTATTTTCCCAAGATGTTCAAGATAAAATCTATCTATGTCATCAAAATTATTAATATTGTAGCTATCAACTTTTAATACACCGAATGGTTTACCATTTTGATAAATAGGAATTACAATTTCTGATTTTGTATCGGGGTCACAATAAATGTGACTATCGAATTTGCTTACATCAGGAACGATAATCGTAGTACGCTGTTTGATAGCTGTTCCGCAAACCCCTTTCCCTTTTTGAATTCTAACGCAAGCGGGTTTCCCCTGAAATGGTCCAAGCACTAATTCATTAACTCTCAATATATAAAAACCTACCCAAAAAAAATCGGGAAAACCTATTTTGAGAATAGCACTTATGTTTGCAAGATTTGCGATAACGTCCGATTCATCATTGATGAATGATACAACCTCTTTAACTACTTGCTTGTACTTTGTTTTTTTATCTTTGATTATCATAGACCAGGCATACAGAGCAAAACGTTTTACTTCTCGGATTTTGATTTTTTAAATTCGCTTATGGTGGAGAAGTTTTGAATTATACACCGTGCGCCCACCAGGACTCGAACCTGGAACCCGCTGATTAAGAGTCAGCTGCTCTACCAATTGAGCCATGGGCGCAAAGAATGTTGAACATTCTATCAGTAAATTCAGTTACCCGGTTGAGTTGGCGTAGGCGCTTGCTGCTGAGGAGGCATCGGGGGTGGAACTGTACTCGTCCCTCGTTGTATTACACTTTCAGTTGGAGTTGACCGATGCGGTAAGAAAAATATATTGATAACCAAACTCAGTGTGATGAAAATAGCAGCTAAAATACCGGTTGTCTTACTTAAAAAATCAGCAGTTCGTCTTACACCGAACATAGTTCCCATCTGACCACCACCGAATGTGCCAGCCAAACCACCACCTTTACTCGATTGCATTAAAACAGCAATTATGATAAGAATTGCAAGTATCATTTCGATACTGATTAAAAACCAAAACATTTTTTCTCCATTTATGATTAAACTGTAAAAAGATAACAAAATTTTAAGCTAATATCAAGTACAGAGTTGTTGACCTTTGTGCTTCCTTTTAAAAAAAACCTAATGACTTCAGTTTTTTGTAACTAAATTTTTCCTTACGGTTTTCTTCTATTGTTTTTAAAAGTATGCTTTCTATATATTTTCCTAATACATCGAACTCAATGTTTACTCTGTCGTTTATTTTCTTATTTTTGAATACCGTTTTCTCCATTGTGTGCGAAATTATTGATATGTCAAAACTATTTTTACCGATATTAGCAATGGTCAAACTCACACCATCGATTGCAACAGAACCGACAGAAATTACAAACTTCAAAAATTCTTTTGGGATCATTACCGTGAATAGCCAGCTGTTTGTCCTTTTTTCGATTGACTTTATCGTTCCAACACAATCGACATGCCCTAACACTAAATGCCCACCTAAGCGGTCACTCAACCTCATTGCTAATTCAAGGTTCACTCGTTCGCTGGATTTCAGATTTCCAAGTGTGGTTTTCTTCAAGGTTTCCTCAACCGCTACGACATCGAAAGAGGATTTAGACTTAGCGATAACAGTTTGACAAACTCCGTTTACCGATACACTGTCATCAACTTTAAGTTCTTTTGTACTTTCTGGCGCACGAATTCGCAACAGTACTCCCTTTCCTATATGTTGTATGGTTTCTACATTTCCTATTTCTGAAATAATTCCTGTAAACATATTTATTTTGATTTAGTTATTTATATATCCTTCTATAACGGTATCTTTCCGGAACTCACGACGTGTTATTTTTTTAAGATTAATAGTTTTGTCAATCGATTTATTTTTAGAGAATATAACTGCATTCCTTCCATCACCGATTATCTTTGGTGCTACAAATATTACAACTTTATCAGCAAGTTTATGTTCAATTAATTGTGAAAAAATTTTCGCACCGCCTTCGACTAAAACTGATGTAATATTAAGTTTTGCAATCAACTTCAAAATCTGAAGTGGTGGAATATAATTGTTTTTTGTTTTAATGGAATAAATTTCGACACCCAATTTCTTTAATAATCGAATCTTTCGGGGTTTTTTTTTATTACATGATTCTGCAATAAGAACCATAGTCCTGACTTTTCTCGCACTTGAAAATATTTTTGAATTGATAGGTGATGAAAGCTTGCCATCAATAACTATTCGAGTGGGATTTTTGCCTTTTGCTAGGCGAACTGTAAGTTCAGGGTTGTCAGTTTTAATTGTGTTAGCACCTATGAGAATTGCATCATGCATTGCACGCAACCGATGGGCCTCTTTTCTAGAATCGAGATTTGTAATCCACTTGGAATCGGAGCGATAATCTGCGATTTTTCCATCGAGGGTTTGGGCAATTTTAACTGTAATAAAAGGTAACCTTGTAGTGATATATTTTATAAAAGATTCGTTGAGTTTTTCAGCATCTTCCCTGAGTATATTCTCTATTACGTTAATATTCGCTTTCTTTAGTTTTGAAATTCCTTTTCCGTTGATGCGGGGATTTGGATCACGCATTGCAACAACGACCTTTTTAACTTTTTTAGAAATTATGAAATCAGTACAAGGTGGAGTTTTTCCATAAAAGCAACACGGTTCTAAATTTACATACAAAGTGGCGCCTATGGCTTCAGCGCCTGCTTGTTCAAGCGCATTCACTTCAGCGTGTGCGGCTCCAAATTTTTTGTGATATCCTTTTCCAATGATTTTCCCATTTTTGACTACTACTGCACCCACCATCGGATTAGGGTGAACGCTGTTACGTCCTTTTCGTGCAAGCCACAAACATTCTTGCATATATTTAATATGTTCGGAGTTATTCTTTTCCATTCATCACACATTACAAAGAGGAAACAGCTCTAACATTAAATTTTTTAGCAACGTCACTATTATAGATGACTTTATTTTAGTAAAACTTCTTTTCGAATTTTTGCCGATTTGTAAACAGCTTCTACTACTTTCATCCTTTGAGCAGCTTCTTGGGCTGTAGATGTAACTAGATGCAATCCTCTTGCAGCATTTACGAAGTGCCTGAGTTCATTTTCGTAACTTTTCTTCATCAGGTTTTGATGGGTTTCAATTTTTGTAGGAGTAACGCTCACAAAATTCTCTCCCATAAATTTATTAATTCGCAATGGACTTAATTGCACACTGCCCTTAGAACCAAAAATATCGCAATAAAAACTATCTGCCGCTGCTTGAAAAGACCAACTCGCTTCAAGCGTCATCGTTGCTCCGTTTTCGGTTTCAAAAAAAGCTATACAAGAATCTTCAACACTTTTTGTTGTGTGGTTATAAGTTACGGCACTAACTCGCTTAACCGGCGGGAAATTGAACGACCATAACAATGTGTCTAATACAGTAAGTCCTAAATCCAAAAAAACCCCACCGCCTGATTTTTCCTTTTGCGTAACCCACGGATTATTGCTCGATAGTTTTTTAATCCATCCTGCTTTAGCGTAGAAAATATTTCCGATTTCTCCGTTTTCTATTATACTTTTCAATAACATCATATCTGGCCGAAAACGATTATTCATACCAACCATTAACATACGTTTATTTTCTGCTACTGCTTCCAATATTTTGTTAGCTTCTTCGTACGAACGTGCGATCGGCCTTTCGACAAATACGTCCAAGCCGGCTTGAAATGCGGTAATAGACATACTTTTGTGCAAATCTGTAGGGGTACATATATCCACAGCATTTAATTCGGTGCTTTTTAGCATCTCTTCATAATCTGAAAATATCTTTGAGACCCCAAATTTTTCACCTACTGATTTTGCTTTGCCTTTATCTCTATCGCAAATCGCAACAATCTCTAAGTCACTCATTTTTTTAAGAACGGGAAGGTGGTACACCTGAGCAACCCACCCTAATCCGACAACACCAATTTTTAATTTTTCCATAAGAATATTTTAGAAAATCAATTTAGTTGTTTTTTTATTTTATAAAATTAATAATGCTCTCTGCAATCCCTTTTGGATCGAGTTTCAATAATTTATAAAGTTGTTGAGGCGATCCCTGTGTAACAAAATGGTCATCAATGCCAAGATTCAAGACTGAAATATTATTTATATTGTTTCTAGAAACAAACTCGAGAACCGACGAACCAAAACCACCTGTTATACATCCTTCTTCAACTGTAATAATTTTATTAAATCGTTTAAAGATATCGAACAGTAATTGTTCGTCGAGTGGTTTTACAAAACGCATATTTACTACCTCACAATCAATTCCTTGTTCTGATACAATCTCTGCTGCTTGTAATGAATGAGACACCATATTGCCAACTGCTAAAATTGCTACATCTTTACCCATTGTTAAAATTTCTGCTTTCCCTATCGGAATTTCGCTCATTTTTTCCGGTATTTTAATTCCAAGTCCTGTGCCACGTGGATAACGAATTGCGACCGGTCCTTTTGCATATTTTGTGGCAGTATAAAACATATCGCGCAATTCTTTTTCGTCTTTGGGTGCCATAATAACAAGGTCAGGAATTATTCTTAGGTATGCCAAATCATAAATACCGTGGTGAGTAGGACCGTCGGAACCAACAATACCACCTCGGTCGATTGCTATGATAACATGCAACTTTTGCAAAGCGACATCGTGTATTACTTGGTCGAACGCACGTTGTAAAAAAGTAGAATAAATTGCTACAAACGGAATATATCCTTGTGTTGCAAGTCCTGCTCCAAAAGTTACTGCGTGTTGTTCTGCAATTCCTACATCAAAGAATCTCTCGGGTAATTCTTTTTGAAGAAGATCCAGACCAGTCCCGTCAGCCATAGCGGCTGTGATACCGACTATTTTCGGATTTTGTTTTGCGAGTTCGACTATCGTTTTCCCAACGATTTCTGTGTAAGTTGGAGGCAGGTTCTCAATCGTTTGAGAGATGCCCGTTGTCTTATCGAATGCTGACACACCGTGCAACTTTTGGGAATTTTCTTCAGCAGGTTTGTACCCCTTACCTTTTTGTGTTACAACATGTAATAAAATTGGACCTGGCAAATCTTTTATCTCGTTCATTATCTTCACGAGCTTTTGTATGTTGTGTCCGTTAAGCGGACCGAAGTAACGGAATCCAAAAGCTTCAAACAGCATTCCTGGTGTAACAATAACTTTTATACCTTCCTCAACACGAACTGCTAATTTTCTTAATCGATCACCAAAAGCATCCATTTTACCTGTCAGGTTCCATACACTCGCTTTTAATTTGTTATACTCTGGTCTGGCAATTAATTCTGTAAAATAATTTGAGATTGCGGAAACATTCGGTGAGATTGACATTGCATTGTCGTTTAATACAACAATTATGTTTTTTTTCGATATGCCTGTGTTATTCATCGCTTCAAAAGCCATACCTCCAGTCATTGAGCCATCACCGATTATTGCAGCGACCCTATATTTATCATTCGCAAGGTCTCTTGCGGTTGCCATTCCTAATGCTGCCGATATCGCTGTGCTCGCATGACCTGCCCCGAAAGCATCGTATTCACTTTCATCTCTTTTTAAAAATCCGCTAATACCTCCAAACTGCCTGAGTGTATGGAATACATCCCTCCTGCCGGTAATAATTTTATGAACGTATGCCTGATGCCCAACATCCCATACAAGTTTATCATTAGGAGTATCAAAAACATAGTGGAGGGCAAGTGCCAGTTCAACAGTGCCTAGACTAGCGCTTAAATGCCCGCCGGTTTTCGAGATGACATCTACTAAAAATTCTCTTATCTCTTCCGATAATCTTTTTAGTTCGTTTATATTTAATTTTTTTAAGTCAGCAGGTGAATCTATCTTACTTAAAATCTGATATTGTCCATTAGTCATTTATTCTTCATCTTCTTCAGTCAATGTAAGCTTTCCGTTTACATCCTTACTGAGCTTTTTGATTTTTAATTCAGCTTCTTTCAACTTGTTCAAACAAAATTTTGAAAGTTCAATCCCTTCTTCATACATTTTGATAGATTCTTCGAGTGAGACTTCGCCTTGCTCAAGAATATCAACAATTTTTTCTAACGCCTTAAAAGATTGTTCAAAAGTTTGGATTGACTCTTCTTTGCCTTTACTTTTTTTTACCATAATCATTCCTTCACAATCGCATTGACTTTTCCGTCTTTAAATTTTATTCCAATATCATCTCCACATTTAATATTCAAAGCAGTATCGATGATCCGCGAATCTTTGTATATGACGGTATAACCACGTTTAAGAACCAAAACCGGATCTAACGCTTCAATGCGGTGAGTAACTTGTTTTAAATTTTGTTTTATTAAAAAGAATTTATGTGCTATTTTAATCTTTATTAATCTATCGAATTCATCAAGGCGTTGCGAGTACTGTCGCATTCTATCTTTCGGTGAGTTGAATGCGTAACTCGAAATGATATTTTCGATTAACACTTTTCTTTCATTAACTCTTTCTTCTAAATTTCTTTTTATAGTATAGTAAATATTTCGAATATTTTCAATTAATTCGAAACAATTAGGAACAACAAGCTCAGCCGCAGCCGATGGTGTGGGTGCTCGCAAGTCTGCTACAAAATCTGCAATCGTAAAGTCAATCTCGTGTCCAACAGCACTAACGACCGGAATTTTGGAAGCGTATATGGCACGAGCCACAACTTCTTCGTTAAAAGCCCACAGGTCTTCAATGGATCCTCCTCCTCTACCAACTATCAATACATCTACCTTTCCGTACTTATTTAAGTCGGAAATTGCTTCAGCGATTTCTTCAGCTGCACCGGCTCCTTGCACTTTTACGGGATAAAGAATAATTTCAACAGATGGAAAGCGGC
>JBBINX010000086.1:0-8860 GCA_037443685.1 Ignavibacteriales bacterium
AACAAAATTAAATTACGGGGGCTATATGTCAACATATACACAAATCTACATACAAATCGTTTTTGCCGTCCAGGGCCGAAACAGTCTAATACAAACCGATTGGGAAACGGAACTATACAAATACATCACCGGTATTGTTAGAAACAAAGAACAAAAAATGCTGGCGATTAATGGAATCCCTGATCATATCCATTTTCTTATCGGAATGAAACCGACGTGCTGTTTGTCTGACCTTGTCAGAGAAATAAAAAAATCATCGAATGAATTTATAAAGGAAAACAAATTTACAAAGCTCAAATTTAACTGGCAAGAAGGATTCGGAGCATTTTCCTACAGTCACTCGCAATTGGATACAGTTATTGCTTATATTATGAATCAGAAACAACATCACAACAAAAAATCATTTAAAGATGAGTACATTAATATTCTTAAAGAATACAAAGTCGAATACAACGATAAATATTTATTCGAATGGATTGAATAATCAATATGAACGAAACCACCTCAACAAACAGCATCATCCCTAAATATTGGTCGTTTTGTAACGCACTTCCCGATGACGGAGTAAGCTGATACTCATCTTCCCGAAAGTTATCAGTCTGGGTGAAATCAGGATTTTTTAAGAGTTTGTAATAATTTTGAATAATAAAAGCCGTATTTCTGTGAAAAAATAAACGTTTTGGTGTAAGTTTAAATAAGGGTTTTGCTTATTTAAATTTAAGTGCTTAACTTTAAATAAGCATGAGCGTTATTTAAGGTTAATTAATGGATATAAAAGATTACATAGCTGGTACATACATTCAGCGATTTCAATATAAATCGTTCAGACCTAATAAAATAAATATTGAGTGGGTTTGGAGTGATCCTCAAATCAATACGTTGTTAGCTGAGGCAAATCTGAGGTTGGGAGAGCTTAATGCCTTTTCATTGTATGTCCCGAACGTTGATTTCTTTATTCGGATGCATGTAGTTAAAGAAGCAACAACATCAAGCCGTATAGAAGGAACACGCACCGACGTTGAAGAAGCAATACTCAGAGAAGATGAGATCCCGCCGGAAAAGAAAGATGACTGGAAGGAAGTGCAAAATTATATTGCAGGAATGAATCAAGCTATACAACAATTGGAAACTCTTCCGGTATCTACTCGTCTTTTAAAAGAGATCCATAAAATGCTGATGCAGGGGACGCGTGGTGAGGCAAAACTTCCCGGCGAATATCGTACAAGTCAGAATTGGATTGGTGGCTCGAGTATCGCGGATGCTGTATTCATCCCGCCGCATTATGAAGAAGTGAGCGAATTAATGGGTGATCTTCAAAATTTTATTCATAACGATACTATGAATGTACCATCTCTGATACGAGTTGCAATTGCACACTATCAGTTTGAAACCATTCACCCGTTCCTTGATGGGAATGGGAGAATCGGCAGGTTGTTGATTACGTTATACCTTGTTGGGGAGAAATTATTGAAAAAACCGACTTTGTATCTCTCGGCGTTTTTTGAAAAACACAAAGCCGTGTATTATGACAATCTTATGATTGTACGAACATCGAATAATCTTACTCAGTGGATAAAGTTCTTTTTATCAGCCGTTATTGATATAGCAAAAAATGGAACGGAAACATTTCAAAAAATACTCAGAATGCGCGACGAGATAGAAGGACAAAGAATATTATCACTGGGAAAGAAAATTCCTAAAGCCAAAGAATTGTTAACCCTGTTGTATGAAAATCCGTTTGTCTCGGCGAGCATGGTTTCGGAAAAACTCGCAATATCCGCACCGACAGCAAATGCGCTTCTTCAGGATTTTGAAAAGTTAAATATTCTGAAAGAATTTACCGGTAGGAAAAGAGATAGATTGTTTCTTTTTGGAGAATATGTCAATTTATTTCAGCAGAAATAAACATAGAAAGAAATAATCATGAATAATAACTCAACCAATAGCATCATCTCCAAAGTCTGGTCATTCTGTAACACACTACGCGACGACGGAGTAAGTTACGGCGATTACTTAGAACAACTTACATATTTGCTGTTTCTAAAAATGGCAGATGAATACAGCAAACCACCGTATAACCGGAAGCTACCTATTCCAAAAGAATATGTGTGGGAAACTTAACTGTCCCAAAAGGCGCTGAGCTTGAAGTGCATTACATAAATCTACTTCGCGATTTAGGCAAAGAGAAAGGAATACTCGGACAAATATTTACAAAGAGCCAGAACAAAATACAGGATCCTGCAAAACTCTCACGCCTAATAGACCTCATAGACAGAGAGCAATGGAGTACTATGGGCGCAGATGTTAAGGGAGAAATCTACGAAGGTCTGCTCGAGAAGAATGCCGAAGATACAAAAAGCGGCGCCGGACAATATTTTACTCCGCGAGCGCTTATTAAAGCGATGGTTGCTTGTGTCCGCCCTGAGCCAAAGAAAACAATCGCCGATCCTGCGTGCGGAACAGGCGGATTCTTTCTTGCTGCGTATGATTTTATCTCATCACTCGATATAGATAAAGACCAAAGAAAATATCTCAAGTACAATACATTTTTTGGAAATGAGATTGTTTCCAATACGCGTCGTTTAGCGCTTATGAATTTATTCCTCCACAATATCGGCGATATAGACAGCGAGAATTTTATCTCCTCAGCCGATGCGCTTGTTGCACCATCCTCAGTTACATACGATTACGTACTTGCCAATCCACCTTTCGGCAAAAAAAGCAGTATGACGTTTACGAATGAAGCAGGTGAGCAGGAAAAAGAAGATTTAACATATAACCGTCAGGATTTCTGGGTAACAACGAGCAACAAACAGCTTAACTTTGTACAGCACATCCGCACAATATTAAAATCGGATGGCAAAGCCGCTGTTGTTGTACCTGATAATGTGCTCTTTGAAGGAGGAGCTGGAGAAACAGTCCGCAAGAAATTATTAGAGACAACCGATCTTCACACAATATTACGTTTACCGACAGGCATTTTTTATGCGCAGGGTGTCAAGGCAAATGTAATCTTCTTCGACAATAAGCAAGCCGCAAAATCGCCGTGGACAAAAGAAGTATGGATATTCGATTACCGAACCAACATCCACCATACATTAAAAAAGAACCGATTGCAGTTTGACGACTTAAAGGATTTCGTTGATTGTTACAATCCAAAGAATCGTCATAAACGAAAAGAAACATGGAGCGAAAATAATCCTGATGGACGGTTCAGAAAATATACATACGAAGAAATAATTAATCGTGATAAGACCAGTTTAGACATTACATGGATAAAAGATAAATCGTTAGCGGACCTGGACAATCTTCCCGATCCTGATGTGCTCGCGGAAGAGATTGTTGAAAATATAGAGGCGGGGTTGGAAAGTTTTAGAGAGATTGTTGCTTCTTTAGGTAATGATAAAAAATAATCAATCAGCTTTAGGTTTGTGGACAGTCTGGAAGAAAAAAGGTTTACTAAAAATGGAATTAATTTGGTGTTCAACCGGCTCTTGTCGGTGAAGAGGGGAGTGTTCGTTAATTAGTACCGATTGCGAACGAATATGGCTTCTATTGGGGAGGTCACTTTACTTTACTCATCACTTCTAACCAACTTGCTAGTGTCGCTTAACTCATGACTGTCAGATCATGTCTTGGCTATTACACCTAATTACAAATCCGGGTTCAATCTAATTCGAATAATCGAAAAATGTCCACTAAACGAATAATGCTTGCTGAGGGGGATATATCATTTGTTTTTACGTTTCTAATTCTTATATTAACCCCAGCAATTTTGTGTTCTTTTAATAAACGATTATGACAAAGGGAATTCCGTTTAAGTCGGAAGCTGCCCCGCAACTGTAAATAGTCCTTACGAAGTTTGCCACTGTCTCATACCGATAATAATCGGAACGAGGTGGGAAGGTAACTTCAATCCTCTTATGATTATGAGCCAGGAGACCTGTCAGAATCACAAAAACTTTAAACCTTCGTGGGACAGGTGCGGAAATCATTAGATTTTATGATACCCCAACTTTCTTTATCGAAGGTTGGGGTTTTTTATTTCCATAAATCTAAACTATTAACGAAAGGATTAATATGTTCAGAATAATTTTTCTTACAACCATTTTCATTCTAAATCAATCTATCGCCGCTGACCAATCGGCAACAGATTCATCAAAAATTTATTATCTGCAACCTTATACTATCACATCAACAAGGTTTGCTATTCCCATCGACGAAAGTTCTGCATTTATCGAGGTGATAACGAGAGAACAAATATCACGAAGCAATGCCTCTACTTTAGCCGATGTTTTACAAAATGCAAGCAGTATTTTTATTAAAGATTACGGAACTGCAGGAGGATTGAAAACGCTTTCAATCAGAGGGACGGCTGCAGAACATAACTTGGTACTCATTAATGGGAGTAAAATAAATAATTATCAAAACGGATTGGTTGATTTATCGCTACTGCCTGTAGAAAATATCGAAAAGATTGAGATAGTTCATGGAGGGAATTCTGCTGTATACGGCTCCGATGCAATAGGTGGCGTTGTAAATATTTTAACCACCAAATCTTCAGATGAAAGACATATTAATTTAAGTGGCACTAAAGGTTCATTCAATTATAATAAATATCAGTTTGGTTATTCTGATCGCTTACTAGGCCAAATCGGATTAACTATAAATTATGTGAACGAGTACGGAGACGATAATTATAAATACCGTGTTATTAATTCTAATCCCGACAGTGTCTGGACTAAAAACAGAGAAAATGCTCAATTCAAAAGGCAAAATATATATTTTTCAACAGATTACGGTTTCGATAAAACAAATTTGCAATTGGCATCTTCATACACTAATTCAAGTAGGGGGATACCGGGTAGTTTAGCATTCCCAAGTCTCAAGGCAAACCAAACCGACAAAGCGTTTTCAGGGCAATTTATAATCAACAATTCATCCTTGAACAGAATCAATATTAAAATATCCTCGAATGTTTATTTTTCACATCAAAAATATACTGATGCTGATTGGTCGATTAATTCGTTTTCAAAAAATCTCCATTATAATATCAACCCTCAGTTTGATTACACAATTAATCAAAATATATTTATAGCATCCGGGCTGGAATATTCAGAGGGAAAATTGGAAGGTGTTGATTATATCTCAAAGATTAAAAGACAACTAAAGTCTATTTACCTTACCTCAAATATTAATTACGAGTTTGAAAGCGATTATTTTAATAAAATAAATTTGTATCCAACGCTTAGATACGACAAGTATTCTGGTTTCGATGGAGAAGTAATTCCGAAAATTGGATTTACCTCTACTTTGCTTGAAGATATTTATTTCCGGACGAGTTACGGAATTAATTACAGAATACCAACATTGAACGACTTATATTATATCGACGGCTGGGGAAACTTAGGGAATAAAAATTTAAAATCTGAATACTCAAAAGCATTTGATATTGGTTTGAATAAGAACTTTAATATTTACGGCAGGTTAATTATTGATGGTTCATATTTTAGAATTGATACACGCGATAAAATTATTTGGATGCCTACGTCGATGTGGACTTATTCACCCGTGAATATAGGAAAAGTTTCAACTAACGGATATTCGCTAAAGTTAAATTGGTTACTGAATAAGTATGTACAATTTGAGGGGAATTACACTAATACTGATGCAAGAAAACGTAACGCTGCTGGCGAGAACGACCCTTCGTTTGATAAGCAGATTGTTTATACACCAAAATCGATTGCAAAATTCGGATTAATTATGAATTATGAATTTGTTTCATTTAACTTATATCAACAGTGGGTCGGCGAACGATTCGCAGATGAAGCAAATACTAAATCGTTATCTCCGTATAGCGTAATAAGTGGAAATCTGTCGTTGAATTACAAAACAAACTATGGTAACTATTCGGCTAAATTCGAAATGAATAATATATCGGAAAAAGTTTATCAGGTAATAGCAGATTACCCGATGCCGTTGAGGAATTACAGGTTTACATTAGGAATTGAATACTGATAAAATAAAGCCCAATCTTTAAACGAGGATTGGGCTTTAAAATCAATTTGAGGAGAGACTTCGATATCTTTTAATTTTTCCTTCGACAACCGAGAATAACAAGTCGATATCGAGTGGTTTTGTCAAGTAGTCGTCTACTCCGAGCTGAAGTCCGGACCTGATGATTCCACCATCTCCCAGAACACTCATTAGAACGAATGGAATTTTATTTAACAACGGATGTTTTTGGATCAAACCGAAGAAACTGAAGCCATCCATTTGTGAGTTCTGGAATTTGATATCAGAAATGATTAAATCTACCGAATTGTTCTGCAATACAAGGAGTGCATCGGGTACTGAAGGTGCTGTATAAACTTTATAGTTTCGGGAGATCAACTCGTGTTCTACAGTTTTTAACAACAATTCATCATCGTCAACTACTAAAATTACACCCTTCGTACTTATTTTCATAAACAACGATAGGATGTAGGCTTCTAATTTTGACGCTTCTTCGGAATTGATCTGATAGAGTTGCTTCAGCTCTTCTAAATGTTTGGTATTCAGAGGGCCAATTCTGTTAAACTTGATTGCCTCTTCAATTTTCGAAATATATAATTCATGGCGGACATCAATCTCGAGATTGGCGTGTTCCTCGAATGATAACTCCAGTAGCTCTTTTAATCCCATAAGTTTATGGATTTGTTCAACTTCTGGTTGTCCATCTGCCCAAAATTCCTTTAACCGTTTTTTGTACAGAGCATATTTATCCTCCAATTGTTCAGGAATATGAACGCCTAACAGTTCCATTTTGTAATCGTAAGCACGTGTAAATTGTTCTTGAATCTGTTCTAATTTTTGGATGAACTTAGCTTCCATTTCTCTTTTTAGATTAGTCCTTATTTCTTCTACCTTTTGGTTCTCGACTGTAACTAATTGAGCTTGTGAATTTTTAAGTTTATCGGCTTCAATTTCCAAAGATTTTTGAAATTCTTCGTGTAATCGTTGTTTTTCTAACTCGATTTCGTTCTGATAGTGTGCACTCAGTTCAGTTCTTATACTTTCTTCTAAGATTGTTTGCTTTTTTGCAAATTCGTTTTTTTCGCGTTCACGAATTCTGGCTAATTCGGCAGCTAAAACTCTTTGTGTCTGTTCTTCTAACTCTTTTTGTTTAGCTGACAATTGCTGGGCAAGTGTCGATTTTTCATTCTCGTAGTACATTTTAATGTCGGTTTTTTCTTTCTCTAATTGTTGATGAAAATCACTCGTAAGCTTTTCCTTTAATTCTTCGGTTTGCATCTGAATAGTATCTATTTTTAGTTTGTCGTTTTCTTCTTTAAGTTTTTCAATTTCGGTTTTAAGCCTTTCCTCAAATTGTAATGTTAGTTCTTTCTCCCGTTCTAGAGAGGCATTATGTTCGTTTTCTAATAAAATTTTGGATTTATTTTCGAGTTCTAATTGAATTGCTTGGATTTTTGATTGGAATTCTAATTCAAGACGCTGCTTCATTTCAGTCTCTAAAAAAGATTGTTCAGCGTGGAACTGGTCGCGAAGTCTCTGCTCGGTAGAAACTAATTCCGTTTCTAATTTATTCTGATATTCTTGTTCAATTTTGTTTTTTGTATTACTTACTTGTTCTTCAAATTGATGTGCTAGCTTGATACGTTCCTGTTCAAATCGTTGTTTTTCTTGTTCTAATTTTTTTGCAACTGCTTTTTCGACTTTAACTAATTCCTCTTTAAATTTAGCTTGGAACTCTTTTTCAATATTGTCTTTCAAATTATCTGTCTTGGTTACTTTTGGTTCTTCAAGTTTTTCAATCGCTTCTTCTTTTATATTCTTGATATTTACAATACCCATTTTGGGCTGGGAAGTACTATCCGTTTTAAAATATTCGATCCTTTCTATAAAAGCCAGAACATAAGGATTGGACGGATCAACTGCCTTTGCTCGTTGAACAAGCTCTGAAGCTGCCTCAAAATTTTTTACCTTTATGAATGAATCAGCTTCCTTCAAAAATTTTGAGACTGCTTCACGTTTATCTGTATATACCGTTTCTGTTGCCATATGCTGCCCTTTGTTACATATTGAAAATAATATAATTTGGAGTAAAGATATAAAGTTTTATATCAAATATCAAGTTTTTTGTTTCGTTTGTATCTAATAAATATTTCCAGTATATTTTGTGAAAAAATACACAAAAAATGAAAATTCCTGTAACAAAAGTAGATCCATTCGGCGAAAAAGTTACCCTTCCAAGTTACGCTACACCCGGTTCAGCGGGTATGGATTTATGTGCCACCTTAAATAGCGACGTTATCCTTAAACCAAACGATTCGTATTTAATTCCAACAGGTTTAAAAATTGAACTTCCTGATGGTTACGAAGCACAGGTGAGACCACGAAGCGGGTTAGCGATTAAACATAATATTATAGTTTTAAATTCGCCCGGCACCATCGATTCGGACTACAGAGGCGAGATTAAAGTAATTTTAAAAAATTTAGGTGATAAAAATTTTGTTGTTAAAAATGGAGATCGGATCGCTCAGTTAGTCGTTGCCCCTTATGTAAGGATAGAATGGGATGAAGTGGATCGGATAAACGATACCGAACGCGGTAGCGGCGGTTTTGGACATACAGGTAATTAAAATATGGATAACTTAAATTTAGATAAGCTTAGTACGATTGTTTTCATCGGAGCAGGATTGTTGGTCGGACTATTATTATTTTTCATACAGTCGGTTATATCTCCGTTTATAATCTTGTTTGCAATATTATTCCTATTGTATCCATTGCGTCAGATCCAATACAGCAAAACTATTATGTGGCTTGCGCTGTTTTTATTTTTAATTTGGTTTTTATTTGA
>JBBINX010000087.1:0-8842 GCA_037443685.1 Ignavibacteriales bacterium
TTTTAGAGATAAACAAATTCACTAACACCCAATTTGAATTTGTTAGTCTAAATTATATATATTAAAATCAATTATGAGAAAATTGACACATTCAGAATTAGCACAGTTCAGATTTACTAAGGAACAGCTTATAAACGAGCCACGGTTTCCCCTTTATGTTTTGTTAGATAATGTTAGAAGTCTTTACAATGTCGGCTCGATATTCCGTACTTCTGACGGCGCGCGTATTTCAAAATTAATTTTAACGGGATATACACCGCACCCACCGAGAAAAGAAATCAGCAAAACCGCTCTTGATTCAACAGAAACTGTTCCTTGGGAATATTGCCAGAACCCTATTGAAGCAATCGAAAAATTAAAATCTGAAAAAATAAAAATATGCTTACTCGAGCACACAACTGAAAGCCAGCCATACTTTAAAATCACGAAAAACGATTTTCCCCTTTGCCTCGTTGTCGGTAACGAAATCACCGGCGTATCAAAAGAAATAATCGGACTTGCCGATATGGCTATTGATATTCCGATGTTTGGGTTAAAACAGAGTCTGAATGCTGCTGTAGCTTATGGGATTGCAGTTTTTGAATTAGTGAAGATACTTAATACGTGATGTCGTAGGCGAGGGTAAAATATTCTTGCTTCTCGTGCGTGTGGATACGAAGCACACCGGCACGCACGAGCCTGACGAGTATTCTCGAAGCTCTTCTATCCGAGACGTTCACTAACCTCCCGAGTTCTCTTACGCTGATTTTTTGTTTTTCTTCTAAATATTTAAACAGCCACTTTTCATTCTCACCTATCGATAGTTTCAGCGGAGGAGCTTCAGGGCTTTCATCTTTCAAAATTTTTACAACCTCCTTACTTGCCATCATAGTTTTATCGTTGACTCGAATATAGACCCTTGTGTTCTCTTTTTCTTCGTTATGATTTTCACCTAAATAATAATGTGGTTTTATCTTACTCTCAGCGACATAACAGACGATAACATCCCGTCTATCAAACGGTACGATATCGATGTCTGGTTCTATAGGTGGATCGCAAAAATCGTGAGCAGCAATCTCAATCAACTCTAACTCCGACTTTTCACTATCAACTCCAACGATAGAGCCGTCGTCGTCAACACCGAAGAGGATGTAACCTCCTTTAGTATTTGCAAGAGATATGATTGTCCGGGCTATTTTCTCTGGGGATGAAATTCGGCGTTTAAACTCAAGCTCAAATCCCTCTCCTTCTCCGATTATCATTTTTACATCATGCAGATTCATTTTACCATCCTCTTGCTTCCATCCGATCTAAAACAACTTTAGTTCGAAAATATAACCACCGCGATTGTTCTGTAGGTTTGTGCTTTAATGGATTCGGTACAACAGCCACTAAGCGCACCGCTTCCCAACGTTCCAACATCGATGCGGGTTTGCCAAAATATTTTTGTGACGCCGCCTCCACACCATAAATACCTTCGCCCCACTCGATCACGTTTAAATATATTTCTAAAATTCTTTGTTTTGTTAGAATTCTTTCCATCCTCAGCGTAATAATTAATTCTTTTAATTTTCGCAACGGATCTTTCGATGTAGAAAGATATAAATTCTTTGCTAGTTGCTGAGTAATAGTGCTGGCACCGCGTACAGTTTTCCCCTTTTCTAAATTTTTTTCTATTGATTCTCGAACTTCAAACCAATCAACTCCACCGTGTTCGTAGAATGTGCCATCTTCTGCCACGATAATTGCGTGTATCAAATGCTCGGATATTCGATTTATTGGTACCCAATTCTGAATGGGTGTATTTTTCTTTCCGACATCTTCATTTTCATTGTGTCGTTGCTGCATCAATGCTGTAACCAAAGGATTTACCTCAACGAGCTTCTCAATGCTATATCCTGGTAACGAAAAATAATCAAAAACAATAAACATAATTATAAGATAAATCGACGATTTGATTTTATTTTTCCAAACCCATGCGATTAATTTATACAACATCGTTTTGTAATCCGAAAGTTTATTTTTTAATTAGAGAAGCTTTGACTACCGAATCTAAATAACTCTGGAGAATTAACGCTGCAGCCATCTGATTGATAGTGGATTTATTTTGCCGCTGTTTTCGTTTCACACCCATCTCAATTAGAGTTTGATGTGCAACAGCGGAGGTGAACCTTTCATCCCATTCTATGATTGGAATGTTTGTAGCGGTTTTCAATTGTTGTATAAAAACATTCACTTCTTTTGCACTTTGCCCAGCCTCACCCTTAAGATTATAAGGAAACCCGACAACAATAGCTTCGACGTCATATTTTTCTGCTATCGTTTTAATTTTCTTAAAAAAAACTGGTGTATTCATAATCACTTCGATACCTTGAGCAATTATTCGGAAAGGATCACTTACAGCAACACCAATTCGTCTCGTCCCGTAGTCAATGCCTAATATTCTTTTCAAATTTGTCTTTCATTAGTGTCCGAGGCGGGCTGCATATTCAACCCCTTTAATTTTTTTCATTTTTTCCAGCAAATGGTGCAGGTGCTCTAGGTCCTTAACATTTAGAATGATAGTTCCTTCAAACAAATTGTCCCTGGTGCCAATATCAATACCTCTTATGTTCGTGTTTTGATAACTAGATATAACATTTGTAATATCGTTTAGCAATCCTGGACGGTCATTGCCTGCGATTTTAATCGCAGATGAAAATTCGACACCGTCAGTCTTGGGCCAATCGACTTCTACCATCCGATTAGGATCCGATTCAATTATGTTCAAGAGGTTTAAGCAATTTTTCCTATGAATTTTGATACCTTCACCTACGGTTACGTAACCTATAATTTCATCACCGGGAATAGGATTACAACATTTTGCAAAATTGTGAAGATAATTATCTTGGCTTCCAAACAGTTTAATCCCGCTTGTAAAGTTACGTGCACTTTCTATAAATTTTTCGAAAACAGTTTCTTTCTGTACAGCTTTTGTTGCAACGCTGACGGGATGTTTTATTCTCTCTGCAATTTCATGCGCCACAGTATCGGGATTGATCTCTAACGTCGAAATACCGATATAAAATTCTGAAAGACTTTTAGCAAAAGTGATTTCTTGAATGTGTTTAGTAAAAACATCTTCATTAAAGTGCAGTTTGTGTTTCTTCATACGTTTTTCCCAAATCGCCCTGCCTTCTAAGATCTGTTTTCGCTGTTCATCTTTAAACCATTTTTTAATATGCGATTTTGCTTTTTGTGTTACTACAAATTGTTCCCAATCTTTATTGGGTGTTTGGTTTTTAGAAGTAATAATTTCAATTTGATCACCACTGCTCAACTGGTAGTCTAAAGAGACGATCTTCCCGTTCACCTTTGCTCCGATACAATGGAATCCGATTTTTGAATGCACATCGAAAGCAAAATCAACCGGTGTTGCTCCCTTAGGAAGTATTTTCAAATCACCTTTAGGTGTGAAAATGTAAATCTCATCTTGATACAAATTTAATTTAAAACTATCAATCAATTGTCGTGCGGTAGATTCTTCGGAAGTCTGCTCGAACATTTCTCTCACCCAATCGAGCCAATTATCCATATCCGATTCAAGTTCGGTAGTACCTTCTTTATACTTCCAGTGTGCTGCAACACCACGCTCGGCGATTTCGTGCATCGCGCGTGTACGAATTTGTACTTCTACCATCTTACCGTCGGGTCCGACAACAGTTGTGTGAATAGACTGATATCCGTTTTTTTTGGGGAGAGATATATAATTTTTGAATCGTTCGGGCAAGGGGAGATAAATCTCTGAAATTATACCGTAAACAGCAAAACAATCATTTTTGTTTTCAGTATCCAAAATAATTCTCACTGCAAAGAGGTCGTACAGGTCGTCAATCGATTTTTCACGTTTTTGCATTTTAGTCCAGATACTATAGAGATGTTTAGGCCTGCCCTCTACTTCGAAAATTAACCCTTCTTCTTTTAATTTTTTTTCGATAGGTGAAATAAATTTTTTGATATAATTTTCACGCTCACGGCGTTTCGCCCTAATCGCTCGCGAAACAAATTCGTAATCATTAGATTGGAGATATTTGAAAGCTAAATCTTCGAATTCCCATTTTATTTTTGCTAAACCGAAACGGTGAGCAAAAGGTGCGTATATATCAAGGGTTTCTTTTGCAATTCTTCCTCGTTTCTGTTCAGGTAAATATTCGAGTGTTCGCATATTGTGCAATCTGTCTGCGAATTTAATTAACATCACACGTATATCTTTTACCATCGAGAGTAACATTTTCCGGAAACTTTCTGCTTTCGTTACTTCGTGGCTTTGGAATAGGTCTGTTATCTTTGTCGCACCATCCACTATCTCTGCAATGATTTGACCGAATTCCTGCTTGATGTCTTTAATCTCGTAATCTGTATCTTCTGCTACATCGTGTAGTAATGCAGCAGCTACCGAAATATCGTCTAAAGGAATTTCTTTTGCGACTATTAGGGCTACTTCATACGGATGGTTGAAGTAAGGTTCACCCGATGCACGTAAGTCTTGTTTATGGGCTGCCAAACTAAAATCGAAAGCCCTACGAATCAAATCTTCGTTGACTGTGCGGAGATTTTTTTGGCAAATCGCCAGCAAATCTTCTAACTTTTTTTTATATAAACCCGAACGCATTATCTCTAATCATATAACTGTTTGAATTATTCACCAGTTCCAAATATTCTATCACCAGCGTCACCCAAACCAGGTAATATGTAACCTTTTTGATTTAAACCTCTGTCTAACGACACAACAAAAACCTTCACATCCGGATGCATCGAATGGAGTGTTTCCACTCCCTCAGGAGAAGCGACTAAACTTATGAAGCGTATGTTTTGGGCTCCCTTCTGTTTTAAGAATGTTACAGCCGCTGCACCGCTTCCACCAGTCGCTAACATCGGGTCAAGTATTAGTATAACCGCATCTTTTATATTTTTCGGAAATTTAAAATAATAGTCAACAGGTTTGAGAGTTTCTTCATTTCGATACAAACCAATATGGCCGACACGAGCATCGGGTAAATATTCTACAAAACCGCCAACCAATCCTAAACCAGCACGCAATATTGGAACCAAGATAACATTATCCTGAATGGCATAACCTATTGCTTTTTCGAGTGGAGTAGAAATCGAATATTCTTTCAAGTGCAAATCTTTTGTGACTTCATAAGCCATTAAACCAGCAGCGCGGCGAAGAATTGCTCTGAATTGAAAACTCGGCGTATTTTTATCCCGCAATAACGTTAAATCACGCTTTAACAAAGGATGGTCAATTACGACGACATTTTTATTGATTGATTTTGACATTGGTTTTCCTTAAAAAGTTTTATAGTCTCTTCACTACACGATTTGCAGCAACAAGAATAGGATCCCATAGCGGCGCAAATGGTGGAGAATAAATTAAATCGGAATTAGCAAGATCTTTAATACAAACTTTATTTTGAATTGCGATAGCTAATGTATTAGCACGCAAAGCAGCACCTGCTTCACCAAAAATATTGGCGCCAATTATCTGTTTTGTTGTTTGATCAATTATTAATTTTAGAGTTATTTTTTTATTCCCCGGCAAAAATGGAATTATCGAGTCAGATACGATTATCTCAGTCACGATTTTATAATTTTTTATTGCCTCAGCAGAACTTAAACCAACTCTTGCAACTTCAAGGTTGAATACTCTGACTGCAGTTGAGAAAATAGCGCCTTCAAATTTAGTATTTCCGCCAGCCGCATTTTCACCAGCAACTCGACCCGCCCGGGCTGCAATGGTAGCCAAAGGTATGTACGACATTTTACCACTGACGATATTTTTCACTTCGCAGCAATCACCTGCAGCAAAAATATTATCGTCACTTGTGCGTTGCAGATTATTTACCAAGAGAGCACCAGATTTACCTAATCTCAAACCGGTGTTTTTTGCAAAAGCTACGTTCGGTTCTACCCCAATTGCAACAATTACCAAGTCGGTTTCGATTGTTCCTTTATTTGTGATAATATATTCTACTTTTCCTTTTGGGGATTTAATAAAAGCTTCGGTTTTAGCGTTACCGATGAAGTTTACACCGTTCGTTGTCAATTCTTTCAGAACAAATTCACTTGTTTCATTTTCCAAAACTTCAAGTGGGAGTGAAAACTGATGGATTAATGTAACTTCCTTGTCTAATTTCCTGAATGCTTCAGCCATCTCTATACCGACAAATCCGCCACCTATAATGGCGACTTTTTTAGGATTTTCGGACTCGAGGTACCTCAGAATATTTCTTGCATCCTCGCGTGAACGAACTGAGAAAATATTTCTTGAGTCTTCACCGGCAATATTCAACTTTTTGGGTCTTGCACCTGTCGTGATAATCAATTTATCATATTTGAATTCTTTTAACTCGCTTGTGTTCAAATCCCTAACAACTAATTTTCGTTTGTTTGGTATTAACCTTTCGACTTTATGAAGAGTTTTTACTGTAACACTTTTTTGGAGTGAAAAATTTTCCGCGTCAAATATAACTAACTTCGCTTCGTCCTTAATCTCACCACTAATAAGATACGGAATTTCACAAATGCCGTAAGAAATAGTTTCACTTGCTTCGAGCAGTATTACTTCGGCATGAGGATTGATGCGAGCAGCTTTTGCAGCTGCGCTTGGTCCTGCTGCTTTTCCGCCTACTACAACAATTTGTCTCTTTTTCATTTGCGTTTGAAATTTAAAGTTAACGGTACTCCAATATAACCAAAATTCTCTCTAATTTTGTTTTCTAAAAACCTAATGTAATTTTGTTGAATTAATGTAGGTTCATTAGCAAAGAAAGAAAACACCGGGGGATTTGTTTTAACCTGAATTACGTGCTTTATTTTAATCTCTTTCCCCGAGGGTGACGATGGTGGATTCCTCTTGATGATTTCAAGAAGTGTGTTATTTAGTTTGCTTGTTGAGACTCGATGCTGTTGTTGTTGAAATACTTCTTTTGCTAACTCGATGACTTTAAAAATTCGTTGTTTTGTTTGTGCCGATATGAATATAATGGGTGCATAATCATAAAGTCGAAGCAATGCTCTAAGGGATTTTTCAAATATTTTCGCAGTGTGTTCATCTTTTTCGATCAAATCCCATTTGTTTATACATACAATCATACCACGCTTGCGGGCAGCTACCTTTTCGACAATATGTAAATCTTGTTTATCCATACCTTGTTTTGCGTCGATCAAAAGTAAAGCTACGTTACAACGTTCGATGCTCTTTATTGTTCGTAATGTGCTGTAAAATTCTATATTCTCTTTTATTTTACTCCGACGACGTAAACCGGCAGTATCGATTAACAATATTTCTTCACCGTAATATTTTAGGATAGAATCGATTGGGTCACGTGTAGTGCCCGGTATTTCAGTAACTATAGTTCTGTCGTAACCCAACAAAGCATTCACAAATGAAGATTTACCGACGTTTGGTTTACCAACAACTGCAAGTCGGAGCCGCTCATCTTTTTCAATTTTTTCAAGCTTCGGTATACTTTCAGTTACGATATCGAGAAAGTCGCCAATTTTTCTTCCAACTAATGCTGATAGAGCGATCGGCTCCCCGATTCCGAGTTGATAAAAAGGAGCGGTTTGAGATTCTAACTTATCGCTATCAACTTTATTGATTACAAGATGAATATTTTTATTTGATTTTCGAAGAATTTGAGCTATCTCAACATCAAGGTGAGTAACACCCTCTTTTACATCACACAAAAAGATGATTGAATCAGCTTCTTCGATAGCGATTTGGGCTTGCTCGCGAATGGCTTTTTCGATAATATCGATAGCTTTTGGTATATAACCACCAGTATCCACGAGTGTAAAAGATTTTCCAGTCCACTCAGTCTCAGCATAATGCCGGTCGCGTGTAACACCTGCAGTTTCGTTCACGATAGCATCTCGCTGTCCAATAATCCTATTGAAAAGAGTTGATTTCCCGACATTCGGTCTTCCTATTATCGCGATGATGTAATTCGTCATATCTCTTCTTGTTGTGATATAATAATAAAATTTATGAAATATAACAAAAATAGAAATAGAAATGTGGAGGAAATATCTGTTAATAAACAATAGGCTACATCTACGATCTCAAATATCAAGCATCACATTTCAAAAAAATTACAAATCAAACATTCCGATGTGTTTTTTGAATTTTGATAATTGAAGTATATTTGTATTTTGTTTTTGGGATCTGAACTTTTTTTCAGATTTTCAATAGATTTTAGAAATTCTAACTTTTTGCGTGCTTTGTTATATCAGCTATCTGGTTTTTAAAGGTTTCAAAACCAACAGATTTACTGATGTATGCTGCTGCTCCATTAGAAAATGCAAAGTTCAAATCTTCTTCGCGGTCAGAGGTGCTGACGATAACTACCGGAATTTCTTTCAAGTTGTTGTCTTCTTTTACTATTTGTAAAACTTCTCGTCCGTCCCGTTTAGGAAGATTAAGATCTAATAAAATGAGGTCAGGTGTCGGAACGGGCGGTTGAGATGCAAATGAGTTAGTTCTATATAAAAAATCCAACGCTTCCTGCCCGTCGTGTGCGTAATAATAATTTGCGTTTAATTTACTACGATTTAATACATACTGCAAAATTTTTAGATGTGCAGGATTATCTTCTACTATTAATATTTTCAAATTTCTCAATTCTTTAGTTTAGCTCAGTAAAAACTTATCAATTTTATTTTTAGGATGCAGTTTTCTACCATCGGTGAGAAACTCGCAATCTTGACGCTAAAAATACAAAACACGAGGTCGTTATTCAATTCACATAATACATATCGGAGCGACGAGATTTTGCGCCCATAGCGCCTCAGTCACTGACTGAGAACTCGTTGACCC
>JBBINX010000088.1:0-8557 GCA_037443685.1 Ignavibacteriales bacterium
CATTGAATCAATGAACAAATTGCATCTATCAATCCTTTTTCCCATTACATCAATCTCCCGCTCAACACTCCCTGCTATATGTTCATATCTATTCAAATTCTAATATGATATTCACTATCTCCGGTCTATTCCCAGTTCTTATGGGTGGTCCCCATGTGCCAACGCCACAAGAAATGTAAAACTGAGTATCGTCAATTTTCTTATAACCCCAGCTAATTTCGTATATTGCTTCTGCGATAAAATTAAGGGGCCATAACTGTCCATTATGCGTGTGTCCTGATATTT
The DNA here is from genome assembly GCA_037443685.1 of Ignavibacteriales bacterium. GTDB lineage: Bacteria > Bacteroidota > Ignavibacteria > UBA10030 > BY39 > JAHJRJ01. Next base: position 286 of record JBBINX010000088.1, read on the forward strand.
GCAAATCAATTTTATTTTCAACAGCTTCATCCAAACCAATTGGTTGGTGATCCATCAAGATTACAGGATAATTTATGTTTACAGACGTCATCAATTCTTCCAACGTTTTTCTTCGTCTATCGGTGAACCGGTTGATTGTTCGGTCCTCCCTTCCGACTAAATAAACAATGTCGTTAATAAAAACACTGCTGTCGCGAATTACATTAATACCGTTCTTCGTCATAAAGCGACAAGATTGTTCTACACCTCCAATATATTCATGATTACCCGTAACAGCGAATACACCGAACTTCGATTTGATATTTTTCAAGCTCTCTCCAATATTATCATCGATTACAGATGTTACGTCCTCATCTACAATGTCCCCTGCAAGGAGTACGATGTCCGGGTGAAGTGAATTTATCTTACTTACTATGTTATCGAAACGATGTTTACCGATAATCGTACCAAGATGAATATCGGAAGCAGCTACAATATTCAGTGACTTTACGGATTGTACTTTTTTCGGAATTGTCAGGTTTAGAGTTTTAATTCTCGGAGAATTGGCATTAATAGACCCTATCAAGACAATGATAAGAACAAACAGAGTTATCGAATAAGCAATGAACTGTTTTGTGTGCGCAACATTCGCTATTATAAATGATGGGAAAATAGTTATAAAATGATTCACTAATCTTAAAATATCTATGAAGAGAAGAGCTATAATAAAATACAACATAGCGCCAAGCCAGAAAGAGCCAGTCCAGATTAACACATCGCTCACCGGCGATAACCAAACTCGCTCGAGCAATCTGCCTGCTATATATGAGAGGGAGAGGATTAAAAATAAAATGATATAATAAATCCGAATTGATGAATTCTGTGGGATAGCATGTAACCCTCTGATAAAGATATAGTAATTTATCAATCCATAGATTGTGAAAAAAATACCAAAGAATATGACGAAGTTTAGAGTTTTCATGATCAATTTTTCTTATCATTATCCTATGACTAACACACCCGCTCCATTTATCTTACTCGCTTTTAGCAATTGAAGTGCTCGGTTTGCTTCTTCAAGCGGGAATACTTCCACTTCAGTCTTGACTGTAATCTCAGCAGCGAGTTTCAAAAAATCAATCGCGTCCTGACGTGTGCTGTTTGCTACACTGCGGATTGTTCTCTCGTAATACAATAAATCGTAGTTGACCTGCGGAATTGGACTTAGATAAATTCCTGCAAGTGCGAGAGTCCCGCCTTTGTGCAAAACGCTTAGAGCTTTAGGAACGATATCACCAACTGGTGCAAAACTTATTACACTGTCTAAAGCAACAGAAGGTTTTTCATCAGCAGTTCCTGTCCATACAGCGCCTAATCGTTCGGCAAGTTTTCTATGTTGTTCGCTGCGTGAAAAAACAAACACATCGCATCCCCAATGCCTTGCAACTTGTATCGCAATATGAGCAGAAGCACCAAATCCGTATAGACCCAACCTCTGACCAGGTTTTATTTTGCTTAATCTTAATGCCCGAAATCCAATTATACCGGCGCATAATAATGGCGCTGCATCTACACTCGAAAATTTTTCTGGTATCTTGTAAGCAAAATTTTCATTAATTACTATATATTCGCCGAATCCTCCATCAACATCGTAACCGGTAAACTTAGCGTCGTTACATAAATTTTCTTTTTCAGTCGAACAAAATTCGCAAACACCGCAGGTGGAGTTAAGCCAAGGCACCCCAACCTTATCATCTATCTTATGATTTGTTACGTTTTGTCCAATATCTTTAACAATCCCAATAATCTGATGGCCGGGTACGAGCGGTGATTTTTTTTGTGGTAATTCGCCTTCGATTATGTGTAAATCGGTATGACAAATGGCGCAAGCATGAATTTGAATTAAAATTTGACTCGCCTTTGGTACAAGAGTATTACTCTCAACCATTTTAAGAGGATTATATTCAATCGGCGCGGGATGTTGAATCTGTAGAGATTTCATATAAATAATTTTCTTTTATTTCAAATTTACAATATTATCTCTATGTATGCAATATTTTTTCAAATTTATTTGATAATTCTTGAACAATTCATTATAATATATAGTTAGGTGAACTTTTTACAATTTGTTTATTCAATATGAAAGGTATATTTCATGAAACTTTTTTTTAAACTTTTTTCTTTGATAATTATTTTTTTAGTAATTTTATCAGATCTCTATAGTCAGACCGAAAGTCAAAAGCAATGGCTTTTAGATTTCTCTAAACAAAAAGACGCAGAATGGCGAGCAAACCGACAGTTGGCAGAATCGCTTGCAATTATATACAAAGTACCTATACGAAAAGAATATGAAGATGGAAGTATAATCGTACTTCAAGGTTTTGAGGATGGCAGGTTTATTTACGATGCAACAGACAACTTGGTCGCCGCGAGAACAGTTTCAACAGATAAAGTTTGGCCCGATAACTTTTACGGATTCCCTTTATCTGGTAATGATCAATTATTAGGATTATGGGAAGCTGGTGGTATCCCTAGAATAACTCACCAAGAGTATAACGGCAGGATCACGGTCCGAGACGGCGCATCAAACGTTACACAACACGCTACTCATGTAGCCGGGACGATGATAGGAAGAGGAATCGATGCAAATGCAAAGGGTATGTCGTTCAATGGAAAAATTGATTCCTATGACTCAGGTAATGACTTGAGCGAAATTAGCGCCGCAGCAGCGGCTGGATTGAAGGTATCCAATCATTCTTATGGTACAATCGCTGGATGGAGATGGAATTACTTTAGCGACAATAGATGGGCATGGTTCGGAAACCTTGCGATTAGTCAAGTCGAAGATTATAAGTTTGGTTTTTACGATAATAGCTCGGTAAATTGGGATAATTTTCTTTTCAATGCACCAAATATATTAGTAGTTAAAAGTGCAGGAAATGATCGTGAAGATACTGGGCCCGCAGCTGGTGTACAACATTGGGTTCAGGATGGTGGGTGGGTGTTATCAACTACAACAAGAAATCCAGACGGAGGTCAATTTGGTTACGATTGTATTGGTGATGCTCGCGGTATCGCCAAAAATACTTTGGCATTAGGTGCTGTTAATGATATACCCACAGGTTATAGTGGACCTGCCAGTGTTTCGATGTCGACTTTTAGCAGTTGGGGACCAACGGATGACGGTAGAATTAAACCTGACCTCGTCGCTAATGGTGTTAGTCTTTATTCGGCAAGTAATACTTCAGATGCTGCATACGTTTCGTTAAGCGGAACATCCATGTCTTCGCCTAACACTTCAGGTTCCGTTGGACTATTATTGGAACTACAAGAACTTCTATACGGGAAAGGTCTTCCTTTTCGTTCTTCAACAATGAAAGGTTTAATGATTCACACTGCCGATGAAGCCGGTTGGAATCCAGGTCCTGATTATACTTTCGGCTGGGGATTACTAAACACTTTCAAAGCATCGCAATTAATGAGGCTTTCGGCTGAAGTTGGCGGAGATACTTTAATAAGACAACTTAGAATAAACCAAGGGAGTTCGATACAATTTCAAGTAACATCAAACGGCTTAGAACCATTAAAAGCAACAATTTGTTGGATTGACCCACCTGGCACTCCGCCACCTGTCTCATTAAATCCACCTAATCTCATGCTTGTCAACGATTTGGATATAAGAATCACAGGACCGGGAGCAGTTACTTATATGCCGTGGGTTCTTAGACCGAGTGATCCCTCGTCAGCCGCGATAAAAAGTGATAACTTCAGAGATAACGTGGAACAAATAGAAATCTTAACTCCGACACCTGGGGTGTACATAGTTACAGTAAACCACAAAGGAAATTTAACAAATAATTTTCAAGATTTTTCACTAATAATCTCTGGAATAGTAATCCAACCCCCCGCATCTCCATTACTCACATTTCCCGCACATGATACAACAGGGGTTAGGATTGATATACCGCTTCGCTGGAATCATGCAAGCAGAGGTATGAGTTATCAAATCCAAATCGCTACGGATTCATCATTCTCGAATATTGTTTTTCAAAAGGATTCAATAAAAGAATTAAATACTACTGCCCAAAATTTAGCATATATTACAAAATATTACTGGCGGGTAAGGGGCAAAAACAGCGGCGGTATGGGTGGCTGGTCACAAATAAGATCATTCACTACACAACTGGCGCCTCCTGCCATCCCAACACTCGTGTTTCCGACTTCCGACCAGATGAACTTACCGCTAACTTTTACATTTATTTGGAATAAAGCTGAAAATGCAATCAGTTACAGATTACAGGTTTCGAATAATATTATTTTTTCAAGTTTAGTTCTGAACGACTCAACGATTACAGATACTACCCGGCAAATAACAGGACTGGGGGATGGAAAACGATATTACTGGCGGGTAAATTCAAAGAACACGGTTGCCACAAGTACTTACTCGCCACCTAGGATTTTCTTTACGAGATTAAATCCACCAGATAGTTTAAAAGTTTCGCTTTTACCCGTACAACACGTAAGTTTGACTTGGAGAGATAGGTCGGCTAATGAGAGTAAATATTTTATAATTCGGAAACTCACAGGCGGTAATTACTCAATCATCGATTCAGTATCTACTGATCAGGTAACTTATACTGATACGACAGTCGAATACGGGAATGCGTATACATACCGTGTTTTTGCTGCGAATAGTTTTACTATTTCGGATTCGAGTAATGAAGCATCTGTAACAATTGTTTCTGTTCCATCAGAAATCGAAGTATTACCAAAAGAATATTCAATTTTTCAGAATTATCCGAATCCTTTCAACCCGACAACTGCTATAATGTATGGATTACCGGTTGAAAGCGGGGTTTCAATAAACATATTTAATATTCTAGGACAAGAAGTTAAGTCATTAGTTAATTCTGTGCAGGATGCAGGATATAAAACCATCGAATGGAATTCCACAGACAATGCTGGTAATCCTGTGGTGAGCGGTGTTTATTTGATAAAATTTGAATTTTCTGATATAAAAAAACCGAGCAGCGCGATAACACAGGTTAGAAAAATGTTATTAGTTAGGTAAGTATTAACCTCTTTTCAAGTGCACGCTACTTGTAGTTAATTAGTTGAGACAGTGCGACTCACTTTAATAGGAAGTGGGTCGCACGCTCGGACCCTTCGGGGGATTGTTATTTTGCGGCTGCTGCAGATGCTACATATACAGACGTTGCTCCATTATCAATTAATACTTTTGCTGCTGCTTCTAATGTCGAACCGGTAGTAATTACATCATCGACGAGGAGAATCGTTTTCCCCCTGATAAAGTTACTGCGTTTCAGATTCAAACCGAAAGCATCGGTAACGTTTAGTCTTCTTTCATCTAAATTCAATTTCGTTTGGGATTGTGTGTATCTTTTTCGAAAAATTATATCGTTTATAAATTCTTTCTTTATGATTTGAGATATCCCTCTACATATATAATCGCTCTGATTGTATCCTCTCTCCCTAATTTTTAATTTGTGGAGTGGCACGGGTGTAATATAATCGACCTTTTCCTGAATCGAATCGAACATTATCCTCTTCCCTATTTCGTTCCCCAATTTTTCTCCAAATGATCTGAGATTCCGGTATTTTAATAAGTGAATTGCTTCTTGAAGCTTTCCTTCCTTTTCAAACAAGAAACAAGTTGTTAGCCCTTGTACTATACCGCCCGATTTAAATTGTTCTATCAGTTCGTTGTAAACTGGATGCGATTTTGTAACTTCAGGGAAGCTTGACCAGCAAATATTACATACGCGGTCCTCGTTTTCTTGAAGCCGTAAATTACATAAATAACACAGTGGTGGAAAAATAAAATCACGAAGTGGAACGACTGACAATTTGTATAATTTTTGCATTATTAGCATTGATATGAATTGAGATTTGGATTATTTTCATTTTTTGATTTATTCATTGCATCAATGAAACAATGATAAAATGATCTAATCATAATTTTTTATTTCAATTTTTCCAATCTTTCTATTTCATCTCTCAACTGTGCTGCACGCTCAAACTCTAAGTCTTTAGCCGCTGCACGCATTGATTTATATAATTCTCTCATTAAATCTTCACGTTGTTCTTTCGTAAGATAGCGGATTATTGATTCGGCAATAATTGGAATTTTAGCTCGCTCTCTTCTTTCATCTCGCGCTGCTTTGACATCTGCAACAGCCGTGCTGGCAATTATCTCGTCAGCTGTTTTATAAATCGTTCTCGGTTGGATGCTATGCTTCGTATTATATTCGATCTGTTTACTTCGACGGCGGGCAGTTTCATCTATCATTCGTTGCATCGAACCGGTAATTTTATCTGCATACAAAATTACTTTACCATTCACGTTGCGAGCCGTTCTTCCTGCTGTTTGAATCAATGATGTTTCAGAACGCAGGAATCCTTCCTTATCTGCGTCTAAAATTGCAACTAATGAAACTTCCGGAAAATCCAAGCCCTCGCGCAATAAGTTCACACCGACGAGCACATCGAAATCCCCCAAACGTAAGTCGCGCAGGGTTTCAACTCTCGCAAGCGCGTCTACTTCCGAATGTATGTAACGAACTTTGACTTTGAGGTTTGCAAGATATTCGGTTAAATCTTCAGCCATCCTTTTGGTTAGTGTTGTAACAAGAACTCGCTCTTTACTCTTTACACGACCTCTGATTTCAGCAAGCAAGTCGTCAATTTGATTTTTGATTGGACGGACTTCCACTTCCGGATCTACGAGTCCAGTAGGACGGATCACTTGCTCAACAATCACTCCACCCGATTTTTTTAATTCATATTCGCTAGGTGTCGCACTTACAAAAATAATTTGGTCAACCATTTCTTCCCATTCAGTAAAAGTAAGCGGACGGTTATCTAAAGCTGATGGAAGCCGAAAACCGTATTCGACTAACGTACTTTTTCGAGACCTGTCGCCGTGCGACATTCCACCGATTTGCGGAACAGTAACGTGCGACTCATCGACTATGAGAATAAAATCTTTACCACTTCCATCAGGTTTATCGGGAAAATAATCGAGCAAACAAAACGGACGTGAACCTGACGGCCGGTTGCTAATGTGGCGCGAATAATTTTCTATACCTGAACAATACCCTACTTCGCGCATCATTTCCATATCGAAGCGTGTACGCTGTTCAATGCGTTGAGCTTCTATCAATTTTCCTCTCGACCTCAAGTCATTTAATCGCTCTTCCAATTCTATTTCGATCCGTGGCAATGCTTTTGCGATTGTTTCGAGCGATGTTACAAATTGCTTTGCAGGATAAATCACCTCAAAATCGGTTTCTCCAATTATTTCACCTGTTAATGAGTTTACATATTTGATTTTTTCAATTTCATTGTCGAACATTTCTACTCTTACCGCATCTGTTTGTTCGTAACCGGGAAATATTTCAATCACATCTCCGCGTACACGGAATGTTCCCCGCATAAATTCAAAATCATTACGAAGATAGTGAATGTCCAACAATTTCCGAAGTAGATGGTTTCTTTCGATTCGGGTGCCTTTTCTAATTTCAACAAGTTGACTCATCCATTCTTCGGGCGAACCCAACCCATAAATACAACTAACAGAAGCAACAATAATAACATTCTTATCACCACTCATTAGTGCGCTTGTTGCCCGCAGACGTAGTCGGTCGATTTCATCATTAATAGAAGAATCCTTCTCAATAAATGTATCTGTTTGAGGAATGTATGCTTCAGGCTGGTAGTAGTCGTAATAACTTATGAAAAATTCGACTCGATTGTTAGGAAAGAATTGTTTGAATTCAGCATACAATTGAGCGGCTAATGTTTTATTATGCGACATAACCAGAACCGGTTTATTGAACTGGGCGATTACATTTGATATTGTAAAAGTTTTGCCACTACCAGTCACACCGAGGAGTGTTTGATATTTGTCGCCTCGAGTGATTCCCTCCACTAATTGTTGGATTGCCTCTGGCTGGTCGCCGTTAGGTTTAAATTCGGATTTGAGTGTATATGGCATAGAAAAATATTTATCAATTTAAAACTGGAATCCTTTTTATCAATTTAAAATGTAAATCTTTTGTCAGTATTATAAAGTTTACTATTCCGCTGATAAATTATACAAAACGAGTTAGCGAAAACCAAATTGAATTCGTAATCGATGGTAAATTTTAGTAGATAATTTTATTTTTGTAAGAATATAAACAGATTAATAGAGATTTTCATCTATAAATGAAAACTATCTAAAGAAAACTATTATTGCAATTATATAAAAATTTATTTCTAGCAAAGGCGCAGG
>JBBINX010000089.1:0-8499 GCA_037443685.1 Ignavibacteriales bacterium
GCAGGCCGGGAAACAGCGCATCGAGCGATTCGGCAACACCTTTTTTTGAACCGGGGAGATTCACAATTAAAGTGTTTCCTCGTAACCCAGCCGAGGCGCGCGAAAGCATCGAGTAAGGTATGCGTTCCTGCCCGAATGAACGCGCGGCCTCTGGAATTCCGGGAACTTCACGCTCGATAATTTTTAACATAGCTTCTGGTGTGCAATCTCTCGGACTGAAACCCGTCCCACCTGATGTTACAACCAAATCTAATTTCATATCGTCTGAATACCGGATAAGTTCGGATACAATTATTTCGAGTTCATCAGGAATAATTTTGTAATCCTCTACGTCGATAGATTCTTTTTTTAGACGTTCAACGATAAATTTTCCCGACGCATCGGTTTTCTTACCTGCAAAAATCGAGTCCGACATTACCAAAACTGCTGCACGAATCGGACGGTCATATTCTGTTTTAAAATCTGACTTTCCACCTGTTTTGCTGATGAGTTTGATTTCTGAAATCTTCATCGTTTCATCCAACATCTTCATCATATCGTAAAGCGTGAGAACTGCAACCGATGCAGCGGTGAGAGCTTCCATCTCAACACCGGTTTTGTAGATTGCTTTCACAGTTACATTAACTTCTATAAAATCTTTTCCGATATTAAATTCAACACCAACAAAATCGACAGGAATCGGATGACAATAAGGAATTATTTGACTTGTATTCTTTGCCGCTTGTATAGCGGCAACTTTGGCCACAGGCAAAGGGTCGCCCTTGGGAATTTTATTTTTATGGATTAACTCTACCGTTTCGGGTTTAAGTTTGAGTGTTGCCTGTGCAACCGCAGTCCTGAGTGTTTTAATTTTATTTGAAATATCTATCATGATTTTTTCCTCATTGCAATCTTAACGCCTTCGCGTGATATAATTTCTCGCCAAGACGCAAAGAACGCGATGTTTTATTATCCACCTATTTGTACCATACTTCTATTTTCTATGTTAACTAATTCTTCAGACGCTTGATGCTCAAATTGTTTTTGCAGAACAGCCGAACGAATCATTTCTCCAATAACTTCATCAGAGTCTCCACTACGGAGTGCTGAACGTAAATTTATTTCAGCAGGATGGAACAGACACGACTTTATTGAGCCGTCGGCAGTTAAGCGAATACGATTGCAATTTCCGCAAAAATGGTCAGACATAGATGTTATGAAACTGACTGCCCCCATTACTCCATTAATCCAATAATCCTTCGTCACCGAGTTTTCTTCAGAAGATTTATTTTTTTTCAAATAATATTTTTGGCTAATCGTTTTCCTCATCTGTCGGAATGAAACGAATTTCGCCTGATTCCATTGGTTGAACTTGAAAGGCATATACTCAATAAACCGAACATTGATCGGTTTATCTCTTACAAATTCAACGAAATCAAGTAGCTCATCATCGTTGACTCCTCCCATTACTACTACATTCAATTTCAGCGATTGAAAACCTGCTTCAAGCGAAGAATAGATTCCATCTATAACGTCTTCGAAAAGTTGTTTACCTGAAATCATTCCAAACCGCGGGGGACGCAAAGAATCCAAACTAATATTCAAATTGGTTAGACCTGATTGTTTCAATTGATGAGCGAAAGATTTTAACAAAACTCCGTTTGTTGTCATACCTATAGTTTGGATTCCAGGAATGTTTGCCAATCTTTCGATAAGCTTCGGCACATCTTTCCGCACAAGTGGTTCACCGCCAGTAAGTCGGATTTTATTCACACCCATATAGGCAAATATTTTTGCTAATCGTTCAATTTCACTGAAGGTCAGTATCTCATTCCGCTCTTTAAGTTCGATGCCAGCCGGTGGCATACAATAACTACAACGAAGGTTGCATCTGTCTGTTACAGAGATGCGAAGATATGTATGCTTTCGATTAAAAGAGTCTATTAGTTGAAACATTAGAGATAAAATAATTTTAGATTTTCGATTTTAGATTTTAGACGTTCTGTATTCGTAATTTAATTTTGCATTCTGACTTTTAACTTGTGCATTGAAATAAAAAACCCCATCGCTTATAGAAAGGAGGGGGAAAATTGACTCAGGTGATCATTGAATCATTGTCTTATTGTTTCAATGAAACGATGATTAAATATTTATCTCTCCTTTCCAAACACGGGAGGCACACTAATTTCTCAGTGAACCCGTCCCGTTCATTATATGTAATGATTGAACGGGGAGCCGTAACCGGCTTACTGGTCTGTTACCATATCGTTTGACTTAGGTAACAAGACTCGGAGTAATATTTGAAGAACTAATTGCTTAAATATAATTTAATTTAACCTGTGATGCAATATTACGAGGCTCAACAACCTTCTTTTTTCCTTTTACCACTTTTTACGGGCAATGCAGGTGGAGCTTTGATTTTACCCAACGGAACTGAAACAGTAGATGGTTCATCTGTGGCTTTGTTGCCAAAGAGCGACCCTGATGCGGCTGTTTGCCCTTCTGCGATTCCTAACACTTCTTTCTGCCAGCTCCGCCATCCACCTTTGAGCATATATACACTCTTGTAATTTTTAGATTTAAGCAACATCCAAGCTTGAGCAGTTTCAAGCTCAGAGGTTGAGTAAAGTAGAATCTTTTCATTCCTCTTCAAGTCGCTTTTATTGATTTGAGAAACAGGAATATTTTCAGAACCATCTATATTGTTAGTAGCATATTCATTTTCGTTTCGCAAATCGATGATACGAAAAGTGTTGTTTCCTTCGATTATGCTTTTTGCAAGATCAGTCGGTTCAACGATATTCGATTGTTTGGCAATATCTATAGCCAATTGATTTGTGTCGAGCTTTCCTGCTGAACTTTCATTGGGTGAACCTGCGAGTATACCGACTAATCCAAGTATAATAGCAAATGCGGCGAGCTTTTTATTAAGAGATATTTTCCTAAACATAATTATTTATCCTTTTTTAATGCTAATATTTTTTCTACATATTCCGCTAAAGTGAATGCCCCGATTGCCATTAAAACTACCAAGAACACTACCAAGCCATAACTCAAGTGTAAAACATCGGGAAGCAAAACACGACCCATCGCTGTGAGTTCCATTAACGGTTCGAAGATTGTATTAAACTCACCAAAAACAAATATTCCAAAGATAACACCAAGCAAAAACACCATTGCATCTTTTTTTCCTGTAGCGCAGGCAACGACTGAAGTTCCAGGGCAATAACCACCAATTACGAAACCGATACCTAATATTAATCCACCGACGATTTGAGAAGCGAGATATGTTTGGTTTACTGATACTAAAGTTAAATCGAGAATTCCGAGCCAACCGAAGTAAAGTAATCCCACCATAGCTGTAACAATAGCCGTGAACATAACTTTTAAAACTGTCATATCATAGAAATAAAATTGGGCGGCAAGTTTAGTTGAGCTTCCGAAGCCGGCACGCTCTAAAAAGAATCCGAAACCAATCCCTATCAACACAGCGACGATTAAACTGAACTCATCGCCAAAATATCCGAATTTAAATAAGGGTGTAATCATCTCCATTGTCTCCTTATAAAATATGCAAACATATAACCGCCTGTAAAAACCATCATCATAAAAACCCAGCTTCCAAAAGCGAGTGAAGCGCCACCTGTTAGAGCTTGTCCGCTCGTGCATCCGCGAGCAATCTTCGCACCGACACCCATTAATCCGCCACCGATGAATGCGAATAAATATCGTTTACCGTTACTGATGTTCGGACCTTTATCCGTTTTCAATTTTATTCTGCCAGCCAGTAATCCAGATACAAATCCTCCTATCACGACACCAATCACTTCAAACAGGAGCCAGTCTTTTAGTGTTTCGCCTAACGATCCACCTAAATATTCAGAAAAATATGCATTCGATTGTGCGTGTTCAGGAGCTACAACGCTTGTGCCTGCGGCGATAAGTGTCGAGAATGCACCCGACGCGCCGAGTCCTCGTCCCATAACTAAAAATGATGCGAGTAAAACCAAACCGAGTCCGATTCCTGCTAAATAGGGATTCATATACTTAACTGGTTTATCGTTAATTAAATTTTGATCCATTATTAATTTTTCTCCTTAATAATTAATTATCAATACCATGAACTATATTGTCCTGCATATACAATGACAAATCTTAAAATCAATCCACCAATAATAACAAATAGTGGAGCGACGGCTGTGTGTTTAACTTTATGACTGACCGCAAGCGATTGAATTATAAGGGGGATGATAATTCCCATCAATACAACAAATATCCAAAACACGGCGGTGTATTGTCCTCCAAGCAATAATGTTATTGCATCCTGATGAATTTTAGTAGATGTAACCATCCCAATCATAAATAAAAATATTATAAATAATTCCGTTACTAAGAGTGCATTATCAGTTCTTGCCAACAACTCCCGCTCATAAACAGATTTTGAAATCATATGAACCAGTGCAGCGGCAACCGATAATCCAGACACTAAAAACAGTAAAGCTAAAATCGGTGAATTCCAAAGAGGACGAGCTTGGAATGTGCTTAATAAAACACCTGTATAGATTCCCAAACTTGCACCAAGAACCATATTAAAGACACCCACACTCTTTACCAATTTTCGATTTGATTTAAATTTATTTGAGTATTGTTCGATTTGAGGAATTAGTTTAACAACAAACTCCGGAGGCCGTAATAATAAGCTGACCACCAGTAGGGGATAAACTAAAATCAGAATCCACGAACCCCACGACATCGGAGATGTGATTATGAATGTAGTATAGAATCTAAAGACGTGAAGTTTGTATTCGAGGTCTAAAAATAGAGCAAACATTCCGACAGATAGAATGATGATACTTAACAATGGCAGTATGGCACAGACGCAATCAGCTTCTTTTTCTCTCCCTTTGAAAAAAAAGAACCCCAATATTATCATCATCCCAGCGACCATACCGCCTGCAAAAAGATAAACGGGAATTTCCCATCCCCAAATGTACAGAGATGGATCGATAAGATGATTCATACGAGTATTTGTAATTTCAATCATTGTTATCTCCTATCAAGTAATAGATGTTAGGCCTTGTACCGGCTTCAGGGATAACAGTGTGATTATTTCTGCTATTTACTAATTTACTGATTTCACTGTTCGGATCGTCTAAATCACCAAAGGTCATACAATAGGTGGGGCAAACAGAAACACAAGCCGGGTCTTTCCCCTCTTCAGCTCTGTGCACACAGAAAGTGCATTTATCAGCATATCCTTCGGGATGGATGAAGCGTGCATCGTAAGGACACGAAGCAATACAAGCTTTGCAACCAGTACATAATTCGTGATGCACCAGAACAATTCCACCGTTGTGATAATGACTTGCACCTGTCGGACAGCAACTCACACAAGGAGCGTTTGTGCAGTGGTTACATCTTTCACTAAGTATTTCCATCGTCAAATTTGGGAACTCACCCTTAACGATTGTTTGAATCCAGTCTCGATTCAAACCTTCGGGAACATTGTTTTCAGTTTTACAAGCAACCACACAGTCCATACATCCGACACATTTAGTAGTATCTATTGCCATACCGTATCGTGCCATATTATGCAGCCCTTTCTATTGTTACAAAATTGAGATGCTGAGCAGTACCGCCCATTATCGGATCGATTTTGTATTTGGTAACGAGTTGGTTATCGTTTGCACCAAGTCCGCGTGAACGCACAAAACCTTTTGATGTATGTCCAAAACCGTGGACGATATAAACACAATCCTGCCGAATCCGTTCAGTGGCTTTCACCATAATTTTGTTGCTTCGCACTCCCTCTTGGTTAACGAGTACAACATAATCACCCGATTTCAATTCTAATTTATCGGCAACAAATCTATTTAACCAAACCTCGTTTTCTTTCATCATATCAAAAAGGATTGGATTCGATTGAGTACGACCGAATGAATGAACGGGACTCCTTCCGAAAAGCAATCGGAAGTAACCGGGAGGTGGTTCTTCGTGTTTGCGATATCGAGGAACAGGATCAAGACCGTATGCAGCAAGCTGTTCAGAATATAATTCGATTTTCCCTGACGGAGTCGGAAATTCAGGTGGGACGCCTTCATCAAAATAGATTGGCTGTCTGTCGCCTTTAATTAAGCCGACTTTTTTTAACTGTTCTATACTGTAACCGCTCCTCTTGAGTCGGGTGTCGAGATAATCTTCTATATTTTCCCAAGGAAAATATTTTTCAAGTCCTAATTTTTCACTTAACCGTTTTGCTATCCACCAACCCGGCTTAGTTTCGTATGCCGGTTCTAAAACGGGTTGACGAATCGCCACAAATGGTTCTTTAAAGAATTCCACATTCAAGTCGTCATATCTTTCAAGATATGTTGCTTCAGGTAAAACAACGTCAGCCCACCCGGTAATTTCACTTGGTAATGTTTCTACTACTACCATCAAATCTAAATTCTGGATTGCTTTGATTGTCTCATCTTCATTAGGTAAAGTGAACATCAAATTTGTTGCATATACAAACCAGCCTTTGATAGGATAGGGCTTACCTGAAATAGTTGCTTCGCGTATCCCCGTTGTAATAGTTTCGTGAGCGAATGGATATTTATTGTTCGGGTTATCAACTTTCCCTTTTTCGGAATGAGGATATTCAGGATAGGGATATGAAGCAATATCCAGACTTACTGGAGAGAAGAAGCCACCTTTTCGACCCCAACTTCCCATTAGTGCGTTAAGTATTGCGATTGCGCGACTTCGTTGTGAATCGTCACCATACCAGGTTACGTGGCGTCCCGGATGTATGAGGGTTGCAGGTTTGTAGCGAGCCATCTCGCGTGCAGTCTCGCGAATTAATTCTGCTTTAATACCAGTTATCGGATAAGCCCATTTCGGTGTATTGTTTACAACAGCTTGTTTAAGTTTATCCAGACCGATCGCATACTTGTTTATGTAAACTTTGTCGTACAACTCTTCGTTCACGATCACGTTTATCCAGGCAAGGATGAGTGCGATGTCGGTGCCGGGTTTAATCGGGAACCACCAATCGGCTTTACTTGCGGCTACCGAGTGTCGTGGATCGACTACCAAGATTTTTGTGCCTCGTTCTATTGCAGCGGAAAATTCCTGAACTTGTGTATTGTGCATATTCTCGCCGAGATGCGTGCCGATTAGCACAAGGAATTTTGAATTTTCGATATCCGTCCTTTCAGGCGAGCCGACATCATCACCGAATGTCAAACGGAAACCCACATCGCGCGGTCCACGGCATTGAGCAAAAGATGGTGCAGCGAGATTTGGACTTCCAAAAGCTTTCAACAAATGTTTGAAAAAGTTTCCACCGATACCGTGAGAAAATAAAGCTACCGCTTCTGGTCCGTATTCGGTTTTTATTTTATTCATTTTATCAGCGATAAATGTAAATGCCTCGTCCCAGGTTACTTCAACCCATTCCTCTTGTCCACGATTATTTTTTCGCATTAATGGTTTACGCAGTCTGTCAGGGTCGTAGTAAGAGCCAACGCCACCTGTTCCACGCGGACAGAGTCTTCCTTTGCTCATCGGGTCTATCGGGTTTCCTTCAATCTTCCATAGCTTGCCGTCTTTTACTGTTGCTATGGCATTACATTTCCAGAAACATAAATCGCAATATGTTGGAATTGTATAGATTCCCTTTTGAGGAATGGTGTTCGAAATTTTTACTCCCTGTTGAGTAAATTTATATAACGCTCCGGCAGTAACCGCTACACCGGCAGTAGCGGCGCCGACCTTTAAAAATCTTCTTCTTGAAATTGAATTCATCTATTTCCCTTTTTATAATTCAATGTGTTCAACTTGATTCAATATTTGTTTAAGACTTGCACAGTTTGAAACCTTTAAATAAACCGGGCATAACCTGCAATTCGAATTCTCACATCCATTCGAAGTTTCTTTTTGTAACCAACACGGCTGTGTATAATCGGTGAAGGCTTTGCAAGTCTGTCGATCTTCTTTTGAACAATTTTTAATAGCCCAGCAAGGAATTAACGCTAACATTCGTTTTATTCCTACAATACTAATTTTTTCTTCACTGATCATTTTACGGATACAGCGGATTCGTTCGATGTCCGCTTCGGAATAAAGTCTATGCAGCGAGCTTTTTTTAAAAGGAAGAACAAGTCCTTCCGACTCATACTGTCGTAGCATTTGAACAGATACCCCGATTAAATTGGCAGCAGCGCCAATCGTATACGTCGGTTCGTTTGATGTGTTAATATAAGTTTTTTTCGACATAAATAAAATCTACAGTTATAATTATCAGATATAATGCCAGAGGAAATTATGCATTTATTGATATATTTTGAGGAATAATAGGATAATTATTTTTATTTTTGAGATTTATTGAGGAACGTTTTCTCGATAATTGGAAATGTCAAGGAATGAATGGATTTGGAGTTTATTTTGTGGAATATAATAACGGCGTGAAAAAGTATATGACTTTTTCACGCCATCAGCATTTTAACTCAAGAAGTTTTTAAAATATTTTCAATT
>JBBINX010000090.1:0-8320 GCA_037443685.1 Ignavibacteriales bacterium
TTGCGATAAACTCAAGTATTGTGTTCACTTCGGTTGTGTTTGGTATTTCAGTTTTTATTTTTTCTACCGCTTGTGACACGTTATAACCTGATTCATAAAGAATACGGTATGTATTTTCAATATTAGCAATATCGTCGGCAGAAAAACCACGGCGTTTAAGTCCGATTATATTCGTGCCTTCGAACGACATCGGCTCATTAGCCGCGAGAATGTAAGGCGGTATATCTTTAGACGCTCGCAATCCTCCTCCGACCATAGCGTGCTTACCGATTCTGACAAATTGGTGGATTGGGGTCATTCCCCCAATGATAACATAATCCTCAATTTCCACATGTCCAGCCATGTTTACTGAATTCGCCAAGATTACGTTATTACCGAGTATACAATCGTGGGCAACGTGGACGTAAGCCATAAGAAAACAGTTTCTGCCGACAATGGTTTTCATATGAGCTTTTGTACCACGGTTTAAAGTTGCATATTCTCTGATCGTCGTGTTGTCGCCTACCTCAAGTGTTGTTGATTCGCCACCGAATTTTAAGTCTTGAGGAAGAGTACCTAATATGGCACCGTGATGAATCGAACAACTTTTTCCGACTCGTGTTCCGTTTGCCAAGACAACATGTGAACCGATTTGAGTTCCATCCCCTACTATAACATCTTTTTCTATTACGGTAAAAGGTCCAATCGTTACATTATCACCAATTGTTGCATCCGGATGCACAGAAGCGTTTTTATCGATATTTACTGCCATAGATTAATTAATTTTGTATTGTTCTTTTGGTTTTTCAAATTTTTCTTTTTGATTATTGTATACTTCACCCTCAAATCTATCCACTATAGCCGCAGACAAATCTGCTTCGGCAACAAGATTACCGTCGACGAAAGCTTTTCCGTGAACGAATGCAATTTTACTACGTCGATTAATGAGGTTTACTTCGAAGACGAGCTGGTCACCAGGCAAAACCGGTTTTCTGAATTTTGCATTGTTAATCGACATGAAGTAAACAAGTTTATCACCTGGATTTTCGATACCATTCAGCAGCAGGATACCACCCGTTTGAGCCATCGCTTCGATAATCAAAACTCCCGGCATAACCGGTTGCCCCGGGAAATGACCTTCGAAAAACGGTTCATTCACTGTAACGTTTTTTATACCAATAATACTTTCATCTAACTTGAAATCAATAATTTTATCGATCAGCAAGAAGGGATAGCGATGCGGAAGAATTTTTTTAATTGCATTGATATCGAATACTACGCCCTTTTTCTTTTGGTGTTGAAACTTTTTTACTAATTTTTTTTGTAGATACATTTTACGAACAAGTTTCGCAAACTCGACGTTGCTTGAGTGTCCCGGTCTGCCCGCAAGTATTTGTGCTTTTAGCGGTGCTCCAATCAAAGCTAAATCACCCAACAAGTCTAATAATTTATGACGCGCTGGTTCATTCTTATACCGAAGAAGTTTATTATTTAAAGCGCCGGTCTTCCCTAATATTACTGACTCGCTTATACCGAGTTTTTTCGCAAGCCGTTTGACTTCGTCGTCGGACATATCGCGATCGACTATTACGATTGCATTGTTTAAATTTCCACCTTTTATTAAACCCTGAGAGTGTAAAACTTCAACTTCGTTCAGAAAACAGAAAGTCCGTGCGGAAGAAAATTCTTCTACAAATTCTTTCTCAAGATTGAAAAGTCCTGTATGTTGACTTCCGAGCGCAGGATTATGATAATCTATCAATACTGTTAGGCGATAATCATCAGTGGGCAGGGCGACAATTTCAACGCTCCTTTTTTCGTCTTTGAATTGAATTGGTTGGTCGATTATTAAATAATCTTTAGGTGCGATTTGGGTATGCAAACCGGCTTCTAACAATGCATCTACAAACGGGCGGGCGCTTCCGTCGCAAATCGGCGGTTCTATATTGTCCAATTCTATGATAATGTTATCGATTTGAAGCCCTACAATTGCCGCCAATATATGCTCGATGGTGTGAACTTTAGCATCGCCGAGAGAGAGGGTTGTTCCGCGGGAAACATCCACAACTAAATCGACTAACGCTGGGATTTCGGGGTTGCCTCCTAGATCAATTCGCTTAAATCTAATGCCGTAATCTTCTGGTGCTGGTTTAAAAGTGAGCGTGGTTTCAACTCCAGTGTGTAAGCCGAAACCTTTAAGTGAAATATTTTTATTTATCGTTCGTTGGTGGGCTATCATGAATCTTCTTTCTTATTTCAATTATTTCCTTTTTTAAACTCTCAAATTCTTTTATTAGGTCAGGTAATTGACGCTGAACGGCAATTATCCGCCGCATCTCTCCAATTTCCGTTGCTGGATAGCCGAGATAAGTTTTCCCCTCTTGAATAATCGATTTTGAGATTCCTGACTGTGCGGCAATCGTTGTTTTATTGGCTATCTTGATATGTCCCACAATACCGACTTGTCCAGCTAAAATGCAATTGTTACCAATTTTAGTACTGCCCGATATACCGGTTTGTGCCGCAATGACTGTGTTTTCTCCAATGATTACGTTATGAGCAATTTGAATAAGGTTATCCAATTTTGCACCGCGTTTTATTCTCGTTTCGCCAAGTGTTGCTCTATCAATACTACAATTCGACCCGATTTCAACATCGTCTTCAATGACCACTCTACCACGCTGAGGTATTTTATCGTAAGTGCCGTCGGGCTTTGGTGCAAAGCCAAATCCATCACTACCAACAACAGTACCGGAATGTATGACTACTCTGTTCCCGATTTTTGAATGCTCACGAATTGAAACGTTCGGATAGATAAGAGTTTCATTACCAATCTCGACACTGTCGCCTACAATTGTTCCGTGCCAAATACTAGTGTTTGCACCGATTGTACAATTCTCTCCAATCACGACGTGAGCACCAATTGAAGAACTCGAATCAACTTTAGCGCTTGGTGATATAATAGCAGTCGGATGAATTTCCTTTGAAAGTGCTCGTGGTACCGGGTAAAAGATATCTAATAACTTCAAAAATGCTAAATATGGATTCTCGACTTTGACAAGATAAATAGATTCTGTCCTCTGGCTCAACTCTTTATATTCAGTATCTTTTGAAACGAGTATTGCGGTAGCGTGAGTTGATACTAGAAATTTTGAATATTTCGGATTTGACAAAAATGTTATTTCTCCGTATTCCGCTTCCTCAATTTTTGCGAGATGGTTTATCTCAACTTCTGCGCCGTCCGAAATTTCGCCGTTGACCAAACGGGCAATTTCTTTTAATATCATTTTTTATCTTTTAAATGTTTTTACTTTTTCAAGCACTAATGTGGTGAGGTCATATTTATCGTTCGTGTACATTAAACTTAGTTCACCACTTTTGTCAAAAACATAATCGTACCCTTCCTCTTTTGCTATGTCTTGGATTGCTTTGAATATTTTATCCTGGACGGGTTTCATCAACTCATTTTGCTTTTGGAATAATTCGCCGTTCTGTCCGAATTTGCGGTTGCGAAATTCGGCAATCCTTTTATCTAAATCCTGTAATTCTCGCTCTGCATCAACTCGGTCTTTGTCGGTAAATATTAATTTCTTTTTATCGTACTCGGCAAATTTTTTCTGCCAATCGTTTTGCATTTTAGCGAGATCATTCTGCCATTCGGTTACAAGTGCGTCCAATTGTCTTTGAGCATCTTGTGCTTCGGGCAGCTTTTCTGTGATAGTCTGTGAATTAATCCAACCAATTTTTGACTGGGCAAAACTTGATGATGTATAAAATAAAACGATAAGCAGCGTTATGAATAAAATATTTCGCTGTTTCATATAACTCCTCTTTAATAGTTTTTTTATTTTGATCTTTTTAGTCTATCTATAACCCTAAAAGTATAATCATAAGCAGGGTCGCCATAAAGCAAAACCATAATGGCTTCGTTGCGGTCGAAGATGAAAGATATTTTCTCCTCTTTAGCAACTTGTTGTATAATTTTTAAAACTTTATCTTTGATAGGGCTCAATAATTTATCTGATTGTTTGGCTAACTCACCGTCGGATCCAAATTTTTCTGTCCTGTATTGATATGCCCTCTGTTCTAACTCTACCAAATCTTGTTGAGTTGCAAGTTTTGTTTGTTCGTTCATCATACCTTGTTGTTTTTGGTATGCTTCATATTTTGTTTGCAGATCCTTCGTCATCTTTTCTAATTCATCCTGCCAAGTTTTTCCCATTGCGTCAAGTTTTTTTTGCGCTTCTTGAGCTTCTGGTAATTCTTGTAAAATTTTTGCAGAATTTACGTATCCAATTTTCATTGTTTGAGTATTTGAAATTGACAACCCTAAAGTAAGAACTAATATAAATACTAATAAAATTTTGATATTAATGTTGATATTTTTCACATTTACCTCTATTGTTTTTTGATGTTATTGATTAAATTTTTCTATTAAGTTTAGTTGGAATAACATTAGAATCCTCTTCCGAATTGGAAATGAAATCTCCAACCGTCAGGTTTTCCGTCTTTTGGCATTGCATCGTCTGCACCATAGCCGTAGTCGAAGCCAACCATTCCGATCGGTTGTATTAATATACGCGCACCGAATCCGTAGCTTCTTTTCAAGTTTAGAAAATCTATGTGGTTTAATTTTTCATAAACATTACCAGCTTCGGCAAACGCTAAAATATATATAGGCATCGGATTCATCGTTACTGAGAATCTTAATTCTGCTATATATTTTGCCATCGCTTTACCACCTCGAATTCGAGAGTACTCATCAGTCGGACCAACGGAGCGGTCTTCGTAGCCACGTAGCGGTGTTGTAGCAACAAAACCGAGTCCAGTGCCGCCCATAAAGAAGTACTCAATAGGCGGAATATTCGAATCACGTTTAAAACCGTCGATAAATCCGATTTGAGAACCTGTGTAAAGTACCAACCTCGATAAACCAAATAGTGGAGTGTACCAATCACCACTAAAATTCCATTTGTGGTAATCTACATTTCCCGGTAGAAAAGGACCGCCCGAAATCTCGGTTGAGAGAGCGAAGCTGGA
Source organism: Ignavibacteriales bacterium (assembly GCA_037443685.1). Taxonomy (GTDB): domain Bacteria; phylum Bacteroidota; class Ignavibacteria; order UBA10030; family BY39; genus JAHJRJ01. Next base: position 5,020 of record JBBINX010000090.1, read on the forward strand.
TCCATTTGCTGGAAAAATAGGATTGTCTGTACTGTTTCTAGAAATAATCTGAGTAACGCTGTATTGGCTCGTTTTCCCTTCGAGATAAATTCCACCGCCATCAATTACATTATTGATTTGAAAACGTGTAATCCAATCACCTCTGAAATAATCGTCCGGAAATTTAAACCGGCGCCCGAATCTAACCGAGCCACCCGATTGGCGTAAGTCGTAATAATATATTTGTCGAGTGTCAAAAAGACTCACTCCAAGAGTTGTAGGGGAATCGAAGAGCCAAGGTTCAGTAAAACCAAGAGAGAAAGTTCGGAAACGTGCACCTTCGCCAAATTGCCATTCGAAATTTAATATTTGTCCCGCTCCACCTCTTAACGGTTGTTGAATATCAAAATTAGTAATCGTAAATCCTAATGCACCTGTAACACCGAAAGCGCCACTGTATCCAACCGATGCATTTATATTATCGCTTGATTTTTCTTCCACTTCATAAATTAAATTAACGGTTTTTTCGTCTAATAATTTGTAATCGGGTTTTATTTTTTCTGGATTGAAATAATTAAGTTGGGTAAGCTGACGTGCACTCCTCATGATTGCACTCCGGCTGAAGAAATCACCAGGTCTTGTGTACAATTCCCTTCTAATCACTTTATCCATTGTTTTTGTGTTGCCTTTTAAATCGACACGTCCGATACGAAATTGATTTCTTTCGAAAACTCTGATATTAATATCTATACTATCAGAGCTAATCCGCCTCTCGTCGGGTTCGAGGCTAAACGTCAAGTAACCGTTATCTAAATAAAGCGATGCGACATCGGTTTGGTTCTCGTTGCCTCGTAAGTTTTTCTCAAATTTCTCAAAATCATAAATGTCGCCTTGTGTAAATCCTAAACGTTGCGATAAAACAGACGGGTGATATACAGTGCTGCCTTCCCAAGTAATATTTCTTATCTTAAATTGGTTACCTTCATTTATATTTAATTGGATTGTCATAAAGCGCTTGGATTCATCATACCAGGTTGAATCGGAAGTAATCTCAGCGTCTAAATAGCCATTTTTCTTATAAAATTTTTCGATCTTACTTTTGTCGGCTTCAAATTTTGATTTATCGAATTTTGCTGACCGCCAGAACATCCACCACACTTTTTCTTTAGTGTCTTCCATCTCACCGCGTATATTGCTCGCGGTGAAAGCTTTATTACCTTTGATAATTATTTCTTTAATTTTTACTTTCTTTCCTTCGTCAATATTAAATCTTAACACAAAGTGGTTTGGTTTTGATGTATCCTCTGCAAAAGTTTCTGGTTGTATTTCAGCAAGAAGTAATCCTTCTTCATCGTATAGTTTTTTAAATGCGTTTATCATTTTTTTTGTTTCTTGAGGTGTTAGGATCTGACCTTTCGAAATAGTTACTTTTTTCATCAAATCGCTTTCGCTGAGGTCGTCGTTGCCTTTGAATTCAACACGAATGAGACGCGGATATTCTTTGACTTTTATAAGAAGGTAAATTCCATCGCCTACTTTGTTATCAATTAGTATTTGGATGTCTTCAAAAAGTCGAAGTGCCCATAAACGCTGGATAGCTTGCCGTACTTGATCGCCGGGGACTGTAATTTCGGTTCCAGTTCGTAGTCCGGAATTTGCGATTACTGCACCACTTTCAGCTGTTGTATTCCCCTCAACCGATATCCCAAGGATTTTATAGTTTTCCATTTTTGGGACTTGTCCCGATTGCGTTGGGGCTTGTGTATAAACTGTATAATGAATTATTGAAAATAAAATAATTAGAAAAAATATTTTTAAGATTGTCTGCATTTAAATTTTACTTTTCGACTATTGTTTTAATCTGATTACCGGTCATACCAAAACGGCGTTCACGACCCTGATAATCGGTTATTGCATTATAAAGTGAATCGCGCCTGAATTCGGGCCAGAATAATGGACTAATGAATATTTCGGTATAAGCTAATTGCCATAATAAAAAATTACTAATTCTGAACTCACCGCTCGTCCGAATTAGTAAATCGGGGTCGGGTATCCCCTGCGTTGATAAGTACTTAGATATTACCATTTCATCAATTTTACCTTCCGATAGGCCTTCACGTTTTATATCAGATGCTATTTTTTTGACCGCTTGAGTGATATCCCACCTGCCGCTGTAACTTAATGCTAAGATAAGATTCAAACCTGTATTATTTTGAGTTTTAATTATTGCATCCAACAAACTGTTCTGAACCTCGATTGGTAAAGTTGAAATATCGCCGATTGCACGTACCCTAACGTTGTTACGGTGGAGTTTATCGGCTTCGTTTTGCAAAGCCCTCATCAATAATCGCATCAACACCGAAACTTCGCCTTTTGGACGTTTCCAATTTTCTGTCGAGAAGGCATAAAGCGTTAAATATTTGATACCAAGTTGCCCGCAAGCTTCTACAAGATCACGCACCGATTCAACACCTTCTTTATGTCCGGCAACTCGTGGCAGATTGCGTTTCTCTGCCCATCTTCCGTTTCCATCCATAATGATGGCTATATGTATGGGAATTTCACCGTTTTGTTTCAAAGCTTCTTGCTTTTTTAAGTTGGCATCTATATATTTTCTAATTTTTATAGCCAAATTATTCGTCTCGGTTTATTTTTTTGGGAAATCATTCTAAGGAAATTTAACTGATTTTGATAAGAAAAGCAAGATTGCTTGCCTGAATTCGTTTATTTTCAAGGAGTTACGGAAACTGAAACGCGATGCTGTATGATTCGGATATTTTTAAACTGGAATAATGTATGGGAAAACGGATTGTTTAGAAAATTCAATGGAAAGCTTTATGAGCGTCTAGTTGAAAAAAAGATGGATATATTGTAAAAATGGAATAATACATTGATGGAGATATGGGGGGCTTAAAAAAGCCGTAGAGACTGTCGCCCGAATTTTTGGAACTGGGTGTTCCTATGAACTAAACAAACAGTATTTGGAGTATAATATGATAGAAATTCAATCCGTAATTTAGCTTGGACCAAAGTACTAAATTTCACAATGTCTATGTGGTGCTATCCGAGGGAAATTGCGCAAGTCTTACATATAAAAGAATTCCAATTTACTTGTTGAAAAGTTTCACACGGAAAATTTTTGAAGTCGGAAATTTATCTTACCATTTCCTGTTCTTTATACTGCAATTGATAAAGCTTGTAGTAAATTCCACCCAACGCCAGCAATTCCTGATGTTTGCCCATCTCACGAATTTCTCCCTTATGAAGAACGATAATTTTGTCAGCTCGCTGTATCGTTGATAAACGATGTGCAATAACTATC
>JBBINX010000091.1:0-1815 GCA_037443685.1 Ignavibacteriales bacterium
GACAGATCAAGAATTTATCCTCCGTTCCGATATTGATTATGAAACAAAACAGCTGGTTGATAAATTAGACCTGTCGTACTAAATGAGACAAGTTGGGAAGTAGCGAAGTTTATTACAAAATAATGAAGCCGATTCTCGAGTGAGGGTCGGCTTCTTTTTTTTTAAGTTATCAATAAACCGATGAATTCTTAGTTGTCATGTCAATAGCAAGTCACTGTATCTCTGTTGGTAATCTCTGCGTACATTCATCCAGTTCACAACAAAAGTGACACACGCGCTTATGAGCATGGAATTTATTCAACTCAACGTCGGTAGAAAGGTAATCCGTTATTACTGGTTCGACTTTTAGCAAGTCCGTACTTAAATATTTTTTATTATCGTCGGAGAAAACCGTAGCCACAACTGCATCCTCACCAAGTTCATTCTGCACCATCAACGCGCCGATGAAGTTAGCGCCCGACGAAATTCCGACTGCGAGTCCTAATTTTGCAGCAAGTTTTTGTGCCATTATAATCGCGTCGCCATCGTGAACTTTTATCACCTCATCGAGTTTGTCAAGTTGCACAATCGGGGGAATAAACTCGTCAGAAATTCCTTGTATTCTATGAAATCCGACTTTATGTCCTGTTGTAAGTGTGGGCGATTCAGCCGGCTCGAGCGGATGAATTTTAACAGAGGGATTTTTTGAACGTAAAAAACGCCCCACACCCATAACCGTTCCGCCGGTGCCTACACCGGCAATGAAAGCATCCGGTGCCAGCGAACTGAAATTAAGCTGCCACCAAATTTCCGGTCCTGTCGTTTGTTCATGAGCTTCAACGTTTGCACTGTTAGAAAACTGGCGTGGCAAAAATACGTTTGGGTTCTGCTTCGCAAATTCTTCTGCCATTCGAATGCTGCCGATAAAACCACCTTGTTCACGACTAACAGGAATAATCGTCGCTCCTAAACTCCGTATGAGATCTATTCGTTCACGGCTCATCCAGTCGGGCATAAAAATAGTGACAGAATGACCGAAAGCGCGTCCTAAAGCTGAAAATGAAATTCCTGTGTTGCCGCTCGTTGCCTCTACGATTGTATCTCCTTCTTTGATATGTCCTTCCCAGTATGCGTTTTCTAAAATATGGATAGCCATTCGATCCTTGATACTTCCCGTCATATTTAGATTTTCTGCTTTAGCATAAATCACCCGCTTCTTTCCCCGGAAAGTGAAATCAATCGCAAGCAGCGGCGTATTACCGATTAGGCGTTTAACACGATTAAATTGATCTGTGTGCTTGAGCGTTGTAGTTGCGGTAATTTTCATAATTCTTTTCTCAAATATATTTTTTTGTATTATGAACTAACTCATCCTCTCGGATGAAATGTTTTATGAACTTCTTTTAAATATTCTCTATCAATATGTGTATAAATTTCAGTTGTCGAAATATCGGAGTGACCTAACATCTCCTGAACAGCACGCAAATCGGCGCCACCCTCAAGCAGGTGAGTTGCAAATGAATGTCTGAATGTATGCGGGTGAACGGCTTTTGTAATACTCGCCTCTTTCGTATATCTTTCTACAATATTCCAAATTGTCATACGCGATATTGGTTTACCACGTGCATTCAAATAAAGCATATCGTGAGACGTCGTCTCCACTAAATTAATTCTAACTTCTGCTTGATATTTCTTTATCCATTCGAGTGCTGGCCTCCCGATCGGGATGATTCTTTCTTTAGAACCCTTGCCGAAAATTCTAACGACCCCCATACCGATATTTACATCCGATTGTTTTATTCCAATCAGTTCTGAAACTCTAACTCCCGTTGCATA
>JBBINX010000091.1:1865-8202 GCA_037443685.1 Ignavibacteriales bacterium
TCGAATCGATTTCGTTTTGCGTCATTACGTCATGTAAGTTTTTCGGTAATTTAGGAGTTGTTACGTTTTGAGTTGGGTCGCTTTCAGTTATCCCCTCGCCCACTAAAAATTTATGAAAACCTTTTATCGTAGAAATACTCTGTGAAATACTTTTTGGCGATACTAAAACTTTTATTAACGATTTAACAAATGCGGTGACCTCGTCCTCAGTAATCTCATCGGGTTCATCTACACCTTTTGTTTTTAAAAAATTAATGTATCTGTTTATATTAAATTTATATGCGTCGATGGTGTTCTTAGAAGAATTTTTTTCTAACGTAAGATAGTGTATGTAAGAACGTAAATACTGGTTCATATTAGTTTTGAATTATTGGCGGATTGTTTGTATCTCCACTTTTTGTGCGTATATTGCTTATTAATTCTCCTATCTGTGTTTTTGTGTATTCTATTCTTTGATGATAAATACCGGTCAAAATATTAAGGAATGCCTTTTTAATGTTTGTCAAGTCGCGTAATGTTAATTCACACTCGTCTAATTGTCCTTCTAAAAATCGTGCTTTTATTCTGTCGTCTATAGCCGCCTCTAATTTTTCAGGAGTTGGTTCCTGCGTAGAGCGAGTGTATGCTTCAACAACGTCGGCAAGCATAACTATTCCGGCTTCTTTCGATTGTGGTTTAGGTCCGGGGTATCGGTAGTCTTCTTCCCTAACCTCAGCAGTCAGTTTTTTAGCTGCAGCTTGTTTCATTGCTTTTTCATAAAAGTAAGAAATCAATGTAGTGCCGTGGTGCTGAGGAATGAAGTCAGTGACCGATTTTGGTATGCCATATCCGCGGGCTAACTCCACTCCTTCTTTGACGTGCGAGATGATTACGAGCGCACTCATTCGGGCAGTTAATCTATAGTGTCGGCTTTTTTTCTGCACTTCATTTTCAGCATAGTATTCTGGTTTTAATGATTTTCCGATGTCGTGATAGTATCCACCAACCCGCGCAAGTATTGAGTTTGCTTTAATCGCATCGGCGGCGGCTTCGGCGAGTGTACCGATTGTCATACTGTGATGAAATGTTCCCGACGCTTTTTCACGCAATGTTTTTAGAAGCGGATGGTTTTGATCTGATAACTCCAATAATGTCAAGTCTGTGGTTACTCGGAATGATTTTTCAAAGAAGATTAGTAACCCGTATGTCAAGACGGGGGAAAATACCGCGTTCGCGAACGAAAAAGTAAGCTCCTGGAGAAAAACAGCAAATGCTTCAGACCGCTCAAGAGCAAGTGCAATTATCGTTAGGGCATAACCAGAAAAAATAAAAATCAGGGACCTGAAAATTTGTGTCCGGTGTTTGATATCGCGAACAGTATATGCGGCTAACGCACCTGCTACCAACGAAGCTAATGCTATATCGTAATCGTTCCCGCGGATGCCTGCTATTAAAAGCGCCATAACGACTGTGCCGTAAAAAGCTACACGCGAATCGAAAATGATTGTTAGAAGCATAGCAGAAGCGGGTAGAAATATCAAATATTGTATTGGGGCATTTACATCTATCTTCATGGACAGGTGAGCAAAAAATGCCTGCATTAATATCAAGATTGCAATTATTGATAACTTAGAATTGTCGTGGAAAATCTTTTTTCTGAAAAGGTAAATATAAATTCCGTAAAGCAACAAGATTAAGGTTGTATGCAATATTATACCCACTTTACGCATTATTTTCTCGCCGAACGTTTCTCTGTCGGTCTTAGCTTTACCAAAAGATTCGAGCTTTAATTTTGTTTCCGGAGTGATACGTTCGTGTTTGCTGACTATTCTTTCATTTTCCTGAATAAAACCGACGGTTAGTGGAACATTTTCGACGGCAGCAGAAATTAATGCATCGGTCTCAGCTTGATTGAAAATTATATTCGGTTGAATTATCTGTTCAACTATTATTATCGCTAACCTTGCCAATTCAATATTGCTGTAATGGTCAAAAATTTTTCCTCTAGCTACAATTATAGCGCTGTCTAAATCCAAAAAATTATGAACAGGAAGAATTGTTTCCGTATTTCCTTTGCGAATCGCAATTTCTGTTTTTTGTATTGAACTGAATCTTTGGTTTATTATGCCGCGATTAAGAATATCAACAATTGTTTTTAACAGAAAACTTTCTATTTTGTCGAAATCGGTCGTGTAAATTAGCGATTCAAAATTGAGCGATATAATTTCGGCGGGTAAGAGCAACTTTAAATAATTGAGCTCAAGCGAATCGCTTGAAGTCGGATTTTTCTTTAACTTATTCTTAATCTCACGAATAGATTTTAAGTTTTTGATGCGTGTGCGAAGATTTTCAATTTGAACTTTGGTGCTCGCATCATCTATTGTAAATACTTTATGTACGCTTGAAATAGCTTCTTTTTTACCTTTTTCATAATCTTCTTGGTTTTTGTAAATTGGAAAAGAGAAGTTGGCAATCATATCTTTTTCAGTCCAAATTGTTCCCACTTTATTCTCATATTCATAAATTTCTGATGAGGGGAACATTGAAGAGGTCAAAGTTACAAGCACTATCGCAATAATAATTTTTATGAATAAATTATCGCTGAGGCTATTTGTTGCTTTAGAGCCAAGAATTTCTATTTTTTTTGGTAGAAATGCCATAAAATATGTTTAAAATATGTTAAGAAGTTGAATTATAAGCAAACAATTCATAATTCAAGCACTAAGCATTCGTACGGTTTTAAGTTTTGAGCCAGCTTCCCTTTTTCAATTGGTATTGTTTTACCGGTTATTAAATCGGTAGTCGATTTTTTCTTTGCGCCCAGATATAAGTTCACTTTATTCGATTTGGTTGGACTCCCGTTTGCGACTATAAACAAATGATGATAATTTTTCCTTTCAAATATCACTAAATCGGGATGGTTATTATGATAAAATATAAAAGTTTTAGGTGAAGTATTGTGGATTAATTTTTTAAACAGATTGCGAACGAAAGAGATATTTTTTATAAAATTAATAAATTCGTTTTTAGAACACCAATTATAAGCAAACTCGCTGAAGAGCGGAAGTTTGTGTGATTCAAACGTATGTAAATCCTCAGTCGAAAAACCTAAGCCCGTGTTGACGGGAAAGGTTTCACCGATCTCAAATCCATTATGAATAAATGGAATTGCGGGAATAAAATTGTTTATTACCCAAGAATATTTTGAATATTCAATACCACATTTTCGGGAAGCAGCTCTGGGCGTATTGTGACTTTCGGGTGTGGCAAAAAAAGGAATTGGGTAGCCGTCGGCAGCAAAGTTTGTAAGCAACTGTTTCAATTGTTTGCTTTCGTGTTGGGCAGCCCACATATAACCAACCACAGCGTTGTAACCTTCATCAACACTTCGCGTGGAGACGGAAAAATTCTCATCCCAGAATGCGAAGTCGTCATTAATTCGCCTTGTACTTCTAATCATCTTCTGTTTCAGTTCTACAGGAAGAGCGTGACCCATATCTATCATCACTCCGTCGATACCAAAGGAACGCTGGTAGTGTGGTATAATACCGATGATTCTATCCCACAAAGACTTGATGATGTTTTCGGGTTTTGTTAAATTCGTGTCATACATACGGACGGTGTTATATCCGATATAATTGTAAGCGGGGTGTTGATAAAGTTTGAGATAAGTAACATCGCTCCACGGCGGCTGAGTATCATTGGGGGGCCAGTCCGCAAAAGCAGAAGGAATGCGTACTCGCGTTCCATCTTCCAAAATACCGATGTAACTATTACCCTCCTTACGAATGGTCTCACGCTTCGGTGGATTCGTGAACATCTCACGATATAACTTATAGGGTGGAATAAGTTTATCTAATCTTTGGTCGCTGACTGCACGAAATATGCTTTCTAACTCTTCGTGTTTAAATATTGGTGAACCGTATTTGGATTCATCCGTTGAGCCCGGCTCACGGTCTTCTATATTTTCTCTGATCCAGTAAAACCATTCAGGATGTTCTTTTACCCAGTCGCTGTCTTTTGCCGTTGTACGGAATACGAACTCAACAACTACTCTTATCCCTAATTTATGAGCGGCTTCTACAAAAGCTTTAAATTCAATTTCAGCGCCGACTCCAATGTTCGGTTCGCATAAATTCGAGTCAATCTCATACGGATTTTTAATTGCGTATGGCGAGCCGAGCGTTCCTTTCTTTCCATCGGAACCTATCGATGTAATCGGAAGCAGATACAACGTATTGGCGCCAAGCGATTTTATGTATGGGAGTATAGCTATTGCTTTAATAAATGAACCGGTTTCACGAAAGCCTTCCTCATTATAGGGAAAATCTAACTTACCATTTTGAGCGTGGTTAAATGCACATCCCACACGAATAAAAAGATTGTATATAATCGCTGACTTAGTCCATTCACCGTTCTTAGTTTTTTGTTTCTTTCCTGACTTTTGTTTTTGTATGTAATCGACTGTATCAAGAAAATATTTGTAAGGATTAATTTTAAGTATTCTCTTGGTGGGATTCTTATATTTATACCCGAGCCAGACAGAAGGAATGCTATAATTGAACTTCTGCGATTTCGTTAAGAGATATTTCTCCTTGAGTATATCCCGAATCAATTTAAGATTTGTTTCTCGTACCATTATTCTATTCACAAGAGTCTAAGAATCACAGGGGGTCAGTCAATTGCTCGTTAATTCGAAATCGTTGCGAGCTTACCTGACGTTTTATGCGTAAAAATAATACAAAAAATCTTTGAATGTTGCAATAGAAAATTAAATCAATTTTTATCTTGCTTATTAAGCGAAAATTACTTAATCTTACATCTGAAATCGTATTAAAATAAATTACAAACATAACCGTGAGTTTTTGATGGAAACCTCAGAAGAATTAAAACAGATTTTAGAAAGTATCACCGGGGGTTTTTTTGCGCTAGATAGGTTATTCCGCTTCACATACTGGAATAAAGCAGCAGAAGAAGGAACAGGACTATTGCGCGAAGAAGTATTGGGAAAAAATGTGTTCGAAGTTTTTCCGAACGCAAAAGGTGCTGATATTGGTGAAAAATACCGTATTGCGATGGAAACGAGCACGTTCCAGTCTATCGAAACTTCGTATAAAGACGACAGGTTTGAAGCGTGGTACGATATCCGAATATATCCTACTGAAGGGGGGATATCGGTGTTTTTTCAAGATATCACAGAGCAAAAACGGCAGCAGCATCAAAAAGAAATGTTGTTAGAAGTGTCTAAAATTATTAACACATCCCAGCATGTTGACGAACTGTGCTTAGATGCAGGCGACAGGATTGCAAAATTTCTCAATGTTCCTACAAAGTTTGTATGCATCTACAGATATACCTCGCGTACATCATTACTTCACTTAGTCGCACCTTCTCTTTCCAATGTTTATGTTACTCCCGATGTTGAGCATCAGATAGTTGACGAGAAAGCAACAACGATTGCAGTACGAACCGCACTCATCCGAAAACCGATTATCAGTGATGAATTATCGCGCAGCTCATTGGCTGCATTCTTCTTAACAGAAATGGAAGATGAGCGGCTGAAAACTTTGATATCGCTTCCTCTGCTTGTTCAAGGCGATCTTCAGGGAGTGTTGGAGGTAATGTCTCGTAAGGATGAATCTTCCAGCGGTGGATTAAAAAGTGAATTCGATCTATTAAAAGTAATAGCAAATGAACTTGCTATTGGTATAAGTCGCAAGATGTTGATGGACGAAATTACGATAAAGAACGTAGAGCTCGAAAACGAGAAGTTAAAAACCGAAGAAGCAAACCAAGCTATTAAAAAATTTCTTGCAACGTTTAGTCATGAATTGCGGACTCCGCTAAACTCAATCGTTGGATTTTCCGATTTTATCACGACTGATTTTACAACTCTTCCACCGGAAAAAATCAAAGATTTTATGAAAAATATACACACAAGCGGACAACACCTTCAACTCCTGATAAACGATATTTTGGATCTCTCCAAAATCGAAGCGGGAAAAATGGACTTGCACATCGAAGGTTATCCGATTGAATATTTTAAAGAAAGTGTTACGCGCGTTCTTCAAGCCGACATTCAGAAAAAAAATATTAACTTAGTATTTAACATTTCACCACAAATTGAACAACTGTTCGTTGACCAAACAAGGTTTAAACAGATATTAGTCAACCTTGTATCAAACGCAATAAAGCACAGCGACACCGGTGGAAAAGTTATAATAGGAATAAATCGTATCGAGAATGAAATCGAAATAACCGTCAAAGATGAAGGCTCCGGTATAAAGCCCGAAGAACTTTCCAAACTATTCAGGCCATTTCAGCAAGCCAATAACTTGAAGGGAGAAAAAGAAGGAAC
>JBBINX010000092.1:0-8201 GCA_037443685.1 Ignavibacteriales bacterium
TATAATTATTTTTCAGGGAAAGGCATTCCGTTATTTAAAATATCTGAGAAATTGAAAGTTGCCAGCGATTCAGTTTTATTTTCACATATTTATTCCCACACTGTAACAAATGTGATTGTAACGACCGATCAGATGAAGCATGTCGTTAAAACCGGGAATGCGTTGATAATTGATGCAAGAAATCGTGAAGTTTATACCAAAGGACACATTCCAACAGCAATCAACATTCCATTCGTCGATGTTTTTAATTATGTTGAAACATTACAACCGTTACCGAGAGATACTTTGTTAATTATTTATTGTGAGGGGATTCGTTGCGAGTTAAGTAAAAATTTATCTCAGTTTTTAAAAGGAATGAACTTTAATAGAATATTCCTCTACCACGATGGTATCGAAGGGTGGAATGCACAACACCTTCCCCTTGAGGTGAAGCAATGAAGACACAAAGTAATAAATATCTCCTTTTCATATTCCGATTAACGGTAGGCTTCGTTCTTATCATTGCAGCAATTCCCAAAATCGCTGACCCTTCATCGTTCGCCAAATCTATTGAAGCGTATCAGTTAATCCCTGCGATCTTCATTAATCTCGCAGCACTGATTATCCCATGGGTTGAATTACTCATCGGAATATTTTTATTGGTTGGAGTTATGCTTCGAGGTAGTGCAGTACTTTCAGCGAGTATGTTCGCTGTATTTTCGATTATTATAGCAGTTAGTTTAATGCGCGGTCTTTCTATTGATTGCGGTTGCTTCGGCGCAAATAGTTCCCCGTTAAACTGGATGCGCTTTTGGGAAGATATTGGACTGATGTTGTTGTCGATTATAATATTTCACACGTCAAAAAATCAAAAATTAGAACTGCACAACCATTCGTAGTCCTCTTTTTGTTCATCTATCGGCTTTCCAAATTTAATTCTAAAAATGAAAAACTTTTGCTAATTATATTCACTTGTCTTATATTTACATTCAATGAAAGTTCTCGCACAATTAAATATCGAAGACAACGAATTAGGGTTAATTCAAAAAGCTCAGGAAGGTGATGAACATGCATTTACTAAGCTTGTTCATCGTTATGAAGATATGATCTACAGTTTCTCGTACAAGGTGTGCAGAAACAAAGAAAAAGCTGAGCAGACGCTGCAGGATACTTTCATTAACGTTTATAAAAATATCTCGAGCTTTAGAGGCGACTCAAAATTTTCGACCTGGCTTTACAGTATTGTTACAAACAATTGTATGATGAAACACCGCAAACGTAAATTAGATGATCTGTGGATTTCGTATGATGAACCACCCGCTGAAGGTGTGGAGCCAAAAGATTTCGCGGCTTGGGATCCGTCGCCCGCTGAACTTCTTATGGATAAAGAATTACAGGAAAAAATGGATGCCGCAATTTTAAAACTTCCGCAAGACTATAGAGTCGTTTTTGTTCTGCGCGATATTGAAGGACGCTCGGCTGAGGAAACTTCAAAAATTTTAAAACTCTCAGTGCCCGCGGTTAAATCTCGTTTGCGACGTGCTCGGTTTTTTTTACGTGATGAATTGAATAAATATTTAATCCAATAAATATGAACTGCAAAAAAACATACCGATATGTGTGCGAAAATTTAGATGCTAACTTGAATTCTCCAACCTGTATCGAAATCAAAAAACATTTAGACCATTGTACTAATTGCACTGCTTATTTAGAGACACTCAAAAAAACTGTTCTGTTATACAAAAATCAAAAAAGTCCCAAATTAGGAAAATCTGCCCGAAAGAATTTAATACTTTCCTTAAATCTTCAAAAACCCTCAAAATTTAATAAAAAGCGTAATATTTCAAACAATTAGCTTTACCTGTTTTTTCTTATATCGAAGCACATTAAAGATATTCGCATCACCTTATTCAACAATTGATTTTTAATGATAAAAGAATTAAAATAAAGTAGAAAAAATATATAAATAACAAGAGAAAGTAATTATTATGCGCCGCCTCCCGAGCGCTATTATAATATACATAATAGCAATATCGTGTTGTATTTTTATGTCAGCATCTTACAGTCAAACCGATACCTTGACTATCGCAACTTACAACATTTTAAATTATCCCGGTTCAGATGCCGCAATCCGAAATCCATACTTCCGTTCTGTAATCCATTCTATGAAACCTGACGTGCTGATTGTTCAAGAAATGCAAAGTCAGGCAGGTGTAACTACTTTTCTGAACGAAGTAATGAATAAATATCAGTCTGGATTGTACTCTACAATTCCTTTTAATGATGGTCCTGATACTGATAATAGTTTTTATTATCGATCGGACAAGGTTACTTTTATTGGTGCACAATACATCAATACAGCATTAAGAAGAATTGCGGAATACACATTCCGACATGAAAACAGTGGTGAGGTAATAAAAATTTATTCACTCCATCTTAAAGCCAATGCAACTACGGATGATGAAAATAAGAGGCTTGCTGAAGTAACGATCTTGAGAGATCATATGAATGCCTTACCCGCGAATACAAATTTTATTGTAGGAGGCGATTTTAATTTCTACGCAAGCACTGAACCTGCCTATATTAAATTGACAGGGAGCGAACCTGATAACGACGGAAGATGTTTTGACCCGAAAACATTAACCGGTACCTGGAACCAAGCTGCTTATGCAATTCACCACACGCAATCACCACGCGTACGAAGTTTTGGCGGTGGTACAACCGGTGGTCTGGACGACCGGTTCGATATGTTATTAAATTCTTTTAGTCTAACAGACAATCTTATCAGTGCATCTTATAAAGCTTATGGTAACGACGGTAATCACTACAACGATTCAATTAACCGCCTACCAAATACTGCAGTTCCCGATAGCGTCGCACACGGATTGCATTATGCTGCTGACCATATACCTGTGGTCGCAAAATATGTTTTCCAGTCAGGAACTGGAAATATAACTATTTCCGGATTGTTGAACGATTTCGGCTCTGTTCCTGTCGGAGGATTTTCTCCCGAACAGAATTACTCAGTATCGGCGAACGGCTTGACTGGAAATTTGGTTATCACACCACCAACCGGGTTTCAAGTCTCAACTGTAAGCGGGTCAGGATTTGTTTCATCATTATCAATTCCACATTCCGGCGGTGTAATTAATAGTGTGCCGATTTATGTTCGCTTCGCTCCCGCATCAGCCGGCAGTTTTAGCGGTTCCATAAACCATGCAAGTAGCGGAGTGAGCTCTCAATTACTATCTGTTAGCGGTACGGGTATCGCAGCAACGGTAATTCTCGCTTGGGAAATGAATACGTTAGCTGGAAATGAGGTATCGGTAAATTCAACGACAACAAATGCTAATTTGAATACTTCTACTCTCTCGCGTGGTTCAGCTATAAATGCAAGTCCATTAGTTAATGCATTTAGTTCAACAAATTTTTCAGGTACTACGCTAGCAAATGCTGTAAGTACCAACCAGTTCTTACAATTTTCAATTAGTGTTAAAAGTGGATACAGAGTTTCGCTTTCTACGTTGGATGCAAACTTTCGACGTTCCAGCACAGGTCCAAATAAATTTCAATGGCAATATAGTATGAACGGGTTTGCATCAGCCGGAACAAATATCGGAAGTGAAATATCTTATACAACGACAGAAGATAACGGACTGGCGCAAACACAAATAAATTTATCAACTATATCCGACTTCCAGAATGTTTCTAGCAATACTACAATAACTGTCCGTTTGTATGGGTATAATGCATCAGCGACTGGCGGCACTTTTGCCATAGGCAGATTAAGTGGAAATGATTTGACTATCGGAGGTGCTCTTACAGTTGTAACTCCGGTAATTACACCTTCAACTTCTTCTATTTCAGGTTTCGGCAATATTGAAGTCGGAAGTATTTCATCGGTAAAATCATTTTTGGTATCAGGCAGTGATCTCTCTGAGAATATATCAATAACCACACCTTCGGGTTTTGAAATTTCTACTTCGAGTAGTTCAGAATTTGGTAATTCTTTATCCCTGATTCCTACGTCGGGCTCTGTTCCGGCTACAACTATCTATGTTCGATTTAAGCCAACACTTGAACAATATTATTCAGGAAACATCGCACTCACAAGCAGTGGCGCCACAACAAAAAATATTTCTGTGAGCGGGACAGGTTTGGCTGTTGAACCGACGATACAAGCTTCCAATCTCACGTTCTCTTCAGTAGGTTTAAATTCGATGACTTTAAGCTGGACTAATGGAAACGGAGCTAACCGTATAGTTGTTGCAAGAAGTGGAAGCGCTGTTAATTCTCACACCGTTGATGGTTCGGTATATTCTCCGAATTCTATTTTCGGTAACGGTTCACAAATCGGAACGGGAAACTTTGTAGTATATTCGGGAAGTGGAAACTCCGTAACTGTTACAGGATTAACAGCTAACACAACGTATCATTTTGCAGTTTGTGAATTTAACGGGTCGGGAATATCTACAAATTATTTTACTTCTCCACCGGCAATAGCAAACAGGATTACTTTATCGGTTCTTTGGAAGGAAGATTTTGAGACCGGGACTAAAAACTCTTATGCAATAGCATCAGTTACTTGTACAAAAGGTTCATGGATAATGAATGAAGCGTTACTTGGAAATAGTACTAGCGACATAAAAAATGGGCTGCAAAGTGTGAGACAAAGAAATGATACTAGTAATATTTCTATGGATTTTGATAAACCAAATGGTGCTGCTACAGTATCAGTGCTTCATGCAAAATATGGCTCTGATGGAAATAGTACATGGAAATTACAATTTTCTACGAATAGCGGCTCAAGTTGGATAGATAATGGAAGTACGATTACAACATCGAGTACAACTCTCGTAGAACAGAATTTTACAATTAACAAATCCGGAAACATCAGATTGAAAATTCTAAAATTAAGTGGTGGTGGAAATCGAATAAATTTCGACGACATTATAATAACAGATTACGATAAGACATACGAGGGTTCAGATATTATCACAGGTACATTCGGGAATGTTACACTAATAAATATCGGTACTGAAGTTACAATGATCGGAAATACAACAATCAATGGTACGCTGACACTTAATCCCGGAACTGAACTGGTAATCGCTAACAATACTTTAACGATACAAGGAAATATTGTCGATAACGGTGGAATAATAACAGGCGGGAATAATTCAAATTTAATTATTAACGGCTCGGTGTCGAGTGCAAACTTATGTGAAATAACTTTGAACAACCTCACCCTCAACAGACCGGGTGGTTTGAACCTTCACGGTAATATTACAATTAATAATCTACTTACACTCACAAGCGGTAATATTACAACCGGTGAGAATGAAGTGGTTATTCGTCCGGCCGGTTCGATTTCCAGAACGAACGGACATATAATCGGAAATCTAAAAAAATACGTTCCCGCAGGTGCAGCATCCCGAACGTTTGAAATCGGTGATGCATCAAATTATACGCCTGTTTATGTTGAATTCGGAAATGTAAGTATTGCGGGTAACTTGACTGCGAGTACCACTATTGGCACTCATCCAAATATTTCAACAGCAGCTTTTACAAATAATAAAATTTTGAACAGGTATTATTCATTAACGAACGATGGAATCATATTTAGTAGTTATTCAGCAACATTCAACTTTGTTTCGGGTGATATATTAAACGGCGCCGACTGGAATAAATTTGAAGTGAAAAAATATGATGGGGCCAACTGGTCGTCCACAACAATCGGAACGCGAACGACAACAAGTACTCAAGCAATCGGTTTAACTTCCTTCAGTGATTTTGCAATCGGTGAAAGTTATCTACCACTACCAGCTCCAACGAATCTACAAGTTGTTACCGTGTTAAACAATCAAATAAGTTTAAATTGGACAGATAACGCAAATGATGAATTGGGGTATAGAGTGTACAGAGCAAATGTAATTCCGCCTCAACTCATAAGCGGTAATTTGCCTCCAAATACTACTACATTCACAGACACGGGACTTTTGCCAAATACCAAATATATTTATCGTGTTCTTGCATATAATGGAGAGGGCGAAGGAACTTCTGCTGAACTTCAAACATATACTCAAGCGAATTTTCCGGGCATTAAAGATAAATTTACTTATGGAAAGAATTCGATATTCTTCTTGATAGACAAAAATTCGAATCCTGAAAATACAGAATACTCAATTTTTGCTTCTGTCGATACTTTGACATCTCGATATGTTCAAGCCGATGGTTCGCTTAACACAACTCAGTTTTGGCAAACTTTTTCGTCTTGGAACAGTGGTGGTTTTTTCCAAATTATTAACCTTGTGCCATCAACTAATTATTACATTAAACCTATCGCCCGGAATGCAAATTTGATTCAAACCCCTACAAATAATTTTGAATTAATGCAAACCGATTCATTTTCCATTTCGAGTTCGATAAAGAGCGGTTGGAATTTGCTTTCTATCCCTACAAATAGGACTGATTTTAGAAAAAGTTCTGTGTTCCCGTTTGCTATGACCAGCGCATTTGGTTATCAAAATGTGTACTCAATTTTTGATACACTACAAAGAAGCAAGGGATATTGGATGAAATTTAACTCCGCAACTACTATCGAGGTAAACGGTTCGCCATGTAGCTCTGATACTTTTTATTTGAATAATGGTTGGAATCTATTAGGGTCTATCAGTGTGCCAGTAGCCGCTGAGAATGTTATACCAGACCCAATCGGTTTGTTAATTACACCATTCTGGGGATTTGATGGTTCTTACGCATTAACTGATACAATTAAACCGATGAAAGGATATTGGGTTAAAGCTAACGGTTTAGGTAAGCTAATATTAAACTCATCATCAATTCAATTAAAAAGATCAGAAACAATTATGTTGCAAGAATTGGACAGCTGTAACACAATTGGTTTCCGGAACTCAAGTGGAGATGAACAAAAAATTTATTTTACACAAAAAAATGGCTTTTTACTCGATAAATTTGAAAAACCACCAATCCCATCGCAGGAAATTTTCGATGTAAGGTTTAAAACTTCACGGATAGCGGAAGTAGTCAGTGAAAATGTCGGATGTAAAATAATGATGCAATCAGGGACGAATCCATTATTCATAAATTGGAATATTCGTGATGGAAGTTCTTATGAGTTATTGATAGGAGAAAATGGAAACGAAATCATCAAGATGATAGATGAAGGGAGTGTCATATTTAATAACAATGAAATAAATTTATTAACTCTGAAAATTGCTAAAAATATCGCATCTTATAATCAAATACCTACAAAATATATACTTAGCCAGAATCAACCTAATCCATTCAATCCTTCGACTACAATTTCTTTTTCGCTTCCAATTACATCACATGTGCGAATAAATATTCTGAATTTGCTTGGCGAAAAGGTTACAACGTTAACTACAGATATCTATGAAGCAGGCGAACACAACATTAAATGGACTGCCGATGTTCCGAGCGGCGTTTATTTTTATGAAATGGTTGCAAATCCGCTTAACAGTTTATCAACTCCCTTCCGCGATATTAAAAAGATGTTAGTTTTGAAATAAATTATTTCTTTAAAAATTATTATAAATTCGAGTAAAAAAGTAGAATTTTATGTTAAAGAAAATCTATACCGTTTTGTTTTTTATATTGTTGTTAAGTATAATCGGTTGTGTAAAGAAAAACCACTTAGAAATTCTACTACCGCAAAAGTTGGCGGGTATGGAATTACAAGAGACTAAAATAGATGCAGATGCATCCAAAGGGATCGATAAACTCCACAGAAAAAGTGTATCGGGGCCGATGAATATTATAGGCATGTACAACGGAGATAATTCCACTGGAAGTTTATACATATCGAGTTTTGAAGATACACTTTCAGCGATAAAATCGTTTCACGGTATGATGCGAGGTGTGCAAAGAGATACTGTTAATTACAGCCATTTTGTCTCTCGTTTGTTAGGTGAGCATACGGTTATTATGGTTCTTGGAATGGATAGAAAACATTATTTTTATACTTTAGGGAAAGAAGTATACTGGCTTGAAATAGAAAAACACAAAGGCGAAAAAGCGATTTCTGAGTTACTTGCAATAAATTAATCTTTGATTATTAGATTCCTTTTTGTATATTTAAATCGGTATGCGTCTGTTCGAGAATTACATAATATAAAAAATAATTTTCGCGCCAGTAGCTCAACTGGATAGAGCATCAGCCTACGGAGCTGAGGGTTAGG
>JBBINX010000093.1:0-8076 GCA_037443685.1 Ignavibacteriales bacterium
GATAAATCTATATTTTCAAGTTGAATGTTTTTGGATTGAGCGCCGTTTACACTCAAGAAAATTTCGATATTTTTAGGATACTTAATTTCATTCAAAAAAATATTTTGACTCTGGTTGAGCGTTATAACAGGACCAGACTCCGTCGTTATGGTACTATTTTTTATTGTAATATTATCAGCATCAAATAATAGGATCCCCATCTTTGATGATGAATGAAATTTTTCGATAACAATATTTTTTATCGGCATTTCCGGAAGGCCGTTAATCAGCACCGCACGGTTTGCACCAATAGACACGATATTGTTAATAAATATATTTTGAAAACGCGGTGTTAGCGCTGTAACAGGCTTTATACTTTTGGACTTAAAACTTTCCGCAGCTACTTTTTCAGGACTTCCTTCTCCGTAATACATATCGAAAAGAATTGCTTCATTTTCAATTGACCGCATTTGTATGCCATCAATATAAATATGTTCGACTAATCCACCTCTATCACGTGCCGATTTGAAGCGAATTCCAACGTCAGTTCCGATAAAAACGCAATTCCGAACTGAAATATTACGAACACCTCCGTAGCTTTCACTTCCAATTACAAATCCACCGTGACCGCTATAGACCTCGCAATCTGCGATAACGATGTTTTCACAAGATGGTCCCGGTTTCTGATTTTTTGAAATATTTCCGGGTTTTAAACATATTGCATCATCGCCGACATCAACCATAATTTTATAGACTAAAACATTCCGACAAGAATTTAGGTCCAAACCATCTCCATTTTGTGCATACCATGGGGTAATTATCTTTATATTCCTAATAATAATATTTTCAGATTGAATCGGATGGATGTGGAATTTCGGTGAGTTCCTGAAAGTTGGTCCATCCAATAAAATTCCTGTACATTGAACAAGTCGGACCATATCAGGTCTTAAGTACTCACGGGATTTAGCATAATCGATAGCCGTTAACGGTTTGTTCGATTTCTCAATTTCTATAATGTATGTTTCGCCTTCCATCGCTTCCTTAGAGGGCCACCATTGCCTCCCGTCAGTTGTAACAACACCGCCGGAAGATACCAATTCTCTCCATTGGTTTGCAGTAAGCTTTTCTTTTTTGACATAACGCCAAGCTTCGCCGGCACCATCTATAATACCATCACCCGTTATGGCAATGTTTGTTGCCTGGTACGCATAAATTGGGGGCGTAATTATATACTTTTTCGATTTTCCATCGAATCCTGCGATAAGTGGAAAATCCTCGAACCGTTTGCTGAATTGTATTAATGCACCACGTTCAAGATGCAGATTTATATTATTCTCAAGTTTAATTGGTCCTGTCAACCAGGTACCCGGTGGAACTACTACCATTCCACCACCTGCTTTTACACACGCACCTATAGCATCGGCGAAGGCAGTGGTATTAAGTGTGTGTCCATCAGCAACCGCACCATACTCTGTGATACTTACACGGTGATTCGGAAATACCGGTTCATTCAAGTTAGGCATTTTAAATGGCAGGTCGTCAAGATATTTATTCAGATCAGTCGAATTTGTCTCGCTGGTTCCTGATAAACTTATCGACAGCAAAAGGATAAAAGCGATTGTATATGTTGTTACGCTTTTCATTCCTTATCTGATGAGTACGAGTTTCTTAACATCAGTTTTATCAGCACTTTGAAGTTTGTAGAAATATACGCCCGAGGCGTATCCGGCTTCAGCGGAGAATGTAGTTTTATGCGATCCCGCTTCGACGTAGCCATCCACTAATGTAGCTACTTCTTTGCCGAGTATGTCGAAAACTTTTAATGTTGTATAACCCCTAACTGCCAGATGAAAACTGATAATGGTTGATGGGTTGAACGGATTCGGGTAATTTTGGTTTAGTCTGAACGCTACCGGCACTACCGCTTCGTCATGAACATTGTTTGGATAATTGCTTTCAAAAGCGCCAAGATCGGGGGCGCTCCCGTTAAACGGTATCCCCACATTCGTGCCAGCATCGATAAGTTGACTACCTTGAGCAAGATTCAAATATGTGATATCCGGTAAACTGCCATCGGCTTTTCTCGGTCCGTATGCGTCGGATGAATTTATACTTAAAAAATCGGCAGCAGTAACGTTAAACGGTGGCATCCAACTGTTGGTCTGCTGGACTGCAAAACTACCAATGGAGCCAACACTACCTAACACAACACAATTGATAATTGTTAATATTTTTCCCGTGTTCAACACCTGGCTTATGCTGTAATTTGTGATATTGTCATATCCTGTGCAGTTATAAAGTGTCATTGAACCTTTATTATTGTTTTGGTCGAATCCTTTAACACGATTCTCAAATGCAAAGCAATTCTTCATTAAAACATTATGCATCAACGTTTTATCATCGCTTCCACCCATTTTGAAGCCGTTTCCATTACCTGTGCTTGGAGTTCCGTTTTTCCGGTAACCGTTTTTAAACGCCCAGCAGTTCTCGTAGGTAGTTGTAATATCATTGGAAGGTCGTAAGTACCCATCATAACCATCGTCTGAATTCTGCCACGCTCTGCAGCCGTAAAAATAATTTCCAGTACCAACATCAAGCTTCGGTGCAAAACCGTCTGCATTACCTTCAGAGGGGTCGGCGTTATAGTAAGAGTCGCAATTAATAATACGATTGTTTGCCGCACCATTACTTAATTGTAAACCGGTATCTCTGTTTTCGAAAAAGGAACAAAACTCTATAATATTGTTTGACCCTCTCATATGCATACCATTATCGCCAGCACCTTTAATATCGAGTCCTTTGATATGCCAGTAGCTTCCGGTTAAACTGATTCCCCGATTAGCATCGCCTACAACCATACCCGAAAAATCAAGAAGTGGTCTTTCGTCGGGATAAGCAAACATATAGTATCTGTTATTTACTGTACCGCTCTTCGAAATTGTTACCGTCGTAAGATAAATATGAGTACCGCCGCGAAGATAAATTGTATCGCCCGCTATTGCAACTGAAACAGCTTTTGTAATTGTTTTAAACGGTGAATCTATTGTGCCTGAATTAGTATCAGCACCTGCCGGTGAAACAAAGACTGCAGCGCTTGAATTGATTGTGAATAAAATTATGATTATGAAAATTATTTTTAAGTTCATTATTTTAATAGTAAGAATTTTTTAACTTGTGATTTTTGTTCGTTTTGTAATTTATAATAATATACGCCGCTAGTAAGATCTATTGCATCGAGTTTTATTGTGTAATACTTTCCCATTTCTGCAACATCATCAAATAGTGTTACTACTTTTTGACCGAGAAGGTCGAAGATTTCAAGCGTAGTTTTTTCGGTTTTATCGACAGAAAATTTTATTTGCGTTGTCGGATTGAACGGGTTTGGATAATTTTGACTCAGAGTAAATTCATTCGGTATAAATTCAGCGTTCTTTGCAATCAATGAGATCGAAGTGGAACCATTATTGGAAAATTCTTTTCTTCCGATTCCAGCCAATGCCGTAACTAGACCGTTTTCCGAAAGTTCATAAACTTCGTTCTTTTTATTCTGTACATCCCAACTGATAGTTACGGGGAATACAGCGGATGAAATTAATATAGGATAGATTTCGGGTTTCTCAATTATCGGTTTATGTATCTCGACTGTTCGATGCGACCTGTATCGAACATCGAATGTTCCTTCTGGTGCAGAAGGTGGTAATTCAAAATATTCTAATGGGAAGGATACGTCATTGTCAGCACCAAAATATAATGTTCGCGAAGAACCTGTCGCGTCTGTAATTGTAATTTTATTAAGCGTTTCAAGTTTATGTGTCGGATTATTGATTGGTTTTCTCATTCCGTTTTCATTAGCAAAATAGAGTTTACCAGCACCCGATACTTTGACCCAATATGCATTTCCAGATTTAATTGTATCGGTCAAAATATATCCATTTTGATAACCATAAAAAGGAGTAGTAATCGAAATATTGGTACTTGGCTTAACACTGTTCGTTAGAATCGGTAAACTTATCGAGCCTATCATATTCCAACCGGCATTTACATCCACACTATCTGAAAGTCGCTCACTCCCCATCATCGAAATTTCTTCAGCCGATTGGAATTTTACCCAATATCCGATTCCATTTCGTAATGTATCTTTCAAAATATATCCACCCTCGTATGAAAAAGCATCTGAAATTGAGTTGGGGAATAATTCTGATTTCCGATAATCTGACACAGTAAGTGGGACAGACACCATGTTCCATCCTGGATTTATTATAAAGGATAGGATCTGAGTTACTACTGAAAATTTTACTGTAATAAAATGATTTGCGGAAATATTTCGAAAAGTGTAGGTGGACATATTTCCTTGATATACACCATTAACAATAACGCTATCGATACGATACCCTATATTCGGTGTAATTGTAAATTGAAGACTATCACCATAGTTTACATTTATTACTCCCGATGGATTTATTGAACCGTTAGGTCCGGCTGTTGCCGTTATTGTATATTGATTTATGGTAAAGTTTGCAGTTACATTTTTATTACTGTTCATAATAATAGAAGTTGGATTGGATGAACCGGATAAATCGCCCGACCAATCCACGAAATTATAACCTGTTGCCGGAACCGCTGTAAGCTGAACTGTTGATCCGCTGTCGTAAACTGCTTGGGCCGGATCTCGAAGTACAGAACCGTTAACTGCGTTAATTGCCAGTGTATATGTTGGAGTTGTCGTTGTCGGTTCTCCGCCGCTGAAGTCATACTTTCCGCTTCCTGCATAAGAAGTCAACATTGCAGGAATATCTTCTGGTGAGTCGATGGTATAACTATAGAATGTAGATGGCTCGAACGCAGTTCCGCGTGTTGAACCAGGGCCTGTAGTTCCGGCTAAAATATTATCTCTCGCTACAAGGTCACCCGGAGGACTACCATCTCGCGAAGTTTCAAACGGAATTGGGACATTAAGGAAATAGTTTCCTTCGACCATAACATCAGCTTCTAAATTTGATGAAACGCCATACAGTGTATTTTTTCTATAATAATTATTGTAAACGTGAGATTTACCGAAGCGAACGCGAGGGTGACGCTGACCTGTACTATCAAAATAATTGTGGTGCCACGTAGCTTTCATTGCAACATCAGATGTTTTAGTATCGGAGTTTCCTTGGAGACTGACTTTATCGTGTTTATAAAAATAATTCCAAGACGCTGTAACATAAGATGATGTGTTAGTAACATCAAGAGCTCCATCGTAACAATTCGTAAAAGTACAGTGGTCGATCCAGATGTGATTGCCAGTTCCTTCGACAC
The DNA here is from genome assembly GCA_037443685.1 of Ignavibacteriales bacterium. Classification (GTDB taxonomy): domain Bacteria; phylum Bacteroidota; class Ignavibacteria; order UBA10030; family BY39; genus JAHJRJ01. Next base: position 5,281 of record JBBINX010000093.1, read on the forward strand.
CACCGCCTTGAATTGTAATACCGTCATCTGGAGCGTTCATAAACTTAAGATTTCGAACAATAACATTTTTAGATCGTGATATATTCAATCCAAAACCAGTAATTGTAGCATCGGTGCCCACCCCGATTATCGATACATCGTATAACTCTTTTATGTCCAACATTGGAGCTACGCCTGTTTCTGCAACAAGAGTTCCGATTACATAGACTGTCAACGGGGGGAAATTTAAAGTCCGATTCGCATCTACGCGCCTAAACATTATGCTCATAAGGTCTGTTGAATTTGTAACATACTCTATTCGCTGGTCTGCTCCCGTTCCACCCGTAGTACCGTTAGGATAGCCGAAAGCACCGACTGATGCAAATCCTTTCGGACCTGATTCGTACGGGAATGAACCGAAACCTGCCAAGGGTGTCATCACGCCGAAAATTGTTTTGTGCGAATTCATCGTTACTATAAAAGGGTTTGAATTACTCTCATCTGTTCCGCCCCAGCGATAAAAAACATTTCCACTGTTAGGTTCTGCGGTTAGAGTAACTAACGTTCCTGCTTCATAATAAGTTGCGAGAGGATTTGCTGAAACAGTTCCGTTACCGCTCTTTGTAAGTGTCAACTTATAGATTGGAGTTGCAGTTTGACCACCGACAGTGATTTTGTCAAGATTTGGTCCACTTCCGTTTGTACCCAGTGTAAAACGCAAACGATTTATACCTGCTTGCAAACCAATCGATATCGTAGCAGTTGACCACGTTGACCAATTGCCTGTGTTCGGAAAATTGAGCGTACCAATACTTACATCGTTTAAGTGAACTGCAAGACTGCGGTTACTTCCTCCATTAGCGAAACGGACCCCAATATTATCAGTTGCAGCAGAAGCCCGGCTAAAAACAAACTCTACGGAGCTACCGGTTTTATCTGCCATATCAACATAACCTGTCCCAGTGTAACCTGAGTATTGGGTTCGGATATACGAGCTGACAAGAATTCCATTCTCCGCCTGGAAAACATTACCTTCAGAAGGAACAACACCGGTCCCCGTAACATTCACATTTTTTGTTGTGGCACTACCACCCGCGTTAGATATATTTACATTATAAGTTGAAAGAGTTGTGGGATTAAATCTGACATATATATTTGTTGCCGTTAATACACCACCTGAGTACGGTATGGATAACGAAAAATCAAAACCTGAGTCGCTCGTTGTAGATATACTAAAACCCGATGGAGCTGTTACTACAATATTACCACTTGCCGGACTAAGAAGTTCGCCGGACAATGTATAATTCTGAGGGACAGATGTTGTATTAATTTCAACATTTCCGAATGCTAACGACGTAGGTGAAACAACAATCGTTGGGATTGCAATTGTTGTCTGATTTCCGATACCTGGAGACGTTGTGTTGTAATTCTGTGAGTTATTTGTACCTGCATTATATTCATAAACAGCAAAATGATACGTGGTGTTCTGTGTAAGACCTGTTACTGTGACGGTTGAACCAGTGCCATCGTAAACACATTTATTTCCGCTACCTAAATCAGACGCTAATATAAATCTACTATTCACGCCGACTACAGCGTTTGCATCTGTTGGTATCCAGGAAACTGGGCTAATCGAACGTGCTACGACTATCCTTTTATTTCCGTTTCCTCCAGAAAAACTTACAACGATTGAACTATCAGTGATTGTTCCGAATGTTATACTCGATTGTGTTGATGGTTCTGAAGCGAGGGCTATTCCGCTAACGGAAACAATTTTAGTCGCTGCGTTCGTGCTTGTGTGAGTAATATTACCTGTGATGGAACCACTTGGTGAACTCGGAGCAAACCTAGTATATACTGGTGTCGTCGGTACACTCCCATTAGAATGAGTCAATGTAACTGAACCTGAAAAATTTAAATCATCGGTACTAACTTGATAACTAGTTGGCGCTGTGATTGAGATATCGGCGGTTAGTCCAGAGCCAGAAACAGTATAATTCGACGACGGGGAATTTAGTCCACTAACGATATTCCCAAAATCTGACAAGGAGTTTGTTGATACATTTATCACTGAACCACTCGAGTAGCTTGTTATTACAACATTGTCAATTCTAACATCTCCACCTGCCGAAGCGTTATAAGCAATAATTTTAATTTTTACGTTACTACTCAATTCATTCACAGCAAGTGTCCCCTGATTCCAACTCGAAGCATTTCCAAGAATATTGATTGTCCCTACTTGCTGATATGCGGCGCCGTTGACTGATTTTTCAATCGTTATATACCGAACACTCGGTCCTGATGATAGACCATATAAAGTGATAGTTCCCACCGAATTTAACGTTGGTGTGATAAGGTATCCATTGTTAGCTCTAAGAATTTCAATCGAGTTTGGAGAAGAGTAAAAGCTAGAAGTATATCTCCTTACTTGGAACAAAGACCAGGTACCAGTCGCAGAACTCACATAATTGGTTTCAGTTGTAATAGTCGATGTTGGGATAGTCGGTGTGAAAGTGCCGTCAAAGTTTTCACTCAATTGAACCTGTCCTGTTGATATTGTGCTGCTAAGCAGAAACAATATCACAAATACAAGAGTGCGTTTAATATTTAAGTATTTCATACTTATCTTTCTAAATTTTTTAAAAAATCTGAAATAAACTTTTTCTGACGACCCGTCCGACAAGCGAGGCGAGTAGGTCAGTAATCAGATTTTTCTTATATCTAAAAATATTATTAACGGCTCACCCCGAGACTTACTTTCCCGGGGCAAACCTATTAACATTTCTTGTTTATTCTACTTCGACCTTAGGTTCAACA
>JBBINX010000094.1:0-7833 GCA_037443685.1 Ignavibacteriales bacterium
CTGGTGGAAGAATATAAGAGTTAATGGTTTGAAGTTCTATCGGTGGACGTTTGAAATACAAAACTCCAAACACAACCATGCCGATGAAGAAGACAAAAGCTGCAACAATCCATGCGAGTCGAGATGAACCTTGCGAAGGTTCTAAACCTTCGCAAGGTTGGGTGTAACCTGCGGGAGGTTTAGCAATCTGGCGAGCAGTCGTTACACGACTGGCACGCTGCCGACTCGACTCTCGTTTGTATCGCTTAAGGTCAAGAGCCACTTGTGCAATCGACTGTGTTCTTTCTCGTGGGTCTTTTTCTAAACACTCTAACACAATCGCATCGAGATTAGAATCGATCTCTGGTTTGACTGAAGACATTGGAGGTGGATCAACATTGACGATTTCATACGCTAAAGCGGTCTCATGGACACCTCTAAACGGAAGCTGACCAGCAAGCAATTCGTAGAGTAAAACACCGAACGAGAAGATGTCCGAACGATGGTCGGCATCCTGTCCCTGTACCTGCTCTGGTGACATGTATCCAGCAGTACCAACGGTACTTCCTTCTTTTGTAAGTCTTGTTACATTTCCTCTGAGTTTTGCCAATCCAAAGTCCATGATCTGCACAATACCATCTTTTCTTATCATGATGTTGTCAGGTTTTATGTCTCGGTGTACAATTCCTTTCTCGTGCGCTGCAGCCAAGCCATCAGCAACTTGAATACCGATGTCGATTGCACGTTTTAACTGCATGGGCGTTTCACGAAACGCCCCTACAACATCCCGCAGCGTTTGGCCATTTATAAGCTGCATGACGATAAACATCTGCTGTTCGTGTTCTTGTATATCATGAATCGTGCAAACGTTTGGATGGTTCAATGCAGATGCCGCCTTGGCTTCGTGGATGAAGCGTTCTCTTGCAAGCGGATCCTTCGTTAGCTCAAGAGGCAGAAATTTGAGTGCAACATCTCTATCGAGCTTGGCATCGTGGGCTTTGTAAACAACACCCATGCCTCCTTCGCCTAACTTCTCGAGTATCTTGTAATGAGATATTGTTTGTCCGATCATACATTACCCTCTACAAAGCTTCAATTAATAATCTTCATGATATGTTAAATCATTAGACTAATTATTCATATAGAAAAAATTTTATTCAAAAACACATAACGTGTTTATCTAAATAGCTTTCACCACGATCATCGTTACATCATCGACTTGTGGATGGTCGTCAACAAAGGCCTTAATATCTGTCAATACACTACTTATAATATTTTCCGCTGATTTCATTGCATTTTTCCGTACAGAGTCTAACAACCGAGCTTCTTCGAAAAATTCTTCCTTTTTATTCTGAGCTTCGGTCAATCCATCACTGTAAAATATCAAACAATCGTTCTGTGCTAACTGGACAGATGTCTCTTCGAATATTAATTTATCTGTAATATTTAATGCCATGCCACGGACAGGAAGAATTTTTGCTACATTTTCTTCTGCATTAAATAATATCGGATAACAGTGTCCTGCATTTACTATCTTTACTCCACGCGTTGAGGCGTTAACACAACCGAGTAACATAGTTATAAACGATTTTGCGGGTAGACTTCCTCTCAAAATTTGATTACTGATTTCTAATTGTTTTGGGAGATCACATTTTTGTATTACTTGCGAACAAAGTACACCTTTTCCCAAAGATGCAAGTAAAGCTGCGGATAAACCTTTACCTGCTACATCTGCAATCACAATCTCGTATAAATTTTCTTTTAATTGAATTATATCGTAAAAATCACCGCCAACATCACGAGCGGGAATTGCTTTCGCCGCAAACTCCAAATGGCTGACTTTAGGAATGTGTTTTGGTAACAAGCTCATCTGAACTTCCCTCGCAGCTATCATCTCCCGATCGAGAACCATTTTTTTCTGCTCTTCTTGGTACAATCGGGCATTCTCCAAAATCTGAGCAGATTGCATTGCAATTATCGAAAGAAGACGTGAATCTTCCTGGGAAAAATGTTTCGACTCTTTTTTATTGAACATCGCTAGGATACCAATCAAGCGGTTTTTTACAAGAAGTGGAACACACAACAAAGAACAAATATTTTCTTCAAACTTGACACCTGAAAATCTGGTATCGTTTCTAATGTCATCACACGTTAACGGCTTTTTGTTAATCAACATCCAGCCCAGTATATTCTGATTAAGATGAAATTGTTCGTGATTAGTGCTTGAATCGAGTGTGCGTATCAGCGTTCTCATCCCTGTCGGTTTCTCTCCATCGATCAGGGTTATCATTCCTTGTTTGCAATTGATTGCTTTTACAGACCGCTTGATTATATTCTCTATTACAACATCAAGAGACATCGTTGAGCTGATTACGCGAGCCAGGTCGTTTAAGATCGATAACTCCTCAACAACAAGCCGTAACCTCTGGTTCTCTTCCCTAAGTACTGATAAATTATTTAAATTTTCAGCCATCTTATTAAACCAATTGATAAAGTAATTGTAATTATAACTGGATTACAGCTTAAATATAAACACACCAAACACCAATATCAAATTGAATCCTAGATAATTTTTTAGTAGTTTGTTTTATGTTTTTACCGACAACAAAACAAGAACTCGCAAAACTCGGCTGGAAAAAATTGGATATAATTATCATTTCCGGTGATACTTATATAGATTGCTCCTATTCCGGAACGGCCATGATTGGAAAAGTGCTCTCGGATGCCGGCTTCAAAGTCGGAATAATTGCCCAACCCAATGTCAATAGTGATAAAGACATAATACGACTAGGTGAACCGGAATTATTCTGGGGTGTAACTTCGGGTTGTGTCGATTCTATGGTCGCTAACTTTACGGCTACAAAAAAACGCAGACAGCAGGACGATTTTACACCGGGCGGCATCAACAATAAACGTCCCGACAGAGCAGTTATAGTTTATACAAATCTCATCCGTGAACATTTTAAAAACACAAAACCAATTATCCTCGGCGGTATCGAAGCAAGTCTCCGGCGCATTGCCCATTATGATTATTGGGATGATAAAATCCGAAGGTCGATTCTCTTCGATGCGAAAGCAGAGTACTTGGTATATGGAATGGGTGAAAAAGCTGTACTTGAAATTGCTCAAAAGTTATCCGCTAAAGAACCGGTTGAAGGGATACGTGGTATATGTTATATCTCTAAAACTCCTGTAAAGAATTACATTCAGCTTCCATTCTACTCCGAGGTGTGTTCTGATAAAAATAAATTTATCGAAATGTTTCATACGTTTTATCAAAACAACGACCCTATTTCTTCAAAGGGATTGTGTCAACAACACGGGGATCGTTATCTAATTCAAAACCCACCGGCTAAATATCTTTCTCAGGATGAAATCGACAAAATTTACAATCTCGACTACGAACGAAACGTTCACCCATTTTATCTAAAAGATGGAAAAGTACGGGCAATGGATACAATCCGGTTTTCGATAACCACACACCGTGGTTGTTATGGCGAATGTAATTTCTGTGCGATAAGTGTTCATCAGGGCACATCAATAACTTCACGAAGTGAGAAGTCAATATTGAAAGAGGCATATGAGTTAGTACACGCCCCCGGATTTAAAGGGTATATTCAGGATGTCGGCGGACCGACTGCAAATATGTACGCAACAGGCTGCAATAAGTTGGTGTCCCACGGAAAATGTTTAAAGAAAGATTGCGTCTTCCCAACATCCTGTAAGAATCTTGACATTAATCATCGTCCACAAATCGAACTATTGAGAAAGCTAAGAAAGATTGGAGGTGTGAAAAAAGTTTTTGTCGCATCCGGTATCCGTTACGATATGATTCTCGATGATGAACAATCGGGCAATGAATATTTGAATGAACTGGTTGAGCATCATGTTTCGGGACAGCTTAAGGTCGCCCCTGAACATACTGAGGAAAAAGTTCTCCGACTTATGCGCAAGCCGGGTACGCGGTATCTCAAAGAATTTAAAAAGCGATTCGAAAAGCTGAATAAAAACAAAAATCAATTCCTCACATACTATTTAATTGCCGCACATCCAGGCTGCGATATTGAAGATGAGATAAAAATGAAACAGTTTGTCTCAAAGGAATTGCAGACCAATCCAGAACAAGTTCAAATATTTACACCAACTCCTTCCACATACTCAACCTTGATGTATTTCACCGAGTTGAATCCATGGACGGGTGAAAAGTTATTTGTGGAGAAAAATATTGGGAGAAAAGAAAAACAAAAACGAGTAATCATTGATCGCAAACGAATGTAACTCAAACTTCAGTTCATCTATTACTGAATCTATTTAAAAAAGCGATCTCATCAATGGTCAGACTTTCAACACCTGTTGACTTAATTTTTTCAAGAACGCGATTTAGTTCTTCGCGGTTTACTTCGTGCATACCTTCTGGCGAAATATTTATCCATTTTTGTATTTCAGATGAGTTTGGTTTTGGCGGTATCATTTTTTTCTGAAACTCTGCTTTGCGAGATCTGCTATCAACCCACCTGATGAAAAAGAAGCCGCCTACAAATCCTCCTAGATGTGCAAAATGTGCAATCCCTTGCTGGAAACCACCAAAGCCGCCTAACAATGCAAGTGCAGTCATACCGACAACGAGCCATCGTGCTTGTACAGGAAAAACTCCCCAAATGTACATTTGCTCACTGGGCCAATAGCGTGCAAAAGCATAAAATATTCCAAACACCGCACCGGACGCGCCTATAATCGGAGTGTACGGAGCAAAAAGAAAGGATAACAAACCACCGCTTACACCACTTATGAAGTAAAGCGAGAGAAAATTCTTACTCCCGAGAAACGACTCCAGGCGCGGTCCAAAGAAATATAACCCGAGCATGTTAAAAAATAAATGACCAATCCCCGCATGTAAAAACATATACGTAACAAGAGTCCAAGGTTGTGAAAGAATTAGAAACGGAACAAACACCAGCATGCTCGTCACTGAAGCAGAAGAATAAGTGATTATGTACATAATCACATTTGCAATCAGCAGACGTGTAACCCAAGCGGTCATCGGATTTCAGATAGGTTTATCATTATCATAAAATTCTACAAAGAAATAATCGAAATTAAAATAAACAGAAGCAGATAAATACTTAGAATCTTATTTTTAACCCGGCAGCTAAACCATAATCGCTCACTCCGTTATGACCAAACCGCCCTCGAAAATTTAAAAACATATCAGGGGATACGGGTATATCAACCTTCGCTATAAAGTTACCTAAAACATCGGAAGGGACAATGCCGAAACCAGCCCACAAACTTGGCAATGAATCACCAAAATTGAAACCTAACCCTAAGTCCCAAAAACCGCCGCCTGAAATAAGTGGTACACTGTTTAAAAGACTTGAAGAAATGTAAAAACTTTCTAGACTCCCTACTCGAAGTGATGCGCTTGGTAGAAATTTTACATTACTGAATATTGAACTGCTATCAACTCCAGCTAACATCAACGCACCTATCCAAAATATTTAAACCTCAAACCTATATTTGGGTTTAAGTAATATATGTTATCTTCCTGATAATAATCAAAACGTTCATAATATTCATTTTTAACTTCCGAGAATTTTTCCTCAGATTTTATTAGCCCCGCTTTTACACCAGAATGGAAGGAATCAAAATAATGGTCAATTGATACACCAACGTCTTTGAATGGAACAGATGTTGCAGAGGTTACACCTCCTGAACAGTCTCTTTTTACCATACCTCTCGCGCCCATTCCGCCCATAATTTGGACTTCAGTGAAATTAGTATCCGCTTGGTCAGGACTAAAATTAATCACATAAGAATTTAAAAATCCTATAATGATCGAATATTGGAATATTTTAAACATATTCAAACCTATAGATTATTTATATAAACTAACCAATCTCGGACTGAATTTAACGGCTACAAAAGCTGTTAAAATGCCTGCAACGCCATCCATAGCAAAATGGTAACGTCCGTACACAGTTGAAATATACAATAGAATTATGATCGGTAAAAGAATAAAATAAATTTTACGGTTGTATTTGTAGAGCATAATCAACATGACTGTGCCGGCGGCGCAATGAGGACTCGGGAAATTTCCTCCGGGGTAATGCGCATTATTCCTGATCCACTCCCCAAACCAGGTAAATATTCCGCCCTTTAATGGAACAGTGTATAATTCAGGTTGGTGAAACAACGGTCCTGCGATTGGAAATATCAGAAATCCGATATAACACAGAATATATGCAAGCATCAAATTCAGCCAGTAATCTTCTGCTCCACGAATTCCGGATTTCTGATAACAAAACAAAGCTACTAAAACAATCAACGGAACGTACACTGTATAAGCGAACATCATCCCTTCTGTAAGTATAGGAAAAGTAATTTTCTGCAGGACAAGTGTGGACTCAATTCCTAACAGCCAAATATCAAAATTTACGAGATGGTGGTCCATCCACCCGTTCACAAAAATATGCTGTATGTATCGTATCTCGCTAAAAAGAAATCCGGTCGATGCGGCAATTAATACGCTTCGTGAAAATGTTTGCCAGAACAGGTGGGTCAATCGATTTATTATTGATGACAATAAGAAATAACCGATTGCACCCGCGATAAAAGTTGCGGCTATCGGTATCCAATTTACGACTTTCGATTGGAAGAATATCGTGAGGATAAAAAGCATTATTGTAAAACCTATTACTGATGTATCTAAAGTTTTAACGATTGGTGAACGAAAAATATTGTTCTGCATATTATGTTTATCTTTACTTATTTTGTGAGAACGATAAAGCCATCCATAGCAACGCCTATCAGCCAATGAAGCAAAAAGGGCCAGATGATTGAGCGTGTTTTTATTGCCATTGCTCCGAATAATATCCCTGCTGGAATCGACATCAGGATTTCACCAGGCGGATAACCGACATGCCATAAACACGATGCGATGGTTTGAACTAAAATCGCATTCCAGTCGCCGATGTGTTCCCTCAAACCGAAGAGCATAAATCCACGAAAGAAAAATTCCCAAGCAGTGTAATAAAATATACCGCGCATCAATTCGTGTCCCACAAAATTTAAGACTCCATCATGAGCAGCTTTTGCAAGCGGATAGAATTGATTGAAATCTTTTTGAAATGCTGCTGGCAGTAGTAATGCAAGTGCAATAACAGGGAATAAAACTATTACTGTCTTCCACCCCGTCCGCCAATCTCCGATTTGCAAACCGAATGTTTTTAAATCTTCCTTCAGATAATATTTCATTAGGATGAATGGGATTATTCCCATTAGAATAAAAGCAGAGATAAAAAAGAAATTCACTGCGAACAAATCGGCTGAGTCGTGAAGTGCGACTTTAGAGTAACTTCCGGTGGAATACATATCAAACATTCCAAGATAACGCTGCAGCGAAGGTATGATTGCACCCATAAGCAGAATTACAGTCGGCTTCATATCCGACTTCCTGTACAACTTCGGTTCACCAAAATAAACTGATTTTAAAGACATAGTTTATACCTATTTTTTATTTAACCAATCTATTGTTTGTTTAATCGCTTTTCTAAAAGGTGTAACCTCATATCCCAACTCTGTTTCTGCTTTATGATTTGAGTACGACCAATCGAGTGCAAATGTCTCGACCCATTCTGGGGTAATAAGCGGATACGCCTTGAATATTTTTGCTTTCAATTGTTCAATCTTACCGAATAATATTGCAAGTTGGTATGGAATTCTGAAAATAATATATTTCTTTCCACTAACTTCTGAAATTACCCGGAAGAATTCATTATACGATACGTTGTCACCGCCTAAAATATATTTTTCCCCAATTTTACCTTTCTCCATCGCAAGGAGATAACCCTTTAC
>JBBINX010000095.1:0-7806 GCA_037443685.1 Ignavibacteriales bacterium
CTCGCGACCTCTTGGTCCCGAACCAAGCGCGCTAGCCGGGCTGCGCTACGCCCCGGAATAAAAAATACTAATTCCAAAATTCTAAATTCATACTTATAAAACGAACCTAAAAACCGTAATCAAGATACTAAACATTCTTTGAAAAAACAATTAGTATTAAAATAATTTATTATTGAATCGGATAGTCTCGAAAAGTCAGTTTCCTCATCTACTGCAAACCACTTTATCCTGTCGTCTTTCCTAAACCATGTTAACTGTCGTTTTGCGTATCGTCGGCTATTCTGTTTGATCAAGAGCACCATTTCTCCATAAGTTAATCTTCCATCAAAATATTTGAAAACCTCTTGATAACCTACAGTCTGTAATGAATTTAAATCAGAAGTATATCCTTTTTCTAACAGTTGTTTAACTTCGTTGAGAAGTCCATTATCGAGCATCCAATCTACACGCTGATTGATACGTTCATAAAGCTTTTTTCTTTCCCACATCAAACCAACAAATATAGTGTTAAACGGGGCTGCATCTTTTATTTTTTGAAGTTCTGATATCGGTGTCCCCGTTATCTTATACACTTCTAATGCACGCACAATCCTTCGGGTGTTACTGGGCAGCATTTTCGCGGCTGATACCGGATCAACAACCCACAGTTCATTTAATAGTGATTGAATACCCTCTCTATTGATACGGTTTTCTAAATCATTGCGGATTATTGGTGTTGCTTGTGGACCATCGAAAAAACCGTCAACCAAAGCTCCAATGTATAGCCCCGATCCTCCTACAATTAACGGTTGTTTACTTTTATTAATAATTTCTTCAATTCTTTTTCTACCTTGTTTCAAGTATTCGCCTGCGTTAAAATCTTGATTTGGTAGCAACTCATCGATAAAATGGTGGACAATTCTGTTACGGTCATTGACTGTTGGTTTTGCTGTACCTATGTCGAGATACTTATAAATTTGTCGCGAATCAGCAGAAATGATTTCGCAATTCAGCTTTTCAGCAACAATCATTGCAACTTGAGATTTGCCAGATGCCGTGGGACCAACGATTGCGAGAACCGGTTTATGCATGTAATGTGTTAACCTCGCCAGGCCTTTTTACCTATAAGTGGGACAAATTTAAAACCATAAATTTGTTTGATTTCAAATTTTCCTTTTTTACAAGTATATACATATAAATCTTGAAAATCACGTGTACCAATTGGAATTACTAACCTACCTCCTTCATCGAGCTGATCGAGTAAGGGTTTAGGCACTTCGGGAGCTGCAGCAGTTACGATAATACCTTTGTAAGGGGCGAACTCATTCCAACCTATTGTTCCGTCTCCACACTTTGAAACTACCACATATCCTAACTTATCCAGAATTTTTCTCGACTCAGTCAATAATTCCATGTGACGCTCAATAGTAAAAACCCGCGCTCCCATTTCTGCAAGGATAGCGGCTTGATAACCAGAACCAGTTCCGATCTCTAAAATTTTAGAGCCCTTCGTAACTTGTAACTCCTGAGTCATCACCGCTACGGTATAAGGTTGTGAGATGGTTTGTGACACACCAATAGGTAATGCCGAATCTTCGTAAGCCCTATGTACAAATAATTCAGAAACGAAAAGATGACGAGATACTCGCTCCATCGCTTGTATTACATTTTCATCTGTGATACCCCGTTGACGAATCAGATCTATCATTTCTTTACGTTCAGTCTTATACATTCCGTTTTGAATATTATCCGGCATTACTTCTTGAACCTCTCCAAATATTTTTCCAACTTCTACCAGTTGATTTCACTAATCGGTTCCTTAATTCAATTAAAAGTTCTTGGACTGAGAGTCCACTTACCAACACTCCATTCTCGGCTATCGAAATCGTCCCGCGTTCTTCTGAAACTATTATTGATATAACATCGACTTGCTCAGTTATACCTAAGCCGGCACGGTGTCGCATTCCTAAAACAACATCACCAATTTCTGTTACATGTGATAGCGGCAGAGTGCAATGAGCCGCCTCGATGATCTGACCTTTTATTACAACAGCCCCGTCATGAAGTGGCGACTTAGGATTGAAGATTGACACGAGAAGTGCTGTGCTTAGTTGAGCTTGAAGCTCGATTCCTGTTTCGACGAACCCTCGTATTCCCGTTGCACGAATAATTACAATCAATGCACCGTGTCGTTTACGCGATAATTGAGCTACGGCGCTCGCAATTTCTTCGATCGATTCTTTAACGTCGATGTGAATAAACCGACTTATCAAAGGATTTTTTCCAACGAGAACTAATAGACGGCGGAGCTCGGGTTGGAATAAAATTATAAAAGCAATTACCCAGATGTCTGTTAAGGTCCTTAATAACCATCCCATCGCCTTAAGATTAATTGCTTGTGCAACGAATGAAAAAGCAATAATAAGTAGGAGACCGACAAAAATTTGACCGGCTATCGTTCCACGCATTATCAAATAAAGTCTGTAAAAAATAAAAGTTACGATCGCGATATCGAGTATATCAACAAGTGTAACTGTTAAGAAGCCGATTTTAAAAAGTTCCAATTGTTATCCTTATTTTAATGCATCAACGATTATTGAAACACGTTTCATTTCTTTAACGTCATGTACACGAATAATATTTGCACCGTTCATTATGGAGACTGCAACAGCGGCGGCAGTTCCATCCAACCTTTCATCAATAGGTAAATTAAGTAATTCTCCTATGAATGATTTTCTTGATGGACCGATTAGAATCGGATTTCTGATTTCCTGAAATTCTTTTAACCTTTTGAATATTTCGATATTATGTTCAAGTTTTTTACCGAAACCGATACCGGGATCAATAATAATTTGTTTGATGCTATTTTCGGCAGATATTTTTTTTGCGTTATACAAATAGTTTTTTATTTCTCCGATTAAATTTTTGTATTCCGGATTTTTCTGCATTGTCTTGGGTGTATCTTTAATGTGCATCAGAACAACAGTGGCTTCATGTTTTGATACAATTTCAGGCATACGATTATCGAAATGGAAACTGCTGATATCATTCACGATTACTGCCCCACTTTGAAGCGCCTTTTCAGCGACCGCTGATTTTGTAGTATCTATTGAAATCGGAATATTAGTAACTTTACTTAATTGTTCGATAACCGGAATAACACGATTTAATTCATCTTCAACACTCACCGATTCTGAGCCGGGACGGGTTGATTCGCCACCGACATCTATGAAATCTGCCCCTTCATCAATCATTTTTAATGCATGGTCGATTGCTTTCGAGCTGTTTAAATATCTCCCACCATCTGAGAAAGAATCGGGTGTTACATTCAGAATTCCCATGATGTAAGTGCGTTTGGAGAAGTCATATTCGACCGACCTGAATTTATATATTATTTTTTCAAGATTTGCCATAATTGATGATTTTAATATAATAAATTTTACAGGCAGTCCAAAAATAATACAACAATTAACTTGTTAAAAGTTGGTTTTTTTCTGCCATTCGAGTTGCGAGTAATTGTTTCTGTTTTGCTTTTTGCCGAGCTTTTTTCTTGCGATGTTTAAGTGCTGCTTTTTGTTTTTTTTTGTTCATAACAATTTTCCTTTTAATAATGATTATTTATACATACCCCGTTATCAAGTATAGTCATTTAATGGGATAACCTTTCTAAATATCTTTCTACGTCAATCGCTGCGGCACAGCCTGCACCTGCGGCTGTAACTGCTTGGCGGTAAACTGAATCTGCCACATCGCCTGCTGCGAAAACTCCGTTAACATTTGTTGCTGTCCCTGTTCCGATAAGTTTTATGTAACCTGTTTCATACGTATCAATCTGCCCTTTGAAAATTGAAGTATTTGGTTCGTGGCCAATGGCTATAAACAACCCGTCGGCTTTCATTTCGGTTATTGTGCCCATCTTTACGTTTTTAATTTTCAAACCGGTCATCGCTTTTCTGCCGGCTTCTTCTTTGCCTAAAACTTCTTCGACAACTGAATCCCACAAGAAAGAAATTTTCGGATTTTTTTGTGCTCGTTCGCGCATAATTTTAGAAGCGCGTAATTCATTCCGCCGATGTATAAGAGTTACTTTGGATGCAAACTTTGTTAAAAATATCGCTTCCTCTAAGGCAGTATCTCCACCGCCCACAATTGCAACCTCTAAACCTTTAAAAAAAAAACCATCGCAGGTAGCACAAGCCGAAACACCATATCCAAAATATTTTTTCTCCGATTCGATATCCAATAATTTCGCACGAGCACCGGTTGCTATTATGACAGAGTCGGCTGTATAAAGTTCATCACCTGCCCACAGCTTGAATGGTCTGCTTGTGAAATCCACTTTAGTGATGTCTTTGGTCAAACAAACAGTCCCAAACTTCTCAGCTTGTTTACGGAATAAATCCATCATCTCAGGTCCCATCATGCCATCAGGGAAACCGGGATAATTTTCGACTTCAGTCGTTATCGTAAGCTGTCCACCAGGTTGGCTCCCCTCAAAAAGAAGCGGGTTTAAGTTTGCGCGTGCTGTGTAAATCGCTGCTGTGAGCCCTGCCGGTCCTGAACCGATTATTATTACTTTATGATGTTTTTCGTTCATCTTCAATTTCCTTTTTCTTTTTTACTGCCTTTATGTTCTCAACGAATTTTTTATATTTAATCCTTTTAAAAGAAGAATTATTAAACTTCTCATTAAATTCTTCTAATGAGATACTTTCAAGCTCAGAAAGATTCGGATTGATGTTGTATTCGCGTGGATAAAATTCCGAAATTTTTGTTACAGATGCAAACTTTTGATTCCACGGACAAACATCCTGACAAATGTCGCATCCATATATCCAGTTTTCAAATTTGTCTGTTAACACTCTATACCCCGTCGATTTGTTCTCAATCGTTTGATACGAAATACACTTCTTCGCATCTAAAACATAAGGTTCAATTATTGCGTTAGTAGGGCAAGCATCAATACATAGCGTACAATCGCCGCATTGATCTATTGAATAAATATCAGATTCGAGTTCAATATTAATTAAAATTACACCTATAAAAAACCAACTGCCAAACTGTGGATTGATAACTATTGAATGTTTTCCCTGCCAGCCGATATCCGCCCGTTGTGCCCAAACTTTTTCCATCACCGAACCTGAATCAACATAAACTTGTCCGTCAACTTTTGGGTTGAAGGCTTTAATGTACATTAATAGCTCTGTAAGTTTTTGTTCGATAACGTTATGGTAATCGTCTCCCCAAGCATATCTTGAAATTTTTCCTACTCCAGAATCTTCGTTACGTCGAGCATTGTGATAATAATTGACAGCCGTAACAATAACCGATTTACTTTCCGGGAAAAGAATAGTAGGGTCTGTTCTTTTTTGAATATTCATCTCCATCCACTTCATATCACCGTGGTATTTTTGGGACAGCCAAACCATCAACCTATTTGATTCGTTGTCAAGCGATTTCGGTTTTGCGAATCCTATTTTAGAAAATCCTAACTCAATCGCACGTTGCTTGATTTTTTCTTTTATAAATTGCATACCTAGGTCATTTACATACGGCTCTTTTGATTTACAACTGATTAACACAGATTCGACTAATTTGTATGGATCGTTTTACCATCGTTTGTGTTCCCTTCTTGTCTGCTTCGAGAAACCTCAAAAGATAATTATTACAACTGGATCGACTCACCGATGCTAAAACCTTTTTCGTTTGATGAAACAGTTGCTGCGGCAATTTTCGGGTCGTGCTCAAAAACTAATTTCCATTTTTCCTCGTAAGCAGAACCCATTATTTTTCTCTTTTCTTCTAATGTTACTAACGGCTGCAAATCGTAACCCATAATAAATGGCAGCGGTATATGCGACGACATAGGCACTAAATCGGCACAGAATAAAAATGTATTTTTCCCGTCCGATATTTTTGGAATTTGCTGCATATTCGTATGACCATTCAACAAGATTAATTCGATACCCGGGAATAATTCAAACTCTCCTTCAACTAATTCCAGCACACCGAATTCTTTTAGCGGCAGAAAATCTTCCTTAAAAAAACTCGCTTTATCGCGGTCTGTAGGATTGATTGCCCAATTCCAATGGCCCTTCTGAACATAATATTTGGCATTCGGAAAAGTCGGTTTCAATATTCCTGCCTCTTCGGTTGTTGATCCACCGGCGTGATCAAAATGGAGATGAGTAAGAATAACATCTGTAATTTCGCCAGCGGTGATGTTATGTTTTTGTAATGATGAAATCAGGTTGACTGATGTAGTATCGATTTTGTAGATATCTTTTAACTTTTGCGACATCTTCTGACTATTCCCTGTATCTACTAAAATCTTTTTCTCACCGCCGACGATCAAAAGACTTCTTGTAACCATCTCGATGCGGTTGAGTTCGTCGGGTGGATTTGCTTTCTTCCATAAAGATTGCGGCACAACACCAAACATCGCTCCGCCGTCAAGTGCGAACTTGCTTGTTTCGATAGTAAAAATTTCGTAATTACCGATTTTCATTTTCGTTCTCCAACAGATAAAAACAAAGGTCGGTTATAATCTGTAAAACCGACCTTCTAAATTAAAAATCCAAAACTTAGAACAATTACTTTTTAAATCGCGATGGGGCTTCGCTAAGTGGTAAAAATTCGTGCTCAGGATGAATCAGTTTTGCTTTGTTGTATAACGCTTCTTCAGTCTCTGGTCGGTTTGGATCGGGTACACAGCAATCAACCGGACATACGGCAGCACATTGCTCTTTGTCGAAGTGACCAACACATTCTGTGCATTTCTCAGGAACAATGTAGTAAAAATCGTTGGATAACGCGTCGAACATTTTGCCGTTGAATTCATATTGAACGCCGCCAGCATAGATTGCAGTGTTTGGGCATTCCGGCTCACAAGCACCACAATTAATACATTCTTCAGTTATAAATGTAGCCATATTTAAAATCTCCTTATGTTATTATGTTTATCGTGCCCGCCGTCCAGCTTTTCGGGATTTTGGCAGGCAGGGTGAATATTTCATTAAAAAACTTGTTTAAAAAATTGCTGCACAATTATAGTAAAAAGATGTGAGAAATACAATACGATTTATTACTAAAATAATCTCGGTATAGACTTTTAGCAAAATCAGGACAAATACCGTATATGAATATCTCGGTAATAATCTTCAATATCAAGATTAAGCGATATTTTGTTTACAACTGGAATATAAACGGAACCTATTCATTTATTCATCCATTTATAACAATTCCACATCTTTTATCACATTATTTCCTTCAAAGCTTCCGTTACACAACTTTTCGGTGTTTTGATCCGTTCAATTTTGGGATACTTCGAATCTCCTCTTCAAATGTAGCCCTTTACTTTTTCCGAAAGAATCCTATCCCTCAATAAATTATTTTTCAAATCATTCCAGTCAGAATGTGAGCTCAATTTTTTCGGGAAATAATTGCTGCCAAGTTTTCCGGACCTTCTAATAGCACTTCATTTCTGTGATGAAGAATAACTGCTATTTTTTTCCCCCTTCTTATATAAAATTTAATTCCATCGTACAATTTTAAACAATATAATACTTTGCTTCTGGATGGTGAACTATGATTGCTGAAGTCGATTGCTCAGGTATTAAATGAAATTCCTCCGTCAACTCAACACCAATTCTTTCAGGTTCCAATATCTCGAACAATTTTGTTTGGTCTTCTAAATTCGGACAAGCTGGATAACCGAAACTGTAACGTGAACCCTGATAATCTTGCGCGAAGAGTTTTTTCATTTCCTTCGGATCTTTTAGATGAATTCCTAATTCTTCCCGTATTTTTTTATGCCACATTTCTGCT
>JBBINX010000096.1:0-7485 GCA_037443685.1 Ignavibacteriales bacterium
CGTCAACATATCCGTAATTTCCGATCCCATTTCCGTCGCCGAGTATCGTTCTCATCTTGCCTTTTAAGTACATCTGAATCATAATCGTTACAGAATTGCTTTCATTCATCAAACCCGGTCCAAAGATTCTCGTCGGGTTTACTATCACACCGGGTAAACCTTTTCGAATATAATCTTCTGCCGCTTTTTCTGCAAAATACTTAGAGTGCTCGTAAACAGTATAAAATTTTGATTCGTCTCTTATTATTGTTTCATCTGCTGGTTGTTTTCCAGTGGGACCAAATGTAACGATAGTAGATGTAATAACTATTTTCTTTAATCCTGATTTTAGCGCAGCTTCACAAATATTTTTTGTTCCGTCGACATTTATTTTGAAATAATCTTCCGTATCTTGGGAGTAACTTCTTGCATAAGCGGCGAGATGGTATCCGTAGTCGCAGCCTTTCATTGCAGTTTCTATCTGTTGCTTATCGGTAACATCGCCGTAGAATATTTTAATGTTTTGATGTTTGAGTGTTAAAATGTCGGAAGTTTTTCGGCAAAGAGCGTGTATTGTTTCACCTTGATTTGCAAGTTTTAGGGCGAGTTTATTTCCGATAAAACCTGTAGCACCTGTGATGAATGTCGGCATTATAATCCTTTGAAATTTTTATGAAGATAATAATATTAATTAAAATTACAAAAAATATCCACAGTTTTGCAATTTTCTACCAATAAAGATATATTTATAAAAATAAGAATGAAGAAAAAAAATGAAAATTGAAATATTTGGTTCGGGTTGCACGAAATGCAACGAAACAGAAAAAAAAGTAAAAGATGCATTAGTATTTCTAAATCTGAACGCCGAGATAATCAAGATTGAAGATCCTTTAGAATTTGTAACACGGGGGATTCTATTAACACCAGCAGTTGCGATCAATGGAATAATTAAATGCACCGGAAAGATACCTGAACTCCGAGATTTACACAACTGGATAACTACTGAAGCCATAAATGAAGAAGGGACCTAATGGACCACAAGCCGGTCCCGAAAGCATTCGGGATTTGGATTAGTTGGAAAAACTTAGAGAATAGATCAATAACAATTTACAAACAGCCAATGTCGAATAATGAATATTGAACAACCAATAATAAATTTTCAATTTTGATTCCCAATGAACAATAACAAATTACCAACAACATGAACGCCTCATTAATAGCGATCATCGGAATACTTTGGTTTGTTATCGCATACAAGTGGTATGGTAAAAAGATTGAACGGAAACTCATTCAACCATCCGATGCCAATGTCACACCTGCAAATGAGCTCTATGATAATGTTGATTATATTCCCACAAAGGCGCCAATGCTTTTTGGTCACCATTTTTCTTCAATTGCAGGTGCGGGCCCTATCGTTGGACCCATATTAGCATTCTCTCTTTTCGGATGGCTGCCGACTTTGTTGTGGATATTATTAGGGACTGTTTTTATGGGAGCTGTACACGATTATACATCTCTTATGGCATCGGTCAGGTCAAAAGGTGTTTCGATTACCGAGATTGCCGAACATAGTGTTTCAAAAACCGCCAGATGGATTTTTTCGGTTTTCGTTTGGTTTGCTCTAGCGCTTGTGCAAGCCGTTTTCGCTGTTCTGACCGCACAAACTTTAGAACAGAAGCCAGAAATTGTAGTGCCAACTATTGGATTAATGCCCCTTGCTGTGATATTTGGTTGGTCAGTTTATCGTCGAGGTTCTAATTTAATAATATCTACTACGCTTACTTTATTTTCAATTTTTACATTAATATTAATTGGCGATTATTTTCCAATTTATGCGTCATACGATTTTTGGCTATTCTTCTCCATCGTTTATGCTTTTATAGCGGCTACAATTCCGGTTTGGATTTTACTTCAACCACGCGATTATCTTTCTATGTACCTTTTATTGGCAGGATTAATACTCGGGTTTATTGGCATATTTATTACAAACCCGATGATTAATGCTCCCACATTTATTTCATTTCAAAGCAGTAACGGACCTCTATGGCCTATTTTATTTATAACGGTAGCTTGTGGTGCAATTTCTGGCTTTCATTCGTTAGTCGGAAGCGGAACATCAGCTAAGCAACTCGCTAAAGAATCAGATGGGAAAAAAATCGCATTCGGGGGGATGCTAACAGAAGGAGCTTTAGCATTACTCGTTGTCATTTTGATGGCGAGCGTATTGTATTGGAGACAAGCTCCAACTGAAGAATTGAATGGATTCATATTTCAAGACCTGTTAAAGCAAAGTGCGAATATTACATTCGGAACTGCTTTAGGTATAGTGCTTAACTCTCTTGGAATACCATTATTTATGGGAATTGCCTTCGGTGTTTTATTGCTAAATGCTTTTATATTGACTACATTAGACACTACAGTCAGACTTGCCCGTTATATCGTCCAAGAAACAGTAGGTACAAAATTTAAAATCCTTTTGAACCGCTATGTTGCAGCCAGTCTTGGTTTAATTCTCGCTTATCTTTTAACACAAGGAAATAATTGGAAAATCATTTGGCCTATTTTCGGAGCATCGAACCAATTAGTCGCTGCTCTTGCGTTATTTGTAGCGACAGCTTATTGGTTCGGATACAAACGACCTCGCAAGTTCACATTACTGCCAGCTATCTTTATGTTGGTTACTACCGAAGTAGCCCTTTTGTATCAGCTTATCTGGCAGTATATCCCGACAAAAAATTATGTTTTAACAGTTACTGCAACGGTCTTAATAATTTTAGGGTTTATAGTTGCTATAGAAGTCTTTAAAAGTATAAAACAAATAAAATTTCAAACGAAGGAGCATATTGTCCGATAACAGATTAAAAACATCAATCTTCGGCTTATTTTCAAACCTATTTTTATTTATAATAAAAATTATTGTTGGTTTGACAATCAACAGTATTGCGTTGATTTCGGACGCGTTTAATTCATTGATGGATATCATCGCGTCAACAGCTACAATTTACAGTGTTCGAGTAAGCCAACAAAAAGCAGATAAAAACCATCAGTTTGGACATCAAGCGGCTGAACCGATTGCTGGACTTTTGTATGCAATACTTGCAGGGGTTGTTGGATTTAATTTTATTAAAGAGTCTGTTGAAAGGTTAATAAATCCAACAGTACAGAATATTGACTGGTTACCATTTACAGTGATTATTATTACGGTAGTTCTGAAAACCATTATGTTTCTGCACTTCCGACGTGTAGGTCATGAACAACGAAGTCCAGTTATCCTTGCTAGTTCAATCGATAGCATAAACGATGTAATTGCATCGACTTTTGCGCTTGCAGCGATTGGGATGAGTTATCTTGGTTATCCAACCTTTGACGGAATCGGAGGTATTTTGATTTCCTTCATTATTTTAAAAGGTGGGTATGATATTGCACGCGATAATATTAAATATCTGATGGCACACGCTGCCGACGAAAAACTTCTAGCGATTGTTGTTCAAAGAACTTTAAAAGTTTCGCATGTCAAAGGTGTGAACGATTTAAGATCGCATTATGTTGGAAATCTATTTCACGTTGAAATACATATTGAAGTCGACAAAAATTTAGATACACAGACCTCACACGATATCGGAAAAGCAGTCCAGTTTGAACTTGAATCGATGAGTGAAATAAACAAAGTATTTGTGCATATAGACCCAGTGTGAAAAAAAAATATAATTATAGATTTGAGATTTTAGATTGTAGATTTGGCTCGACCAACTATCCAGTTTTGAGAGTAACAACCAAAAATTCACTACGTAATAAGAGAACTATTAGGACATATACGTCGCCGCCCTCAAGCAAAGAGTAATTTATCTTCGAACATTCCTTAGTCAATATTTTTTATAAATTGCATAACCTTCTTTGACCATCTCATCGTTGATATTTATAACTTTCCCGGTTTTTGTGATGAACCAAACTTCGGCTAAATACCTTCCGTACTTTTCCTTTCGGTCCTTAACAGTTTGAACTAAAACTGTCTGTCCGAGTATTTTACTACGAAGATAATTTCTTGATTTTATCCCTTTCGACTTCGATTTTCCAGTCAATTCTGGTGCGTTAATCCTGTTCAATCGAACTTTCTCGCCTCTTATCCAAGTATTCAACCCCAAGTCCACATCTAAACTGCAGGTATCACCATCGTAAACCTGGGTAACATTTACTTTGTAATGATAAAGTTGTTTTTCCATAATTTATCCTTTTTTTCATCCGTTAAATTTTATTCCTACAATCGCAGCTACAGCATAAGAAAAAGTTGCAATTAAAATTACCACGTTAAAACCAGACCACATCGCAATTAAGGGCACTGCTACTGTACTAATCACCGAGAGACACCCATTTATGCCCCAAGCCCAAGGTATTAATGTGGCAAAATTTTTTGATAATTTTGTGAGTCCCAGCGGGAACGGCATCCCCATAAAAAATGCTTGCGGAGCGATTAATAAAATCGAAACTAAGTATTTCATATAAAGCGGAAAATGAATCAACGATTCAAACACTACCGGCAACATAAAATGATAAATTAACGTTATCGCTATTAATGAACCGATTATGATTTTATGTTTATGGCGACTCGTAATAAATATCTTATCCGAAAACCAACTACCTATCCCCGAAAACAACAATAACGAAGTTATTACAACAGATACCGAATATATAGGATGCGACAGAAACAATATGAATTTTTGGATCATAACTATTTCGATAAACATAAAACCTACACCTAAACATGCAAAATAAATTAACGTTTTAAACTTATCACCAACAGAAAACATCTCTTTTTTAAAAAACAATAACGGAATTATTATTAACAAAATACTTATAACGACTATTTGAACGAAAGTAATTAATAACACAACGTACCCTAATTCATAAAATGCTACATTTGATACAAATTCTTTACCGTACACTTGGGTGAGATAATTCAAACTTTTTAATTTCAAGAAGTGTGAAAAATAAGGTTTATTATCGGACGACGGTTTGACATTAAAAATGTATTCATCGTAAAAAGCTTGCTTATGAATTGATAAAATATTAACCGCTGATTTGAAAAAATAGTCATCGTCTAGTTGATTGTAGATATTCGTTTCTCCCGCGGAGATTCCGGGGAAATATATAGTGTCAAAATATTTATCATTGCAAAATTTTCGCAGTGAATTTATCTCAGCATCGTCCAATGGTAATTTTTTTAAAATCAACGTTACTGTCCCCCAACTTCGGATAGCCGCAATATGCTTTTCGGGATTTTTAATATTCATCTTTTCGGCCGCTTCGACGAGGGTAGCGAATAGCTTAAGTGCGTGTCTTGGTGGATTATTTAACCAACAGGTAATTGCCAAAACTCCCCGATCATTTAATCTGCGAAGCATTAAATTTATAGATTCTATAGAGAACAAATAATTCTCATATACTGAATACATCCCCGCTGTTGATGCCGTCCAACCTTCTAAAATTGGTATCGAAATGATATCGTATTTCTGTTCGATTTGTTTGAGATAACTTCTGCCTTCTACCGCAATAAATTTAATGTCAGCACTACCATCTCCTCCATCGGATAATTTTAAATATTTTTCTGCAATTTCAATTACTTGTGGATTCATTTCTATACCGATTATTTTTTTCGCTCCATTTTGAGAAGCTAAACGGATTTCAGTACCTGTTCCTGCGCCAATTACTAATACCTCTGGATGAATTGTATCCTTCCTAAATAAATAATACGGTAAAGCAGATGTGGTGTAGTTAAGAAAATCTGTCTTCTCAGAAATTTTATTTTTCAGAATCGTTCCTACCCACTCACCGTCGCTGAATAATCCAATCTGAACCGGTATCTCTCCTATAAAATTGTAACTTAACCCCGGTGCGTAACGAAGAAACGAACTTTCGACGGTTGTAAGTTTTGCCATTGGTGATATTTTTTTGTCAATAATTTTTGTGTCTGGTAGGTTTAGTGTTTTAGATAAACTTTTATATTCGGAAACTCTGAACGTTATGGGATTTACAAATCCATAGATGATAATTATCAGAATTAAAGAAAGTGGGAAAAAATATCTTCGATTTAACTGCAAATGTTTATAACCAAGAAATGCTGATACAAGGGGAAGAAGCGCCACCGTGCAGGGAAGTGCTAACGGGTCCAACCACCACATCAGTCCGATTATGCAAACACCGCCTAAAGCAGACCCGAATAGATTGTAGAAATATATTTTACCAATGTGTTGAGAATATTTCATAAATGACAAGCATATTACTATCGCACCGAAAAAGAAAGGCAAAAGTATAGCAAGATAAAATAGCAATAAATAAAGCGCTGTCGATAATTCCCAAAACAAGAGAAATGGTTCAAACCGAAGATAATGGATTAGAACAATGGATGAAATTATAGTAACTGAACAGAGGAAAGAAGAAAAGAATATAACCGTATCAAAATGTTTGACCGCCCGCTCTCTAAAAATACTCAACAACGTCCCAGCTACACCGAACCCGAGCAGCGCCACACTAATAATCATGTAAGCAAAATGGTGAAATTGAATAATGGAAAGTATTCGCATTAGTGATAACTGAAATGCAATGATGGCAGTTGAGATGATTCCAACTATCAGTGCAATCTTTTTCATCACTTGCCCCTTTTAAATGGCACAAACCTTACAGGGATTATACTTTTCGATTTTATTTTACCGTCCTTTTTTTCAATCAACATCAAGTTTTGAACTTGGAAAGGATGACCTACGGGGATAACCATCTTTCCACCTTCATTCAATTGTTCAATGAGCGGTGGAGGAATATGCTCGGCAGCCGCTGTTACAATTATTACATCGAATGGTGCGTATTCTTTCCAACCAAAATACCCGTCTGCATTTTTTACTTTAATATTTTTGTAACCAAGTTCATTTAATGTTTCTACAGACCTATTGTTTAATTCAGTTATGATTTCGATAGAATAAACTGAATCTGTGATTTCGGCAAGAATTGCAGCTTGGTAACCTGAACCAGTTCCAATTTCGAGCGCCCTCTCTCCCTTCTGTAAATCTACTAACTCTGTCATCAATGCAACAATGTACGGTTGCGAAATTGTTTGTCCATATCCGATTGGTACAGGATGGTCGTTATATGCTTCTGATGCGTATTGCTTGGGAACAAACATGTGACGAGGAACCTTTCGTAGAGCATCAATAACTTTTTTATCTTTGATTCCCCTGCCCTCGATTTGATATTTAACCATATCATTACGAAGCTTGGTATCTTGTTCTTGACATATTGCTTCTATTGAACAATAATCAATTATAATTAAAATAAAAAGAAATATGTAAATATTTCTCATCACTAAAAACATAGCCGTTTTTCCTACGTCTAAATTTTTAATTTAAATGATTTATATTAAGGAAAATTTATCATCAAGCCACTTTTTTCTTGGCAAACTGATAATAAACCGAAGCTGCTGCAACAACCTTCAACACATCCCACCAGCCAAAGATTAAA
>JBBINX010000097.1:0-7437 GCA_037443685.1 Ignavibacteriales bacterium
ACACATTCCTTAACAATAATTAGTTAATTTTTGTGCTTTCTTCCCGATCTGCTACATTGTAAACATTACAATTTTAAAGTAATAATTTCCTATTTTCCATTGTATTTAATTTAAATTTCAGCTATAATATATTCAAATTACATCAAATCGGTGTAAATGTGCCGCCTGGCACTCTTATTGTGTGATATATGTCAATAGATAATTGAAACGATGAACATTAAAAGATGAGAAAAAAAATTAAAAAGGAAACAATAATATGAGGCTATTAGCTATAATTATATTAAACCTATTTTTGACAATATCAGAATTGTTTGGACAACCGGATGTTGGGAAGTCAGATTTTTGGGTAAGTGCATATTTGCCATCATGGGAATTAAATATACCCGGCACCACAGGAAATTATGGACAATTACCAATTGCAAACATTGACTGGACTGCCTTTACACACGTTATTATGTTTGCTGCGAGCGCGAATACGAATGGGACTTTGAGTTATGGTAATTTGTTACCATCGAGAAGAAAACCGTTTAATATTATTGCACGTTCTAACGGTAGACCTGTCATATTAGCAATCGGTGGAGCCGGTGGAGAAGGTTGGGGCGAGGCATGCAGTCCGGCTAACATTAATACATTTTTAAAAAGTGTATTAGCCGAATTAGACACAAGTCAATACGATGGAATTGATTTGGATATTGAGCCATTTAGAAATACAGGAACTATTAATGATACAACTCGTGTCGGTCCCTTCATTCGGAGGCTATACGATTCGCTTCAAGTTCGACGACAGTATCTAGACCCGACAAAAAAGCCATTATTGACTACAGCCATATTGCCTGGATGGGCTGGTGAGTGGTGGGCTAAACACGAGCATTTATTTGACCAAATCAATATAATGACTTATGATATGGCACAATCCTTAGGTTGGGGTGTAGATAGGACCTGGCATAATAATGCGATATATGGTCCACAGCCACCTACAGGAACTAACCTTTATTACACCACCATCCAAACACGTTGGTTAGACCAAATGTACAAGAGGGGTGGAAAGAATAGAGGTAAGTATGGAATCGGTGTTGATTTCAACGGGACATTGTATCGAGGTGGGACTGTTTTGAGCGATGTTACAAAAGGTGTTCACCAACCGAAACAAAGATGGGCAACCACTCCGACATTTACATGGGATTATGATTTTGATGTTATGTTTGCAACCTATTTAGATACAGCAACTGCAGCTACAAAGCGATATGATACAGAGGCACAGGCGGCATATTTAAGTATATTATCTAACGATGGGAATCCCGCGAACGAAGTGAAGTTAAGTTATACAGATTCTACACAGATACATCGCATTATTCAATATGCGAGAGATTCAAGTATGGGTGGTGTAATTTTATGGAATATCGGTGAGGCATATCTTCCAAGCAAATATCCTAATAGGGATAGAATGCTCCAGTTTGTGAAAACGGCAGTATTAGGTACCGAAATTCTTTCGGCAGGTGAGCCAGTGCAAACCGCTGATATTTCAAATTATATACTGTTACAAAACTATCCAAATCCATTTAATCCAACAACAAAAATTCAATATCAACTACCGTTTGAAAGCAGGGTGAAATTGACGGTGTACAATATAGTCGGTCAGGAAATTATAACTCTTGTAAACGAAGTTCAAACATCAGGGATTAAATCAATATCTTGGGATGCAAATAATGGCTGGGGGCAATCCGTTGCTTCAGGAATTTATTTTTATCGTATCGAAATTTCTTTGATATCCGATCCTACTAAGAAATTTGTACAGGTAAAACAGATGGTCATTTTGAAATAAATTATAACATTTTCATTTTTGTATCAAATAACAAAGTTCATATTAAGTTATTGACTTAGTATGAGCTTTTTATTTGATTATAAGTTTCATTTTGGTATATTAAAGCAAAAGTTTATTAATATTCTAATATTAAATAATAGGAATAATATGAATAGACGAACTATTATTGTCTTAATACTGATAGTATTTAGCATACTTCTAACTTCGGAACACTTCACTCAAGATAATAAATCTACTCTAAATCAATCCCCGGATAAAAAAACTGTAATTTTAAAAAATTCATCATTTTGGGTAAGTGCATATTTGCCATCATGGGAATTAAATATACCCGGCACCACAGGAAATTATGGACAATTACCAATTGCAAACATTGACTGGACTGCCTTTACACACGTTATTATGTTTGCTGCGAGCGCGAATACGAATGGGACTTTGAGTTATGGTAATTTGTTACCATCGAGAAGAAAACCGTTTAATATTATTGCACGTTCTAACGGTAGACCTGTCATATTAGCAATCGGTGGAGCCGGTGGAGAAGGTTGGGGCGAGGCATGCAGTCCGGCTAACATTAATACATTTTTAAAAAGTGTATTAGCCGAATTAGACACAAGTCAATACGATGGAATTGATTTGGATATTGAGCCATTTAGAAATACAGGAACTATTAATGATACAACTCGTGTCGGTCCCTTCATTCGGAGGCTATACGATTCGCTTCAAGTTCGACGACAGTATCTAGACCCGACAAAAAAGCCATTATTGACTACAGCCATATTGCCTGGATGGGCTGGTGAGTGGTGGGCTAAACACGAGCATTTATTTGACCAAATCAATATAATGACTTATGATATGGCACAATCCTTAGGTTGGGGTGTAGATAGGACCTGGCATAATAATGCGATATATGGTCCACAGCCACCTACAGGAACTAACCTTTATTACACCACCATCCAAACACGTTGGTTAGACCAAATGTACAAGAGGGGTGGAAAGAATAGAGGTAAGTATGGAATCGGTGTTGATTTCAACGGGACATTGTATCGAGGTGGGACTGTTTTGAGCGATGTTACAAAAGGTGTTCACCAACCGAAACAAAGATGGGCAACCACTCCGACATTTACATGGGATTATGATTTTGATGTTATGTTTGCAACCTATTTAGATACAGCAACTGCAGCTACAAAGCGATATGATACAGAGGCACAGGCGGCATATTTAAGTATATTATCTAACGATGGGAATCCCGCGAACGAAGTGAAGTTAAGTTATACAGATTCTACACAGATACATCGCATTATTCAATATGCGAGAGATTCAAGTATGGGTGGTGTAATTTTATGGAATATCGGTGAGGCATATCTTCCAAGCAAATATCCTAATAGGGATAGAATGCTCCAGTTTGTGAAAACGGCAGTTAACTTATCTGCTCAGGGTGTAAAGCCTAAAATTAAGGGCAGCATTTATTACGATAAAAATAGTGATCGGATACAAAATTTAAATGAACCATTGATGTCCGGTTGGACGGTCAAGCTTACTGGGGATGCAACTTTGAGTGCTCTTACTGATACAGAAGGGAAGTATAGTTTTGATTCGATTCCAATTGGTTCTTACAGAATCAGTCTCGAATCAAAACCGCCTTGGCAATTAACTCAGCCGAGTAGTCAGGGATATTATGATGTAATCATTTCTTCAAACACTGACAGTATTGTGCGTGATTTTGGTTTATTTGCAATTAACGTAGCAGAAGTAAATTATTCTGGTGGGTGGAACCTCGTTTCAATGCCAGTAAAATTGCATGATACCAATACAAAAAACGTTTTTCCCACAGCTATTTCATCATCGTTCGGTTTTTCAGTCAATTATACTATTGTCAATAATTTAGAATATGGTAAAGGATATTTCACAAAATTTTCTTCACCTCAAAGGTTATTTTTCGCGGGCGACATTTTTTTAATTGATACAGTTGAAGTTAATGAGGGGTGGAATCTAATCGGCTCAGTGAGTGAAGAAGTACCTGTTAGCAATATTTTAATTTCTCCTCCGGGTAATATAACATCCACCTTCTGGTATTTCAATCAAAGGTATCAAAAAGCAGATACTATAAAACCTGGTTATGGATATTGGGTAAAATTTTCAGAGCCGGGCTTAATAATTCTCAACACCAATAATTTTTAATATTCCTTCCTTAATTTTTTTTTCTACTTTATTTCTCCCGTTCTGAGTGCTGAATAATCGTCAATTTATTGTGGAGTGTTTTCCGGCTGACTCCTAAAATTTTTGCCGCTTTTGCTTTGTTATTTCCCGTGGATGCGAGTGTTTGTAAAATTATCATCCGCTCAGCTTCCTGTGTTGAACAACCGATTGGAATATTAATAGATTCTTGGGTTGTTACAGATTTTTGTAATTTTTTTGGCAAATAATGTGGACTGATAACTTCAGTCGGACATATCACTAATGCTCGTTCAACAATATTTTTTAATTCTCTTACATTCCCTGGCCAGTCATAGGCAAATAATAGCGCCGAGGTTTCATCTGAAAAATTTTGAACAGATTTATTATATTTTTTTGCAAACATTTTTAAAAAATAATCAACAAGTAACGGAAGGTCTTCTTTTCGCTCCCGCAATGGGGGTATAAAAATTTCGATAACACTTAGCCGATAGTAAAGATCCTCGCGAAGTTCTTTCGATTTGATAGCTTCTGTTATGTTTCTATTCGTAGCTGCGATCATCCGGATGTCAACTTTAATTTCTTCTTTACCACCAAGTCTTCTAAATTTTTGAGTTTCAATTGCTCTAAGTAATTTAGCTTGCGTATCTAAACTCATCTCCCCGATTTCATCAAAAAAAAGAGTTCCGCTATCAGCAATTTCGAAGGCACCCAGTTTTTTATGCAAAGCACCCGTAAAGGCGCCTTTCTCATGTCCAAATAATTCATTTTCGATAATATCTTTAGGGATACTCGCACAATTAAGTGCAACAAATGGTTTTGCCACCCTATTGCTGTATTGATGTAAATGTTTAGCGATAACTTCTTTTCCTGTTCCGCTTTCACCGGTTATCAAAACGTTTGTTTGTGATTTCGCGACCAACGAAACAGCTGAACGGATTTCGCAAATTACAGAACTTTGTCCAATAAGCGCTACGCCAGATTCGTAATATGCTTTATCGTTTTCAGAATCTGTTTCAGTAGAATAACCACCATAATTTGTTAGTCCCTTTAATATTGATTCTACTAATCTTGGATCGAACAAGTCTCCCACTACAAAATCAGTTGCGCCCGATTTAATTAAACGAATTGCATCTTCGATGAAACCAGTCTTGGAAGATACAATGAGTTCAACCGGCATCTTTTGCTGTTTAATAAATTGTGTTAATCTCAATAAACTTTCATCCACACTGTCGCAACGTGCAACGCAAACACGGTATTGTTTTGATGCTAATTCCTCTTCCACTTTTTTAATAGATGTAAAATCTTTAATATAGATACCAGTTCGATGCAGCTTTGAAGCTAAAGTTGAACTCATCTCACCGTTCAACGATAAAAAAAGTATATTATAATTTATCAAGTTCAATTCTCCGGTCATAAATTCTTGCAATAAATATATGAATAAAATAATTAAGATGTGTGATATAAACCACATTTGTAATAATAAAAGTTTTTACATCTTTATACATCCCTTTAAAATATCCCCATTCTTGTTCAGAAATTCGTTATTTCCTCTTTATTTTGCTAAAAAGAAGGATTTTTAGCGTATTTTCAGTTTCGAGTTAAAAAATATAAAACTCTTCAATTTTGGTGACCGGATTCTCAGCATTGTGTTAAATTCGCAAAATGGCGAATTTGCGGTCATAACGGTTGTGCGATCTATTTTCATTCATTTTTCAAGTTTAAGAACAACTGATTTATATCTATTTTCTTCTATTAATATCTGCATTAATTTCTCTGTAGTCTACCGTTCCACGTTTTTAATGACGTAAATGATAAGAATTAATATATTCGTGAACATCCTTCAGAATTGTAGTAGCAGCGTCCGGTTTTGAAAGATGTTGTGTAGCTTTTCTTGCTTTGGTGAGTATATTACGAGTGTTAATAATTTGCCGTAGTTTATACGATAAATTAGGAAGATTGATTGCTTTCCAACCGGCTCCGTGTTCAACTATGATATCGGTATTTCGACTTTCTTGACCAGGGATAGGATCAACAATAAGTATCGGAAGTGATTTAGCCATTGCTTCGGCTGATGTCAGCCCGCCAGCTTTAGAGATAAGAAGATCTGAAGCATCCATAAATTCGTGCATATTGTCAATGAACCCATAGACGTATGGAGTGACATTTTTCGGGAATTCAAGTTCCTGAATTTCGGTCTGTGCTTTTGCATTCTTTCCACAAACAATCAGTAAATTGAAATTTATGTTGTCGAACCCAGAAAGCGTCCCGGCGGTATGTTCGACTATTTCCTTCAGTCGTCCTATACCGAAACCACCCGACAGTACCAACACTGTAAATTGATTAGAGTTAATACCGAGTTTAACGCGGACGTTTTTCTGTTTTCCCTTTGACCGGAATTCCGGCATTATAGGTATTCCTGTTATACTGATCTTCTCCGCTGGAATTTTTTTTGATTGTAACTGCCAAGCAGACTCTTCATGGTAAACAAAATACCGTTCGATTATACGATCCACCCATAACTGATGGACATCAAAATCGGTAGTTACAGCGAAGACTGGCGCTGTAATGTTATTCTTCCGCAACTCACTCGATACGGAGATGTATGGGAGGAAGTGTGTGCAAAGAATAGCGTCCGGATTCAATTCACGAAGTGCGTTTAGATAACGCCTGTAGTTTAGTTGGTCAAAAGATTTTATAATGCTTTTCTTTTGGTAGGGCTTTCGTTCCGATTGTTCATATAGGTAGCCCCATAAATCCGGTGCATGGGTTACCATCTGAAGATAAGTTTCAGAGTACAACCTTTTAAAAATTTTTGACGTAAAATCAAGCACGTCATAATGTTCGGTGTGGATTGGAAGACCAGTTAATGGAGCTGTACGGTGTAATGACTCTGCCGCGCGGATATGTCCAGCGCCTCCTGAACATGAAAGAATCAAGAAGAAGAATGTACGACCCCCATTATTAATTTTCTTTTTCTGAAGTTTGGTAATCATTTCTTGCGTAGGAAATCTAATTAATTGAGAATATAGATGCAAGTTAAAGTACGGCATAAAATGAAAAAGCCCTCAAAAAAAATTGAGGGCTTTCTTTATAGTGGGGGTAGTCCGCCTTCGACGGTCCGCCGGCGGCGGAGAACCTACAGAGCTGATATATTATTAATAAATTCTCGACCGGTTCTGCTCTTTAGGTATTTTTCTTTTTTCAGGACATCGGATTTTGATTCAAACTCTTCAGAATATATTAGCTTTCAGTTAGTACCGCGTTTCGTCCGGAAAGACAAAGATTTCGAATTGTGTTTAGTTAGCCTTAGTTCTAAATCGTTGGCCATACCTGTGTAAGTGTATCCTTCCCGACTCCTAATTATGTAGACAAAGTATCACATATCAATTTTAAATAAAAAAGGATTCTCAAGTTTAGAATCCTTTTTTAATTTGTAGCGGGGG
>JBBINX010000098.1:0-7300 GCA_037443685.1 Ignavibacteriales bacterium
AAAAGCTTATCCCAAGTTTAGATGGAAAAGTAGTGTTAGCCAAGGAAATTATGGTTGCCAATCCGTCTGTAAAAGCAGCAATCAAAAATAATAATACCAGCGAGATTTACCAGATGATGTCTGAATCGAGCGACGAAGGAATGACTACTTTAGAACAGGATTTGAAGCGCTTATATTTAACAAAGAGAATTTCACTCGAAAATGCTATGAGTTACGCCAATAACAAGCGTCGGCTGCAGCAAATTTTAAATTTAGTAACATAGTAATTTCGAGTTTTTTTTGATAAAATAATTTATTACATTGGTTACAAGTTAAAAGAAGTAATATGGCAAATATACATGAAAGGTTCTATATATAATGGCAACCATGAGGGGTAATAAAAAAAGTGCCATCGGTCTTTTTGTTGATGGACTCGAAATTAAATTTGCTAAATTATCCAAGAAGGGTAAAAATGTTGTAATTGATGAACTAAAAGTTGCTTCGCTAGTAAACAAATTAGAAGAACGGCAGCTCAAAGATTTGTCAGATGGTTTTGCTGATTCCACAACCGATACACTCTCGTTACCAGCAGGCGCTGATCGCTCGGAAAGCGGTGAAGACAATAATGCTGTGTTGCTCGGTCTCTTATCTGAATATAAACCATCCTCATATTTACTTGGCTATGCTATTTCAGAACCAAGTGTTTACTATCATACAATCGAGAGCGATTTCGGGTTGAAAGGAACAAAACTTAAAGAGAAAATTATAGAGGAGTTAAAAAAAGTTCGTTCTGTTCAACCGGTACCCGATGCGGTCGATGTTTTCTATTCATCCGACAGAAACTTGATTTGCGCTGTTCGCGAAGACGGCATTAGTTTGTACCGGACAATCGAAGACATTAAACCTTTTCTCAACAACCGCACCCCCAAAATTCCTCTAATAGAAACATCAGATATTGCGCTAATGAATTTGGCACGTGCCAACTACGGTTTCGCACCCGATGAAATCAGCGCTATCGTTTATTTAGGGACCGAGTTAACCCGTTTGATTTTTATGAAAGGGTCTGAGTTTTTTCATTTCGCTCCAGTTTTAGGCGAAGGTTACGATTCAATAAACATTAAAAATACTGTTTATAGCCGCCTCTTATTGGAACAAGATAATTTAGGAATTCCACGAATCGATCGGATATTATTAGCGGGTGAAAGCCGCCGTATTATCTTCGACGAGTTTCTTAAAAATCAATTGCCCGAAGTCGATATCCAGTATTTACAAACACCTTATCTTGATACAAGTCGTCTTTCCCCCGAAACCCAAGAACTTATCCCAGAATACGCAGTAGCAATAGCAACCGCATGGAAAATTTTGGACGAAAATAATCCCGCGTTCTATCCAATCAATCTACTTCCCGAGTTTATTCGCGAAGACCAACGTTCCTTTAAATTGGGTTGGCACGGATATGTGCTTCTTATTCTTATATTTTTAAGTACTTTTTATTTCACTTATAAAATATCAATGCTTAATTCCGAGCTCTCGTCCCAAAAAGAAGTTTTGATACAGAAGGAAGCACAGTTAGCAGAAAATCAACGATTGCAAGTCAAAATTAGTAATCTCAATGACCAACTTGGACGCTATCGTCTTGCACTTTCTGTTTATGATTCAATTGTTCCGGGGTATAATAAATGGTCGCAGTTGATTGAGAAGGTATCGCATTCCATCGAAAACATCAACTCTCTCTGGATTACCGACATTCATCAAGCCCCTGATAAAGATTTAGTTTTTAACGGTTTTTCAATATATCGCTCGAGAATTCCCAAAATTGCACAATTTCATTCAAACGCAGTTTTAAATAAAGTCCTTCAGGAACAGATACGAGAAAAAACGGTTTACAACTATGAACTAAGCATCCCAAAAGGTGCCGAAATTCAGCAATATCAACTAACAGCTAGTCAACACACTGGATCACCCCAACAATCCGAAGAAAAACCACATTAAAAGATTAGGAGGATGAAGTGTCTTATATATTACGAAATACAATTGTTTTAGGAGTTTTATTAGGGATTATTTTAGCGATCGGTTTTTATTTCGGGAGCGCTTTTATACCTAAAAAAATTGGAAACATCCAGAAACAAGTAAAAACTATAGATGCCGAACTGCAAAATACTCCTGATTTAGTTAATCAATTTAATTCTTTAAGTGAACAATTAGTCAGCACTCAAGGAAGATGGGAATCGAGAAATAAAGATATTCCACCTGTAAATATTACCGGCGAAACATATAATTATATTAATCAGTTGATTGGTAAAAGCGGCGAAATAAAATTAGATATGCTTTTCGTAGGCTCCATTACCGCACAAAATTATGGATGGAATACTTACAATTTGAAAGGAGAGGCACCCTTTGAAAATCTTTTCCGCTTTATCTGGTATCTCGAAAATAACAGACTCTTATATAAAATTAGTTCAATGACACTACGGGGTTTAGAAACAACAAATAAGAAAACTAAAGAAACAGAGTTAGTGGTAGCTTACGAATTAATTTTAAATGCATACTTCTCGCCGATTCCCGAACTTTTCTCGTCGGCCGGCGAGCAAAATCTAATTCCAATCACACTAACCACCGACCCGTTTGCACCAATAATACTTAGAGATTTACCCCCAAACCTTGACGACTTGGTCGAAATTGAGCGTTCCGATTTAAAAGCTGTAGTGCCCGACAAAGCTTTTGTAATTGACCAAAGCAATAAAATGCGAGCTCTGACAGAAGGTGATGAAGTTTATTTAGGTTATGTAACTAAGGTGGACCCGGTTCTCGGACGTATCGAATGCACATTGAACAAGGGTGGTATAATAGAAAAATTTGAATTGAATATCCGTTATGGACAAAAACAGAAGTGAGGAAAAAATGAAAACATTGACAAAAAACTTATTAACCTTATTAGCGGTACTATTAATTTTTAGTCTCGTTTCTGAACAAGTTGCATTTTCCCAAACTGAAAAACGAGTCCTAAGAGAATTTGTATCCAAGGACGAGATAGTCTCTATCGCACAAACCACACCGTTCGATAAAGCGATCACTGCTTTGAGTGATGCTAGTAAAAAATACCTTGGGAAACTAATTATCGATCCCGCTAAACGAATCACACCAATCGGTATCGATATAAAAGCAATGCACTGGCAGGACGCACTGGAATTAATACTTAAAATCAACAATATCTGGTATATAGAATATCAGGATTATTTCGAGATAACAGGAGCAAAGGGTGAAGCTGTCACCGAGAAAGCAGTAGGCGGGCTGGCATTCAGTAAAGAACCGGTAAATATGAACAGCCGTGAAATTAAAATTTCGGCAGTCTTCTTCAACGTCGATTTAAATAAAATGCATGAATCAGGTCTTAACTGGAAATTTTTTAGAAGCAGACCCGACGATCAATTTAAATCACTGACCATAGACCAACAAACCGCTCAAAAAGTTTCTGATACTGTTTTATTTAATCTTGCCTTAAAAGGTGTCGATCTATCTTTTGGGAATTTGGATGCCATAATAAGGCTCTTCTCAGAAAATAATATAGGCGAAGTAATATCCAATCCGCAAATAGTTGTGCGATCCAGTGAAAAAGGAAAAATACAGGTCGGCGAAGATATTTCTGTGAAGAAAAAAGATTTTGCTGGAAACACTGTGATTGAACAGATTCCTACAGGGACGATTATTGAAGTTACTCCCCACGTAATTAAAGAAGGTGAAAATGAATTTGTTTATTTAGACCTCGAGGTCGAGCGAAGCATAATATTAGCTCTCGGTGAAGCCCCAACCATCGGTAGAACCAAAGCTACAACTGTTTTATTAATGTTGGATGGCGAGGAAACTGTCATAGGTGGCTTATATTCAGATTTTGATTCGAG
The DNA here is from genome assembly GCA_037443685.1 of Ignavibacteriales bacterium. Lineage (GTDB taxonomy): Bacteria > Bacteroidota > Ignavibacteria > UBA10030 > BY39 > JAHJRJ01. The sequence goes on from JBBINX010000098.1 coordinate 3,879, forward strand.
GGTGCGTTCTGGGATTCCATTACTGAAAGATTTACCGTGGTGGGTTTTCGGATTAAGGTATATTTTCGGCTACGATAAAATTTTAACTTCGAAAAGAGAACTTACTATACTTTTAAAGATTGAACTTGTACCAACCTTACAGGAAAGAATGGCAAGAAAAGTAAAGGAAAACTTGATCGAAAAACAGCGGCAAAAATTTGAGAAGGATCTTGATAGGTACAAAAGTAAATAACGATTTTTTTTAAAATAGAATATAATAGGAAAAACGATATGAAAATTAAAATATTGATGTATCTGTTTGCCGCTTTGTCTTTCTTCACATTCTATAGCTGTACGGATAAGCTAGCGGTGGACGAGGAAACAGTCGTCAGAATATACGGTAGAATCGTTGAGCAAAAGCAAAATTTAACTCTTCCTGTTCAGGGTGTTCAGGTTAAATTAACCGCCAGTGGTTTAACATCAATTATTGATTCAACCGATCAAGATGGTAACTATAATTTACAATTTTCGCTTGAACCGGCAGCAAAATTAACGGTAACTATTAATATCAAGAAAGAAGGGTATAAAGAGGAACTGCCATTTGTTTTTGAAGTAGAAACAGGTTCTCGATACCCAATTCCTCCGATAATTATTAAACTTGATACGACAACGACAGTAGGTGGTGGCGGAATACAAACGAGCTCAGGCCTGCCTCAAACAATTGCATTTATGGGTCCCCAGACAATTGATATAAAAGTTTATGGAGTTGGCGGTAACGAAACAGCTATCATTTTATATGAAGTTAGAGATTCACTTGGATCTCCTATAAGCATTTCGCAGCGCGACACGGTAATCTTTGCTATTTCAGGACCTCCAGTTGCAGGAGGCGCCTATGTTTCACCTTCATGGGCGATGACAAATGCAGCTGGACGGGTCGCCACGACTATCAACAGCGGAACGGTTGCAGGCGTTCTTCAGGTAGTTGCATCGCTAAGAAGAGAGAGCGATGGAGTTTGGGTCCGTTCAACTCCTACCCGTGTCATTGTAAATGCCGGTTTACCCGCTCAAAGCCATTTTTCTATCGGTGCTAAACAATTCAACTTCGCCGCCTATAATTGGGTTGGAAGAACAAACGAAATTCTTGTTCAGGTTGGAGATATATACAGCAATCCCGTTCATCAATATACTGCGGTTTATTTTAATACAACAGGCGGTGTCATAACAGCTGCACGTTATACTGATATAAAAGGGCACGCACTAGCAACTCTTTATAGTGGTAATCCATTACCCAATTATCCCGCCACAGGTTTTGGCCCTGGTTACGCTCAGATCTATGCACAAACTATCGGACAAAATAGTGTAATTGTAAAAGATAGCATTATTATCCTTTTTTCGGGACTGTCATGTATCACCGTTACCCCAACAACTATAATCAATGTTCCCAGGGGCGGTTCACAATCATTTTCAGTAAATATTTCGGATCAAAATGGTAATCCATTAGCACAAGGAACGAATATGATAGCTTCTATCGATTATTCACCCCCCTCAGGAATTAATTGGAGTGTAAAAGTCGGTGGCTTGCCTGAAGATCCGTTGGGTGATTTTCTTTTCCGCGGTCCCGGAATCACCGATTTTGTACTTAATGTTATTGATACCACACCAGGAGGAACTCCTGATTATATGCCCGTCATCGTAAAAATATCTGTTACCGGTTTAAACGGAAATACTTACTTTTATCTCTACGGTAATGTTGGGAATCCGTAATTTTTAACTTATTATTACTCGAACAGAAAAGCCATCACGATTATCGAGATGGCTTTTCTGTTTTTGAAAAAATGTAGTAAAGACGTTCCATAGAGTGTTTCTACTTTACAAAATCGGGATTTGTGTCATTCGTGGCAAATAAGTGTGAACATTATTGGATCATTGGAATTTGGAGCGAGGCAATTGAATTAGAAGCTTGTTCATATCCAATTATTCGTTCAAAATTGCAATCTTGCAGTAAGTATGTCGAACAATTACGGTGGTACTGAGCGAAACTAAGTGAATGAATAATGAACAAACAACCTAGAATTTTGAATTTGGAAGTAAAGTAAATACAAAATTTTACCTGCCCAACCACCTACTAATCTATTAGTCTTATCACCCCAATAGATGAGATTATTTATAAATTTAAAATGATAAATCCCAAATCTCCGCCCGAACGACTGAAGCCGTTCAGTAGAGCGAGTAAAATTTTATATCAATCCTTCACTCTTATACCATTCATAAGTTTTCCTCACAGCTTCGTCGAATGGTGTTATCTTATATCCTAATTCCCTCTCCGATTTTTCTGAACTAAACCAAAAATTTATTCCGATACTCGCTATTAAGTCAGAACTGACAAGCGGCTTTTTATCCGTAACACTGCTAACCAAATCAAAAATGTTTGCCGCCGACTTTACTAAAATTGTCGGAGCTTTAAGTTTTGGCGGTCGAACTCCGACAACTTCCGCAACTTGTTGAAATGCTTCTTTGATTGTAAGATTCGTTCCTCCCAAAACATATCTTTCACCAATTCTTCCGAGCTTTGCCGCTTGAATATGCCCAAACACAACATCATCAACATAAGTTATGTTTATTCCGCCGTCGATGTAAAAAGGAATTATACCGCTGCTAATTTTTTTAATTAGCGAACCGCCATGAAAGCGGTAATCCTTTGGACCAATCACTATGGCAGGATTAACAATTACTGCGGCGAGTCCTTTTTCGACCGCTCTAAATATTTCAAGCTCGGCTAAGTGTTTTGAATATTTGTACGTAAGTTGTGTTTTCCAGTTGAATGCAGTTGTTTCGTCCGATAATTTGCCGTCTGTTCGATATCCTAAAGCAGCGATTGAGCTTGTGTGGATAAATTTCCTCACTCCAGATTCGAGAGCGACTTCGGCAACGTTTTTAGTGCCGAGGACGTTTACATCCTTTTGTTCCGTTCCTTTTTTCCGCCACATCGCCACAATTGCCGCCGTATGAAAAACCGTATCGCATCCCTCCATTGCTTGTTTTAACGAATTCTTATCAAGTATATCTCCTATGAAATGTTCAACCATCAAATCTTTCAAAGCTCTCAAGTCTGAATTTTCCCGTCTAAGTATACGGACTTGGCAGCCCTCTTTTAATAGAGCTAGGGCAAGATTGGAACCAATGAATCCGTTGCCCCCTGTAATTAAAACTTTTTCGATATTTGGTAGTTTTGGATTAAACATAGGTAAAAATAGAGAAAAAAATATTGTTAAAAAATTAGCAATTCTTTTATGGAAAAAATTCTCTTGTGTTTGATAATTTAAATGCAAAGAACACAGAGAAGTCGCAGAGTATGCAAAGTTATTTTAAATAATACGTTGCCAACTACACATTTGTAAATTTAATAGTTTCTTCGATGTCGTTTACGGTTAAAACAAAATGGT
>JBBINX010000099.1:0-7173 GCA_037443685.1 Ignavibacteriales bacterium
TCAAGAGATACAAATCACCATCCTTACTGTTCACGAGTATGTTGTATGTATGCTCTAAAGTTTGCACACCTCGTGCACGATCGTACTAATGCAGCAATTTATCAATTTTATATAGATATGCGTGCTTTTGGCAAAGGATATGAAGAGTTCTATGTACGCATCCTCGATGAAGGAATCAAAGTTATTCGTGGAAAGGTTGCAGAAGTTATTGAATCAATTTCTTCAGAAAAAGATAAGGGGCTCCTTTCTATCCGATGTGAGGATACATTAGCAGGAAAAGTACTCGAGCTCCCTGTCGATATGGTTATACTCTGTAATGCAATCGAACCGCAGAAGGATGTCGATGCTGTAAGAAGGCTTTTCTCTATCAGTAAAAGCCCCGATGGTTTCTTTCTTGAACGGCATCCAAAACTTGACCCAACTGCAACTACTACTGATGGTGTATTCATAGCGGGTTGTGCTCAGGGTCCCAAAGATATCCCGGACACGGTTGCACAAGCAAGCTCGGCTGCTGCTCGTATTCTCTCCCTTATTTCTAAAGGTGAAGTGGAAATAGACCCGATACGAGCAATGGTGCAGGATGAATACTGCAGCGGTTGTAAGGTGTGCAATAATCAATGTCCGTATGGCGCTATAGAGTTCATTGAGGAAAAGAAAATTTCTCATGTTAATGAAGCGTTATGCAAAGGATGCGGAACATGTGTAGCAGCGTGTCCGTCTTCAGCAATGACTGGGCACGGATTTAGTGATGCCCAAATCTATGCAGAGTTAGAGGGATTAGTGATATAATAGCTGTGAGTATAGAAATTTGAGCAGCGGAAACTAGATAACGGAAAGACAACTTTTTTTAAGTGCTGATATTAAAAATTTTACAATATTAATCGAAAACCCATTTAATTAATGATTTATCCTTCTTACATGAAACTTCATAGCTCTGGTGAATTAAGCGATCGTTATTCTAAACTATCTAGCTTAATGAAAGACTGCAAGCTATGCCCCCGTATGTGTTTAGCTAAACGTTTTGAAGGAAATTATGGTGTATGTCGTTCAACAAATCAGCTTTTAGTTTCAAGTTTATCGGCTCATTACGGGGAAGAAGCGCCTCTAGTAGGTTGGAATGGTTCGGGTACTATATTCTTTACAAACTGTAACCTGTGGTGCTTATTTTGTCAAAATTACGACATAAGTCATCTGCGGCATGGCGAAATAGTAACTGTTAAACAACTCGCCGAAGCAATGCTCTCTCTTCAGCAGTTGGGGTGCCATAATATTAATTTAGTTACACCAACGCATTTTATTACTCAAATAATTGATGCAATTGGTATAGCTGTCGAAAAAGGTTTGAGTATACCACTCATTTACAATAGCGGTGGTTACGAATCAGTTGAAACTCTCAAACTTTTAGATGGAATAATTGATATCTATATGCCCGATATTAAGTATTCCGATAATGAATGCTCCCGTAAATATTCAGGTGCTAGTGATTATTGGGATGTAGTGAGAGATGCTGTCATAGAAATGCATCAGCAAGTAGGTGATTTGAAATTGAATACTTTCGGAATCGCAGAAAAAGGTTTACTTATTAGACACCTTATTCTTCCTAATAATATTGGAGGTTCCAAAAAGGTGTTAGACTTTATTGCTAAAGAGGTATGTATAGATAGCTATGTGAATATTATGGATCAATATCGCCCGGCTTTCAAAGCTAATCAGTATCCTGAATTAAGCAGACTTATCACGTCCGAAGAGTATGACGCTGTTATTCAATATGCAGAAACGGTGGGTTTACATAGAGGATTTGGAAAGTATGAAGTCCTATATCAAACCAATTAAGAGAATGAGATTAATTTTTAATAAGTGAAATAAAAGAAAGGTAGATGTTATGACATTTGAACCCAAAATAATAGGTTTTCTTTGTAACTGGTGTTCATATTCTGGTGCGGATTTGGCTGGTGTGTCACGTATTAAATCAGCTCCGAATTTAAGAATCATCAGAACTATGTGCAGCGGTCGCGTTGATCCTACATTCATTATCAAATCTTTTCAACTCGGCGCCGATGGTGTTTTTGTTATGGGTTGCCATCTTGGAGATTGCCATTATGCAGAAGGTAACTATAAAACGTTGCGGAGGATTCCACTCTTAAAAAGGTTAATAAAAGATTTTGGAATTGACCCCAAGCGATTACGCCTGGAGTGGGTTTCTGCATCTGAGGGCGATAAGTTTGCTGAATTGGTGAACGAAATGACTGAAGAAATGCGCAAGCTTGGTCCACTTAATCTAAAAATTCAATAAAAGGAGATAGAAATGCCTAAACCAAAATTAGCACTATACTGGGCAGCAAGTTGTGGCGGATGTGAAATAGCTGTTCTCGATATTCAAGAAAAAATATTAGATGTTGCAAATGCGTTCGATATCGTATTTTGGCCTGTAGCGTTGGACTTTAAATATGCCGACATACGTGCAATGGAAGATAAAAGTATCGATATATGTCTGTTCAACGGCTCAATCCGAAACTCAGAAAACGAAGAACTCGCTCACTTGATGCGTGCAAAATCAAAGGTGCTTGTTGCATTCGGGTCGTGCGCTTATGAAGGATGCATTCCGGCGCTTGCCAATTTGACGACAAAAGAAGAGATATTGAAATGGGTCTATAAAGATTCACCATCGACAGTTGTTACAAATGGAGGAGTTTACCCGCAAACCCACACAAAAATGCCCGAAGGAGAAATCGAAATTCCTGAAATGTATGAAGTTGTAAAATCGTTGGATCAGGTTGTAGCAGTCGAGTACTATATTCCGGGATGTCCGCCGCAACCAAAACAGATATGGGCAGTTATTGAATATATCTTAAGTGGTCAACCCTTACCACCGGTCGGATCAGTATTAGGAGCTGGTGATAAAACTTGTTGCGACGAATGTCCTCGTGAAAAAAAAGAAAAGAAGTTGAAAAACTTTTACAGACCTTACGAAATTATCACCGACCCAAATCTTTGCTTATTAGACCAAGGAATAGTTTGTATGGGTCCTGCAACACGTAGCGGATGTGAAGCGCTCTGTCCGAAAGCAAATATGGCTTGTCGCGGCTGTTATGGGCCACCACCTGACTGCCTTGACCAAGGTGCAAAAATGGTTAGCGCTTTAGGTTCTGTAATCGATGCTCAAGAAACCGGAGAGCTTGAAAAAATATTTGACCAAATCGCTGACCCTATAGGTACATTTTATAGATTTTCATTAGCTCATTCAATTCTTAGGAGAAAACAACCATGAAGCAGATTAAAATAGATCCAATCACTCGTCTTGAAGGACACGGAAAAATAGACATCTTCTTAAATGACGATGGCGAAGTTGCGAACACTTATTTTCAGATTCCTGAACTCCGCGGATTCGAACAATTTTGTGTCGGCAGACCAGTCGAAGAAATGCCCCGGATAACGACGCGTATTTGTGGTGTGTGCCCTGAAGCTCATCACATGGCAGCAGCAAAAGCTTGCGATGCGGTATTTCATGTCGAACTTCCCCCCACAGGCAAAAAATTGAGAGAGTTACTTTACAATGTATTCTTCGCCGGCGACCATACAACTCATTTCTATGCTCTTGGTGGGCCTGATTTCGTAGTAGGACCTGACGCCCCAGCTGCCGAACGAAATATTCTCGGTGTAGTTAAAAAAGTCGGCTTAGAGGTTGGCGGTAAAGTCATCGAAATGAGGAAACGGACTCAGGAAGTAATTAAAACTCTTGGTGGAAAGCAAACCCATCAGGTGACATCTTTGCCCGGCGGTGTCAGCAAAGGAATTACTGAAGAAGAACGAAAAATAATTGAAGAACACTGTAAATGGTTCGTTGATTTCGGTAAATTTACAATTAAGGTTTTCAACGATATCGTTCTGGCTAATAAAGCGTATGTTGATTTAATTCTATCGGATACTTTTTCGAGCAAGATATATTCTATGGGTTTGGTGGACAATAATAACAAAGTGAATTTCTATGACGGAAAAGTTAGAGTGGTTGACCCGGATGGAAAAGAATTTGTCAAATATTCACCCAATGAGTATTTAGAAAATATAGCTGAACATGTTGAATCGTGGACTTATTTGAAATATCCGTTCTTAAAAAAAGTAGGATGGAAAGGTTTTACGGAAGGAAAAGATAGTGGAATCTACAGAGCAACACCTCTTTCTCGGCTTAACGCTGCCGATGGTATGCCAACCCCCGCCGCACAAGAGGAATACGACAGAATGTATAAAACTCTTGGAGGGAAACCGGTCCATGCAACACTAGCAACTCACTGGGCAAGAATTATTGAACTTCTTAGCGCTGCTGAGATGGCTTTAAACTTATCTCGCGACCCGGAAATTACGGATATTAATATTCGGACCATTCCAACAGCAACGCCTACAGAAGGGGTTGGAATTGTTGAAGCTCCTCGCGGAACTCTTACGCATCATTATACGACAGACGAGAGAGGAATATTAACTAAAGTAAATCTGATTGTCGGTACAACCAATAATTATGCACCAATTTCAATGTCGATTAACAAAGCAGCACGTGGATTAATAAAAAAAGGTGTTGAAATTACTGAAGGAGCACTAAATAAAATCGAAATGGCATTTCGTGCATATGATCCTTGTTTCGGGTGCGCAACTCACTACATGCCTGGCAAGATGCCATTGGAGATTAAAATATATGATTCTTCAAACAATTTGATTGATTTGGTGATAAGGCGTCCGTAAAATCAAACAAATATGTTATTATTAATGTGGTTACAGCAATTATGTTGTAACCATTTTTTTATTATCTATATCACATAATGTCAACAACTTACACGATTTTTTGAATGTAACTTGACTTGGAATCATTATTTTCTTATTATTCTACAGTATCATCAAATAATTATAGGAAATTTAATAATGAAAGCCTTAAGTTACATTTTAGTTTTTGTTTTATCGTTACAATTCGTTGAGGCACACACCTCAAAGAAGTTTTTTCCCAATCTCAAAAAATCGAACATCCAAATGCCTGAGACAATTAGTTTGATAACTTATGTGAAATTCTCAAATTCAATTAACGGTCCCTTTACATCATTTGCAACAATCTTGACCACGGATTCCTTGTTTACGAAAGTAGATGTAACACCTTTGGGAAGTGTGCAAATACAATATTGGTTAGATGTTAATGAAAACGGAATAATTGATGCTGGCGATTTTTCATTAGGTGCAGAAAATTTTACGGACAATGGAATGAATGATTTAGACCCCACACAAGGTGTAATAATCAGCTTTATCGACACTGGTGGGCAACTGCCTTCGATGCAGGTAATTGCAAGTGCGAACGAAGGTTCAACTTCAGCGACTGGAATTGTTGTGTTTCAAAATTCTCCAGCTCAGTTCTTGTTGAGTGGCGTTATTTATAGTACTGCTGGTGGTGTCATCCCAGGACCTTGGGTGTGGGCTGTTGCCGGTCAGAATCAAATCGGAGATGTAGCAAGCCATAACGGTATCTACGAAATACCCCTGAATTCCGGAGAATATTATATTTATGTACAAGATATGAGCGGTTTATATTCATCCTTTGATACTACAATTACTATTACTGGAAACACAATTCAAAATTTCTTTCTTTCACCATTAAATTCTTATATCCGAGGTTTTGTTCGTGATGATTTAAGTAATCCTATACCAAATGTCGAAGTTTATGTTGAAGGAACAGGAGGAAGCAATGTTTATACGGATATCAATGGGCATTATAAGAAATTTGTGCCAGCAGGCAGTAGCAGAATTGGCTTAAACGGTGATGATTTACTACCCACTTATTTGTCGCCAAACTCACACTCATATACGATAGGTGCAAACGACTCTATTGTCAATAATCCTATATCTAACTTTACTTGCTACAGAACAAACAATTCAATAACAGGCACTGTAAGAGTTAACGGCAATTTACCCACGAAGAGTTACCTTGTAAGCGGTTGGGCTGATTATATTAATAGCAATACACGAGCTATTTCTCACCCTACAACAGGTAACTACACATTGCCTGTATTTGCTTCAACCTTTCCGCAAACTTTTTATGGTGTTAATTTAGCTGATTGGTCTAACCAATATCCCTTCCCACCTGGTACGTACGCGGACACATCGTATTGGAGTTTACTACCAGGTGCTTCGAATATTAATTTTAATTTTATTCCGGCTGAAACTTTATTTGTGGAGCCATTTAGTGGAAATTGGACTCAACCATCAGCTATGTGGAACACATATAGTCATAATAACCCCTGGGGACCTAATGGGATGGTTTTTTGCATAAATGACCGACTTAATATAATTGCCAGTAGTCAGAGTGGGACTTCTGGACTTGGAGTGATGACTCGAAAACCTTTTCAATTGACCAATCGTGAATATAGAGTTTATATTGATCACACCGAGCTCGGGACTGACAACACAGCACATATTATATTATCGGATCGTCAAATCGGGGGACTTCCTTCAGATACCGATAATTGGTTACAACTTAGTTATTCGAAACAAAGTGGCAGCGGAGGGTGGAAACTCCAACAATATGTAAATCGAAATTTTTCGACATTGTGGCAGTCGCCTGATTTAACAGGTGCATATATTCTATTCCAATTTAATAACGATGCAAGTATCATTACCCTAAAAATAGATGGATTAGTAAAATACTCAGGTACTTGGGGAAAACATTTTTCAATTGCCTATCTACATTTGTTCCAATTGAATAATTATCCTAATACCCCAACACCTGTCTTTTTTGATGATTTATTTATTGGCGCTGTGGGTTCAACTGGAGTAAGAGAAATTGCAGGGGGATTACCTCAAGAATTCAATCTTGAACAAAATTATCCGAATCCGTTTAATCCAACGACGTCGATAAAATTCCAGTTGCCAATTTCCAGCATTATAAGTATAAAAGTTTATAACGTTCTCGGACAAGAAGTGGCTGATTTGCTAAACGGTGAAATGAATGCGGGTAAATATGAAGTTACTTTCGATGCATCTAAACTTTCATCGGGAATTTATTATTACCGTTTAACAGCGGTTGATTCAAAGACCGGGCAACTATTACTGAATAATTCACGGAAAGCGATACTCATGAAATAATAATTTTGATATATGTGCATAAAAAAAGCCGTCCAATATTTTCGGGACGGCTTTTTTATT
>JBBINX010000100.1:0-6903 GCA_037443685.1 Ignavibacteriales bacterium
GATATTACGTAGCGATTGTAGTTGTGCGTGACGGCAGATCGTCAATTACAGAAGCGCTGTATCAAGAAATACAAAAATTAAGTAACACTACTGTTATCCGTTCGGTAACATCTGGACAATCTTGGTCTTTGATTTCTAGAAAAGGAACAACCGTACCAATGATGACTCCTTTAGAAAGCTATAGCCCAACAGATGTTGCAATCGTCCAATTTCAAATGCCTAACTATTACAGTGCTGGTGCGGGAGAATTAATATCGCCACCTGTCGGCAGAGTTTCTAGTTGGAGTTCTCTATACTGGGATAATCAAACTCCACCGAACACGAATCTATCTCTTAAGTTGAGTGGTATAAAAAATGATTACACTATTGACACTTTGTTAACAATTCAAAGTACAGATAAGATTATAGATATATCTAATATCAACGGATCGATCTACCCAAGAATTCAACTAAATGCATTTCTTTCTAATACTGACGGATTTCTAACTCCTACTTTAAAAAATTGGACAATAGTGTACAGCTCACCTATGGAATTAGCGACAAGTCCATTAGCTTTTAATGCTCCCTCGCGAGTCAAAGTTAATGTACCTTTCAATGTTGATATAACAGTTTTCAACATTGGTCATGAAATTGCTGATAGTGTTTCAGTAATATTTTCGTTACAAAACGGAATATTTTTAGATTCAGTAATAATAGACAGTATTCCGGTCGAAAGTTCGCAAACCATAATTAACAGTTTAACTGTATCGGGAGTAACTGGTAATCAGGTTTTAGTAACACGGATTCAGCCGAAATTTGGAATGAACGACTATTTAGAGGAAAATAACGTTCTATTTTTTCCATTATATATAGATTCTTCTACTACTTTTGTAAATGAAATCGAGATTACATTCGACGGAAAAGTAGTGCGGCATGGTGATTATGTATCATCGCAACCATTAATAGAAATTTCATTTCCGAATAATTTTATGATAGATGAATTAACTTCTATCATGTTGGACAATGTTGAAATTCTTATTGAACCGATTCTGGGGACAAAATTGAAAAGTAATTCAACCGGGAAGTACGTATTCGAGCACAAACCAAAATTTTCTGACGGCGACCATCGACTGATTATTTTTGGAAAAAATAATATAACATTAGGCAACATCGAATTTAAAGTATCTAACTCACCCCAAATATTTGATGTTTATAATTACCCAAATCCTTTTTCAGCTAAAACATTTTTCACATTTAAATATGCTGGAAGTAATTTACCCCACAAAACTTTAATAAGCATTTATACGGTTGCTGGTAGGAAAATAAGGGATATCAATGTTTCTTCGAATTCTGTAGGGTTCAATTTTAATAGTATCGAATGGGATGGCTTGGATTCCGATGGAAATGAAATTGCAAACGGAATTTATTTGTATAAGATAAAAATTTCTACGGAAGAAGAAATTTCAAGCTCTGTTCAAAAATTGGTGAAACTGAGATAACCGTTTATCTATGGTGAAGTCAATATAATTCTTCCATCCTCAATAAATTTAATCCAATAACTTCTCATCGGTTGTATAGTATCTGATTGAACATACCCAAAGTTATATCCATAAACCGGAAAAATAATAATATCATTAGGAATTTGAATTATTCCTTTTACAGAAACCGGATCACTTATCGACCCGATTAAATTCCACCCAGATTTAACATAAATAGTGTCTCTTCCACGATATTCGCCTGAAATAGAGATACTCTCTGTAGTAGGAAATTTTAACCAATAACCTTCACCGTATTTCAGGGTATCGCACACTATATATCTATTTGTGGAGGCTGAGAATGAAAATGCATCTGATATAGCAGAAGGAAATAATACACTCTTTCGATGATCTTGAACTGATAAAGGTAAAGACAAAAGGGTCCAACCTGAATCCACTTGTGTTGAAATTTTATTGACAATCGAAAAATTTGCATCGCTAACATCATTGAGTGTGGGAATATCAATACTAGTAATTTTGATAAGTGCTTGAGTTGTAGTTGTACCTGATGCGATCCACGTTACACTGCCATTGTTTGTTGTGTTTGCGAAAAGAGTTTCGTAAGTGGATCCGGCGTTGCGCGAAAGTTCAATTTTAACATTTCCAGGTAGATTGCTCGAACTCCACTGAATCGTCTGGTTTGTTCCTACAGTCCATGTCTCTCCTCCGTTCGGGACAGACACTGAAACCACCGGCTGCGGAAGAACGGTCTCGTACACCCCACGTCCGTGTGTGCCCACTCGAAGTTTTCTACTTGCTGAATGGTAGTCAAGATGCATAGCTACTGTATTTGGTAAACCATCAGCGAGTTCAGCCCAACTCATACCATAATTCTGGGTCATGAATACACCAACATCGGTTGCTATGATGTATGAACCCGTTGAGTAACCCGGATAGTAAATTAACAGATCGTTGACAGGTGTATCTGGAAGGTTTCCGCTTATATTTGTCCACGTGAGACCAGTATTGTTTGAACGATAGACCTTACCTACGCCAAATCCGGAAAAAGTTAAGAGAACGACATTAGAAGAATCAGGGTGAACATACACACTCGTGATAGTTCGGTTCGGCAAACCCGATGAACTGAGGTTCCAGGTGTATCCTCGATTCGTGGACTTGTAAAGGGTTGCTCCAATTGTAGCGAACATTACACTCGGATCGGATTTACTAATAGCCATTTCACGGATTGTACCGGTAATCCCGGATGAGATCGAGAACCAACTAGAACCTCCATTGGTCGATTTAAATACACTCTGGCGTGCTGTGTAGAAGATATTCGCTGAATCCGGATGGGAGATAATAGGGCTTATCCAAGCCGCTGTTCCGCTTAATCCGCTGGTAGAAGAAGCCCAAGTAGCACCTCCGTTCGTCGAGCGATATATGCCATTGTATTGGGTTTCACCAAGAATCAAAGCTGGATTTTTACTATGGAAACATACCTCACCACCATCTCCACCGAATGCAGCTGTCCAATTCATTGTTCCTGTCGTACGTTGAGTACCGTTGTCTTGAGTTCCACCTAGAATGTGTGAAGGTTCCGAGGGGTCAGAAGCGATTCTGTAGAATTGTGTGAGTGAAAGGGTTGAATTCAGGTTTGTCCAGGTCGTTCCCCGATTTGCGGAGTGCCATACCCCTCCGTCGTTCATGCAGAACATTCTGTTTGGATCCGTAGGGTGAAAGTCCAAATTGTGCTGATCCACGTGCACATTACCGCCGGAGTATCCATTGGTGATGTTTTCGAAATTCGTTCCGCCGTTTGTACTTCGCCAGATATCTATCGAACCGACATAGATATAGTTTGGGTCGAATTGATTCATATGAATATAGAAATTGTACCATGCTTGGCTTGCATTGAAATCTGTGCCACTAGCAACTTGAGTAAACGTGAATCCAGCGTCCGTGGATTTGAATACAGATATCACGCTAGAATAAGTGGCTGCAAACATAATGGATGGCTCCGACTTGCAGATAGCGATGTGATTCCTCGTTTGCATTGTCAGTGCACTATTCGATGTAAATGTCTGTCCACCGTTAGTAGAGACCCGATATCCTATCCCGCTTCCGACAGCATAAGCTGTGTCGCCCGAAGGAGAAAAAACTACATCATCAGCGCGACCTGAAACAAGAACACTCCACGTAATACCGCCATCGGTGCTGCGGTAGAGTCCGCCTGATGCACTTGGACTGCTGCGACTTCCGAGAGCGGCTAATAGCTGATTAGGGTAATTAGGGCGAATTACGATGCGTGAGAAATATGTGACCGACTGAAATCCACTCGTATAGTTTGTCCAAGTCGTACCAGCGTCAGTCGATTTGAGTAATCCTCGACCGTAGTACGAAACGCCGCTGTATGTGGCTTCACCTGTTCCAAAATAGATTATGTTTGAATTTGTCGGATCGATAGCCAACGCGCCAGATGCGAGGGATGGTTCAAAATCTGTTTTCGGTACCCAATTTATTCCAGCGTTGGTCGTTTTCCACACACCTCCGAACGCTGCACCTATATAGATAATATTCGGATTGTTTGGGTCGTATTTGACAGTAGTCGTGCGACCGGAGATGTTACCATAAGAAAAATAATAACCAGGAGAGGGCCCTATACTTGTCCATTTAATTGTGTTATATTTAAAACCTTGTTTTTGTTTAATTTCATCACGCTGTTTAAGCGCATTTCCATATCCATCGTCTGGAAGATGATTGAACGGGTAGAACCGCTGTTCGTAGAACCAACGTTCGCGAAGAAAAGCATTTCGGCGTTTGCTAACTTCATCAGCCATATCATATGGATTATTAGCAATTGAAAGGTCTTGTGCAAGAAGGTTGCCAGTAACGAGCATGCTCGATAGGAGTAAAAAATTACAACGAATTACTCTAAGTAGTATATTTTTCATTTTTTTTAACCATCTGTTATTTATTATTAAGTATTAATCGTCCTGCCTCTTTTACTTTCACCCAATACCCGCGCATCGGTTGCAGCACGGACACACTCATATAACCAAATGGAGAGTAATCAAAGTATTGTGAAGAAACGTTATTAGATGGAATTTGTTCGATATTAGAAACCGCGACGGAGAAACTAATCGCACATATCATATTCCAACCAGCGGAAACACTGATTGTGTCAACTGTCCTATAGCTGCCTAAAATGTGTAGTGTTTCTGCAGCGGCAAATTTTATCCAGTACCCCTCACCATATTGTAATGTATCGCGTGTAACATAAGCGTTTGTTAAAGTTGAATATGTAAAAGCATCCGATATAGCAGAGGGAAATAGTACGCTCTTTCGGCGATCAGATACGGTTAACGACAACGAGATTAAATTCCAACCTGCATCCATATGTGATATTAATTTTGGAATCGTAAATGATTCTTCTGCACTTCCCACAACATATCCGTTCACATTCGTTGCAACTGCTCGATAGTAGTATGTCTGTCCAGGTAATAAACTTGATAGATTTGCTGATACTGCAACTGCACTCGTTCCGTTCACTGGACTTTGTGCTGCAACAATACTATCAGTGTAGGTTCCTGAAGTCGTTCCATATACGAACCTCACTATTGTGCTTGCATTGTTCGGATTAACCGTCCCGTTCAATGTTGCTGAAGAGGAAGTAATATTCGTCGCTGCGTTTGTAGTAGCAGTAGGTGGAACGATTGAGGTATCTATAAAAAATTGAATTCCCCTTTCACTCGCAAGAAGATTCCCGACGGGCGAACCATTAAATAGATATTGTAACCCGACTGTACCAGTTGTGTTTTCAATACCTACAGTAGCACTTTTACCCCAGTTATAAAGTGTATCACCTAATGCACAATCTTTATATTGTAAAACGATTCGACCATTCTCATTTAAGATCGCTTGGAAAGTTACTTGATTAGTTGGTTGTGAACCACTCTTATGTCTTGCATCTTTCCACGTAACTACACAGTATCGGTTTGGGGAACTACCAAATACTTGATAGTAAATATTTGAATTATCGGCTGGAACTAAATTCAAGTCATCCCAAAATACGAAGACTGAGCGATTTGGTGTAGCTGTATTTGGAATTGTTACATTGTTCGGAGCATTTGTTCCGGGGTCAGTGCCGAAGCTCAACCAGCCATTTGTGGATACCCAAACTTGTGTATAGGATGTACCATAGAAATTAAATGAGTAAGGCAACGTGAAGGTATAGCGTGCTTCATCGCCTGCGCCAAAAGTTGTGCCACTTCCAGAGATGTCTATCCAAGAATAGGTGGGTCCTCCGCTAGTATCTGAATCAATCCAACGATAACCGGAAGCGTCTGGACCGCCGGTAAAAAGTCCTACCGCACCTGACGATAATGTGCAAGCCATTGATTGGGAAGAACTCGGAATATTTTTTACAAAAGAACCTGTAATAAGAGTAGAAGCAGTCGGGTAATTTGTTCGCGAATTTGGATTTGTAGCAGTACTATCAAAATTAGTGTTGTTACTGCTGCCCGGAAATGGATCACCAGCATCTCCTCTGTTTGTTCCTGAAAACAAATGGTCTGAACCATCAGCTTGTTCTAAAGCAACACCATACTTCCAACCTGTACCACCGGCATTTACTCTATTTGTGCTGCGTCTTGCAGTAATCACTGAATCATCTATATGATAAATAAAAAGTCCTTGATTATACATCAAAGAATCAAAACCAGTCTTACGTCTATTTTCTATCAAGAAATATTCTTTGAATGTTCTTTGCCTGCCAATTAACCAATATGCCTTAGAGTTAGTTTCGACTTGTGGAATTGAATATGAGCTCGTCCGTCTGACTGCAGTTGGATTTAACCAACCCAATTCCATTTTTCCCCAAGCTGATAGATGAACTGGTTTCCAGGGTGAACTGTCGTTGCCGCCCCAAGGCCCTGTAGCCATTACACACCAATTTCCAAGACCCTCACCTCCACCGTCCGTGTCATACAAATCAGGTAATCCTAAAGCATGCCCCCACTCGTGAACAAAAACACCGATTGATACCATTGTTCCATAGACTGAAAGACCGCTTCGCTCCGGATCAATTACATAATTATTAATTTTAATATATTGCCCCGGACTATTAGGGTCGGGATCATTAGTTGTATAAATACCAATACCAGCCGAGGTAAAACTCCAGGAATGCTAATGGATATCAGTACCGCTGCCTGTCTCCTCGCGACCATAACCACCGTGCACACAAGTAAGACAATCGACATAACCATCACCATCATTGTCATATAATGCATAATTAACCACGGTATCGGATTTTTGTGCTGCTTCTTTTGCCAGCATTGCTGCTCTTACCGAGCCTTGCGAATAACCATAGTACGACTTGATATTGTTTGCTATATACCAACCATTAACAGCACCACTTAAAGTAAATTGATTGTAAGAAACCTCTTGATAG
>JBBINX010000101.1:0-6555 GCA_037443685.1 Ignavibacteriales bacterium
GCGCCGAGGTGAGCTGGAGCGGCTGCAATCCTCTTTCCACCAACGATATGGTGGCAGCAGCGTTAGCTCAGGAAGGAATTTCAATTTTTGCATGGCACGGAATGTCGGTTAAAGATTTTTACTGGTGCATCGAAGAGACACTCAAATTTCATCCGAACTTAACTTTGGATGACGGTGCAGATTTGATCTTTACAATTCATAAAAAGCATCCCGAATTCGCAGAGAAATATGTTATTGGTGGAACCGAAGAAACTACCACAGGAGTTCACCGCTTGCGAGTGATGGCTATGGATGGAGCTTTAAAATATCCCGTTATTGCCGTGAATGATGCTGAAACAAAATGGGATTTCGATAATGTTTATGGAACGGGCCAGTCAACATTAGACGGAATTTTAAGAGCAACAAGCATTTTACTTGCCGGTAAAAATGTTGTCGTCGCCGGTTACGGACACTGCGGCAAAGGTGTTGCAATGCGGGCTAAAGGGATGGGTGCTAATGTAATAGTAACCGAAGTAAAACCCACTGCAGCACTCAAAGCAAATTTAGATGGTATGCGCGTTATGACTATGAATGAAGCCGCAAAAATCGGTGACGTTTTTATTACAGCCACAGGTGTTAAAGATGTAATTGTTCGAAGGCATTTTAAGATGATGAAGGAAGGCGCCATTATTTGCAACACAGGACATTACGATTGTGAAATAAATTTGGTTGATTTGGAGAAACTATCGGACTTTAAAAAAGAAATACGCCCCAACAATGGAAAATACATACTCAAAAACAGAAAAGGTATTTTTGTACTTGCACAAGGTAGGTTAGTAAACTTAGCCGCAGCGGAAGGACATCCTTCTGAAGTAATGGATATGTCGTTTGCTAATCAATTCATGTCTCAATTACGTTTGGTTGAATTTCACAAAAAAGGGAAGCGGCTCGAAAACGGTGTTCACGATATTCCTGAAGAGCAAGACCAATACATCGCTGAATTGAAATTAAAAACAATGGGATTAAAAATTGATAAACTTACTCCTGAACAAAAAAAATATATGAACGATTACTCAGCAGGAACTTAACTGGCTGAGAAAATATTAATTTTATTAAATAATGAAAAGGCAGTTCAGCAGGACTGCCTTTTTTGTTTTAAAGATGTTAAACATTTTCAATGAGTACGATATGAAGAAAGAAGACATTTTTTTTGAGGACTAACTACGTGAAAAAACTTTGAGAATAAAATTTATTAATAGCCAAATCAACAAGCATAGTCTCGTTTTTCAATGGAATAGCTACAATTCTGTTGCAAATTCATACTTCGACTAATGCTCAGATGAGTGTTAGTGGTGGCTAAAAAGCCGATTCGAATTCTGTGTACTTTTGCTTTTTAGCCAACCTACTATTATCAATATCCCTCCCCAAAATCTTTTTTAAACGCATCGGCTAAGTTTCTTCCCCAGTTATCTAAAGCTGCTAATTTACCGAAAAAAAATCTGAGAACGGGCGGTTCTTCTACAAACTTTAGTCCCTTGACCAAATCTCTGTGTTTGTATAACCAAGTAAGGCGGTCAACGGCGTAATCTATCTGGGACATAGTGTAAACTCTGCGCGGGACTGCAAGCCTGGCAAGCTCGATATCGGCATAAACTTCGTTACCGTCTTTGTCTCTCTCCATCGAGACTGTGCCTCGTTCCATACTGCGAATACCGGAAGCGATGTACACCGCCGCAGATAAAGCTCCTGCCGGGTACTGCGACTGTGGTATGTGCGGCAAAAAGCGCATTGCATCCAGATGGCATGCTAATCCGCCTGCAGGTGTTACAACGGGCAGTTTGGCATCAACAAGTTTCTCAACAAAATATTTTACAAACTCGGTAGCGCTGCCGGCAACATTCAGCTCGGTCATCTCGCGTAAACCAACTGCCATTGCTTCAATCTCTTTTGTTGACATACCGCCGTAAGTGAGAAAACCTTCGTACACGGGAAGCCAGTTTTTTATATTTTCAAAATATTTTTTGTTGTTAGTCGCAATAAAACCACCGCGAACGCAGGTACTCTTACGACCTGAGAGGTAAAATATTTCTACGTAACTCATTAACTCCCATATAATCTCCTGTATGGATTTATTCTCGTATCCTTTCTCGCGTTTTTTAATAAAATAGGCATTTTCCGAAAGTAAACTCCCATCAAATACTAAAGGAATATTATGTGCAGAAGCTATTTTTTTCACCTCTTTTAAATTTTCCATAGAGAATGGTTGTCCGCCTATAAGATTTGTTGTTGCTTCCATCCGAACGAAAGAAACTTTACCCGCACCGTATTTTTTGATCACATCTTTAAATTTTTGAATATCTAAATTACCTTTGAACTGAACTGAGCTTTCAGTTTTTAAAGCTTCGTCAGTGTAAATCTCAAGAACTGTTCCGCCGGCTAACTCGAAGTGAACTTTAGTGGTTGTGAAGTGGTAATTCATCGGGATGACGTCTCCGGGTTTTACAAAAACTTTGGCAAGTAAATGTTCCGCGGCTCTGCCTTGATGGACGGGTAAGAGATATTCAAATCTCAATACATCCTTTACGGCAGCGAGAAGTTTGTAGTAGCTCTCGCATCCCGCGTAGGCGTCGTCGGAAACCATCATAGCGGCAAGCTGGTTGTCGCTCATTGCGTTAGTGCCACTGTCGGTGAGCATGTCGAGGAAAATATCACGAGTGCGAAGTGAGAACGTATTGTAGCCGCCTTCCTCAATGGCTTTTATTCGTTGGTCAACCGGAATAAGGTTTGTCTTTTGTACAATCCTAACTTTGTGCATCTCAACGGGAATTTCTTTCCCGTTCGAAAGTTTTACTAACATAAAATCCTCCAGATTAAGTTATTAAATTGATGATGTATTATAACAATCTTATCAAAAAATGTCAAGAGAAAACCATTTAGATAACAATTTTCTATTAATCTAAGTGTTGTAAACACACTTATCATCTGTCGTGCTCAATCTACAACTTCGGCTTCGTCACATAACCGTTGCCAACGTGATTCAACTAAATAAAAATCGGGTGTCGGGAACGTTTCAGCAAATATTTTTGCTACTGATCTATGAATAAAAATGGCCATATCCCTATCGTAGGTAGATCGTGGTTCACTTTGTTAGCTTGAAGAAACGGAGCCGGTTATCATACATTGAATTCAGGTTTGGTCAAGTGCTCGAAAAACTCCTTTTAATAATTTCTGTTGTGACATTAATCTAAACGCTCGAAAAGATATTTTTTGAATTCTTCATCACTAAGATTTGGGAATCTCTTATGTAGTTTCTGAATAAAAAGTTGTTTCGCAAATTCAAATAATTCAAATGCCATAAGTAACCTTGCTTCAGGCGACATTTGACGTAGCACTTGAATATATATATCTTATAATTTGGTCTTTTTTTACTCATATATATAATAGATTCATTTTCTTATGCACAAATATTAATCCTAATTTTTAGAGTGTTGAATAACCATCAATTGTCCTCGGTTTTTAAATTTTTCTTTGCTTATTCTTTATAATTTTACTATTTTCATATAAATTTTTCAACAATAATCAAGAACAAGAAATGGATAACTTTAACACGAGCCAAATTCTTAAACCGCAACCACCGGTAGCGTATCGTTGGATAGTACTTATATTTATTAGCTTAGCAATGTTTGGCAACTACTATGTGTACGACAGTATCGCGCCCATTGCCGATATTCTAAAAAAACCTCAAATTGGATTCTCCGATGAAAATATCGGAGCTTTATATTCGGTTTATAGTATTGCTGCAATTGTAATTTTACTTCTCGGTGGCTATGTTATCGATCGGTTCGGGACAAAATTATCTGTAATGATTTTTGGGTTCATATGTTTTATAGCAGCAGGTGTTACAGCTCTTACTTCCGATTTTTATGTGATGATGTTGGGTAGGTTACTCCTTGGTTTAGGAGCGGAACCGTTAATAGTTGCAATCACAACAGCATTGGCAAAATGGTTCAAAGGAAAAGAACTGAGCTTCGCGTTCGGTATAAATTTAACAATCGCACGTTTAGGATCGGTGGCAGCCGACAATTCTCCAACCCTGTTTCAATCTTATTATATAAGTTGGCAGGGTCCATTATTTATTGCAACTATAATTTCTTTGATGTGCATTATCGGTGCCGTCGGTTATTGGATATTAGAAAATCGTGCAGAGAAAAAATACGAATTAGCCCAAGCGGGGGACATCGATCGCTTGGATATCAAAAATATGTTCAAGTTTAATAAATCGTTCTGGTTAATCGTAGCCCTTTGCATTACTTTTTATTCTGCAATTTTCCCATTCCGCAGTTTTGCAATCAAATTTTTTATTGAAGCACACGGCACTTCGCGTGAGTTCGGTGGTTTTTTAAATTCAATTCTACCGATGTCTGCAATGATTGCAACGCCGTTATTCGGATTGTTGGCTGATAAAATTGGAAACCGTGCGCTATTAATGACATTCGGTTCGCTACTTTTAGTCCCGGTTTTTCTAATGATGGCTTATAGCGGAGTATCGTTATTCATTCCGATAGCAATGATGGGAATTGCATTTTCATTAATCCCAGCTGTCATGTGGCCCTCGGTTGCGTACATTGTTCCACAAAATCGATTAGGCACTGCTTATGCTTTGATGACTTTGATTCAGCAGATAGGCTTGGCGGGGATGAATTGGTTGATCGGATTTGCGAACGATGTATCGGGGGCGAGTGCTATAAATCCTGATGGTTATAATTTAGGGATGTGGATTTTTTCAACTCTTGGCTTCTTTGGTTTGTTGTTCGCATTTTTACTCCGACGTATTGAAAAAGGTCCGGTAGGGCACGGACTCGAGACACCTACTCCACATAAAATGAATAATTAAAATTAAACTTATTCAATAAATAAATGTCTAAAGAATATGAAAAATGAACTAAATAACGCTTCCGAAATCGCGATACGGGATTGTATGGGTATAAAACCTGATGAAACAGTGCTTATCGTAACCGATGAACCGCTTCGGGAAATCGGCTATTCGCTATGGCAAACTGCCAAAAATTTAGGTGCCTCTGAATCAGTACTCACCGAAATGCAGCCACGCAAAACTAATGGAGAAGAACCACCAAAACAAATCGCTGAATTAATGAAGCAATTCGATATTGTTTTATGCCCGACTTCAAAATCGTTAACTCATACCGACTCACGACGACTTGCTACGGCGCTTGGTGTTCGCATCGCAACATTGCCCGGTGTAACTGAAGAAATTATGATTCGTTGTATGAACGCCGACTATAATAAAATTGCAGACCGTACTTTTAAGTTATGTGAATTGATGAAAAAAACGAAAGTAATTCGTACAACATCCCCCAGCGGAACAGATATCACCATGCCGATTGTAGGACGCTCGGCTCACGCAAGTTCAGGACTGTTTCGTGAGAAAGGACAATGGGGTAATTTACCGACTGGTGAAGCATACCTTGCTCCCGAAGAAGGAAAATCTAACGGTGTTGTTGTAGTAGACGGCTCGATGTCTGGAGTTGGAATTATTAAATCTCCTATTAAAATTGTTGTTAAAGATGGATATGCAACCGATATCACCGGCAGCGAAGAAGCCGGAAAACTGATTAAACTATTAGAACCACACGGGCTCGATGGCCGAAATGTTGCAGAGTTTGGTATCGGAACGAACGACAAGGCAATTTTGACAGGATTGATTTTGGAAGACGAAAAAGTAATGGGGACAATTCACATTGCTTTCGGAGATAACAAGTCGATGGGTGGTTCTGTCCGCGTTGCAAGCCATCTGGATGGTCTGATAAAAAATCCAACTGTTTGGTTCGATGACGAGATGATAATGAAGGATGGAAAATTTATATCAATGAGCTAAGAGTAACGAGCTTGGAACTTTTGTCTTAATCTGAAATCTTTCGCCGAAGGCGAATCCACCTCTTGTGGAAAAATATAAAATCTAAACAATAAAACTTGTGGTGAGCGTAAGCAAACCATCATAAATCATATATTTTAAAATGAAGAAAAAACTAATATACATATCAATCGCTTTAATAATCTTAATAGTTGTATTATACTTTGTTGTTTTCAGCAGTTCTTCCGAAGAGATAAGATACAGAACCGAAAAAATCAGCAAGGGCGATATTATTGTACAAGTCCGCGCTACAGGAACTGTAAATCCTGTTCAAACTGTTCTTGTCGGGTCACAAGTCAGTGGTACGCTGTCCCAAATTTATGTCGATTTCAACAGTATTGTTAAAGCCGGACAAGTTATTGCACAAATCGATCCGACCTTTTTGGCTGCATCAGTCAAAGAATCCGAGGCAAACATCGAGCGTGTACAGGCACAGGTAAATGAGGCAAAGCGCAACCTCAAACGCTTTACAGAGCTATTCAGTAAAGCGCTGGTTTCCCAAGCCGAGATGGATGCGGCTCAAACAAATTACGAGACATCGCTTGCACAGTTAAAGCAAGCCGAGGCATCACTTGACAGGGCGCGAGTTAATTTGCGATATGCGACCATCAAAGCTCCAATAGATGGTGTTGTAATTTCGCGAG
>JBBINX010000102.1:0-2770 GCA_037443685.1 Ignavibacteriales bacterium
TAAGCAATAATTTTTTAGTTTCTGACGACAACTCCAAATTGAAATATTGTTCATAATGTGGTAACCAATTGGGGATCATTGTCTTCAATCGTTTTGAACATGCAAGGTTCGTAGCTTTCCAGAGCTTTAAAAGAAATTCTAACATATCTGAATCATTGTATTGAGGAGGTCTGCCGGCTTTCGCTTTAACATCAAATTGTTTCTTCTTAGGAGATGTGTTTAACAGTCGGACAGCATATTTTCTGTTGTAATCACAGACTTTACAAAATTCATTTAAGATAGCTGTCTTGCCTGCTCTTGTAGTCGACCAGTAACGATCCTGAATTTCTTTAAAATATTCTTTTTTTGAGTCTTTACTTATCATAATATTAGGTCCTTTTTTAGGGTTACCTATATTATGAGGCAACGACTTCTTTTGCAACTCCTTTCGGTTACCTTTTTTATAGGGCAATGCGCCCATGCACACGATACTACCGGCTTAACCCGACCAAAATCGCTATGAATATTTGATACAGAAAACGATGTGTCATAAACAACAGGTGGAGGATAACAATCAACCGCATTAATTTCTTTAAAATTTATTTTCAGTGAACCGTCCCAATATTCAAATGCGATGTATATATTGTTACCGCAATAATCAATCGAAGGATTTTTTGCGTTTTCTCTTAAAAGAATATCAGGATTATTTCCAATCCAATCATTATTACCATAAGCATACCATACACTGCCCATTGATTCATAAACTATATGATAAATGCCGTTATCTGTTCTTACAATTTTTCTCTGCGAGTTGCTGCTTATGCCGTTTGGGTCGTTAGACATTAGCATACCTTTCAGAACTGCAGTTGCTGTTGCATTTTGTGATGTGAAAATTACTCCGGTCTGTCGGGCTAAAGAGTTCTGATAATTTACACCACCGCCTACCCACTCATAATGGGAAAAATGCCTGCTCTGTCCGTGAATGCTTACTTCTTGATCTTGCGGAACTCCGACTTTATAATAAGTTGGTGTTAATGATGGGTCTTGATTTAAAAACACTCCTTTATAAGTCTGTCCATACTAATATTGCGTAGTTGCGTTTGGATAAAATGGAGATGTCCTTTGTCTAAACAGAGCTTCATCCATCCCTCTATTTCTTAATTGGTTTCCATACTGCCCGTCTTAGAAGTCAATAAACCACGGGTCACGGAATTCTACTTCTCCACCGGTTGATGCTGTCCCCTCAAGACTGGTTTTTATGGTTATGCCGGGGTGGGTAGGATGAAATTTGGAAGTGAGATTATTCGTCCACGAATATATTCCAAATGATTTGTGGTTTACTACATTGTTATCTGGATTAAAGTTGTTTTCCCAATGTTTGTACTTCTGATTTTCAATCACTTTCTGAGAACCAAGCAGAGTCTGTGTTGATCCTATATTCCAATCGAAGCTTTTGGGTACCGAATATTTGTCAAACTTATTCTGACTTAAATTATAGAAGCCAACTGAATCTATACTAACATTATTGAAAGACTTCTGATCTACTATAACATTCTTTGTCTGGCTTATTAGCATACTGTAATTAAAAACAGCTATCATTAACATTGCAAGGAAAAATAGTTTCTTTTTCATTGCCTAATCTCCTTTTATTATTTTTATTTATAGTTAAATAGATTGATAAAAAAAACTGCTGATAACCTATGCAACGACTATTATTTGCCGCTGCTTTTTATTTGTCTAGTGGTTGTATTTTCATAAATATCACCTCCTTCCTATCAGTATTACAGCTTCTGATGCTAATGAAACCTGATTGCCTCCAACAGCAACAACCAGATTACCTTTCATTGTTACCACTGCATATGCTCCATTATTTAAGTATGGCGCCAGATATTGCTTCCAGCTTATTCCGTTGAAATGTAAAAAGTCGCCAAATGCACCTACACCTATTACATCATTGATACTATTGCCTGTAATTGATGTGGTGGCAAAAGTAGTTATATCAAATAGGTTATTTTTCCATAATTTATCCGATAATAATTTTTTCTGATAAATTCCAGCGCCAGCAACATAGTACTGCCTATTAGGAATAAACCAAGTGGTTAATAATGGCTCCATTACGGGATTTGAATCTGTTGACAGTTTTTCGACTTTATTATTTTTGATTCTCAAAATTTCTTTATCCCAACTTTGACCGTAGTATGATGCCACAGCCAAAATTTCCCACTCATTAGTTTTAGGATTATAGTCGCCCCAGATGTCGTTTATGTTTAAGGTGGTGTTACTTTCTATTCTTCGCCAGCTCGTGCCGTTGTAGTATGCAATGTTACCGTTGTTTCCTACGATGTATAAGTCATTGCTCGAGGTCCCCCATATTTTCTTTATTTCCCCGGTTAATAATGAATTAACCCTACAATCAAGGTTAATAGTATTTCCATCAAACCAACCAATACTCCCACCGTTTGTTATCACAATATTACTATCATTAAATGCCCAAATTGCCATAAACGGCGGATATTCAACTACACTGCAACTGCCATAATAGCGAATTCGTTTTAATTTCCACTCACTACCATCCCAATGCACAGCATTATATTTTATATATCCAAGTGAACTCGTGTCATCTTTTATCCATATATCTCCTACTGCCCAAATATTATTTTCGTTTATTATCGCCACATCGTATAACACACTGCTACCTATCTCTCCGCCAAATGTTATCATCTCAAATGTAAAGTTGTGGCTTGTGGTGTCCATTGTTTGCACTATAAGTTCGTTTGTTGCGTATTGTTTG
>JBBINX010000102.1:2870-6255 GCA_037443685.1 Ignavibacteriales bacterium
ACTTCGGTGCAGTGTGCATCGTCAAGTTCAAGCGTAAGTGTCGGTTCCTCTGCAGGTGGCGGGGGTGGCGGCGGTTCAGTTGGTTTTTTGCAGCCGGTTAAGATTACTAATAATATATTTAGCAAGATTATTATTTCTTTCATAATCTTTTCTCCTGACGAATTAAAATTATTCTTAAGTAAATTTTAATCAATATCTTATTTAAAAACAATTAAACATCATACTTGTAACAATATTGGTAAATCATCAGAGAAC
Source organism: Ignavibacteriales bacterium (assembly GCA_037443685.1). GTDB lineage: Bacteria > Bacteroidota > Ignavibacteria > UBA10030 > BY39 > JAHJRJ01. Next base: position 3,126 of record JBBINX010000102.1, read on the forward strand.
ATAAAAGGTTTTGTAGTTACAGAAAATGCTTCTCCTTAAGCAAATAACCAACAAGATAGCAAACGTCAAACAATCATCCCGATTTATCAGGATAAAATTCTGAAGTTTGAATTAAGATTAGCAGGTTGTTTTTCGGGACAAAAAAGACAGCTCAACTCATTATATACTAATTAAATAATAATACTAGAGAAGCTGAAAAAATAGTATTAATTAGAAGTAATTTTCAAACAACAGCTTCAGGATAGTTAACACTACGATAGTGATAAAAACCGGGCGAATTAAACGCACACCTTTTAATATCACTAAACGCGCACCAATGATTGAGCCGAGTATTTGTCCGACTGCCATAACTATACCGATTTTGATAACGATATTTCCTCCAATGGCAAAAGTAATTGCCGAAATAATGTTGCTCGTAAAGTTCATCGCTTTTGTGTATCCGGTGGCTTTGGTCAAACTGAAACCCATAACGACCACAAAAGTGATTGCCCAAAATGAACCAACCCCTGGACCGAAGAACCCATCATAAAAACCGAACGATATTCCGAATAAAGCATAAAACAAATTGCTGGATAACTTTGCAACTTTTTCCGACTCTCCAAGTTTAGGTGTGAAAATAGTATAAATAACTATAACGAATAGAAGCCAAGGGATTAAGTGAGTTAAAAAGTTTGAGTCGATTTGTTGAATTAACCACGTGCCGATAACTGTGCCGATGGCGGTAAAAATTATTCCCATTGTTGCTTCGCGGATTTTAACAACTTTGTGACGGCGATAATAAAAAGTCGATGTAAAACTACCAAAGCTTGATTGGAATTTATTTGTCCCAAGAGCAAGGTGAGGGGGAAGCCCAATTCCTAAAAGAACAGGAAGCGTTAACAATCCACCGCCGCCGGAGATTGAGTCAACCAAACCAGCAACAAATCCGGTTATAAAGAGAACAGGTAGTATCCAGAATAATTCAAGCATTATTAATCGTTGATCACCTATACCCTGCATTTTTTAAATCAGTTACTGATTTAAAAGGAAATGGTGGTTTTAAATATTGTGCAAGAAATTTGTAAATCTTTAACCGAGTTTCTTGTGCTAACTTCGTATCAATACGGTCGAAGCTGTGTCCACCAGGCGCATCCTTAAATATTTCGTATTCAAAATTTTTACCAGCCGCTTTTAATGCCCGGATCAGATGCTCAACTTCTAAAACATTTACATCGTCGTCATTTGTGTTTGTATGAATCAAAAGTGGGGTTTTTAATTTATCAGCGTGGTTAACAGGCGATCGTCTTCGATACTCTTCTACATTATCCTTTGCAGTTTTACCTATATGATATTTCGCTGAAAACTCTTTTCTGTATTCATCGTCGTAGTATCCCATACGAGCAATAAGGTCGCTCACCGGCACACCCGCAAAAGCAACTTTGTAATCGTCGGGATTTTGAAAAATATCCATCAGCGCTATTAGTCCGCCATGGCTCCAACCGATAACACCCACACGGTCTTTGTCAACAAATTCGTAATTATCTACCATGTAATCGCGACTTGCATTGTTGTCATCAATCTCCAAACCGCCGTAATCGATTAACTCGTAGAATTTTTTGCCGTAACCGGTGCTTCCTCTGTATTCGGGAGCGACTACGATATAACCTTGAGCCATCAACTCGCGGATAATATGTGTGTGGTATGTTGTGAAATCTGCGTGAACTCCACCGTGTGGTAAAACGATTAGTGGATATTTTTTACTCCGGTCGATTTTTTGTGGAATGAAAATGTAAGACCAGAATTTAACAGGATTTTTTGCGCCCATAGCGGTTGGATTTGGGATATTAGCTGGCGGTGGACCGACTATGAAAACTTTATCGATGTTGGCAACATCTCCGACTTTGTTATACCAAAGGATGTCGTCGATTGCTTTTTCTATTTGATCCAGACGATGATTGAGCGATTCGAATTTTTGGTAAGTGATACTTTCAATGTTTTCTTTTTTATTGTCTTGAGCATTGAGCGAGATTCTTAAAGTTATGCATAGAAAGATTAAGATAATGAATAAACAATAAGAATAAATACCTTTTTTAAAATATTTCATTTTAAAACTCCTTTTTTGATATTAATGCTGTTTTTAATTTTTTTAAATATTCATCGCGTGGTATCTCCACTGCTTGGAAATTTTTCAAGTGTGGAGTGATATATTGTATATCTAATAATTCAAAACCATTTTGTTTTAACTTCTGCACCAACGTAACTAATGCAACTTTAGATGCATCTTTCATCGAGCTAAACATCGATTCACCGAAAAAAGCCCCGTTGAGTGCAACTCCATATAAACCGCCGACGAGTTTATTCTCATGCCAAATTTCAACACTATGAGCATAATTGAGTTTATAAAGTTGTATATAGCTTTGAATAATTTCTTCGGAAATCCAAGTATCATCCCTTTTGGCGCAATGTCTAATCACTTCCTCGAAAGCTGTATCTATTCGAACCTCAAAAATTTTCTTTTTAATTGTTTGTTTTAAACTTCTAGATATTTTGAAATTATCAAGAGGTATTATTCCGCGAGGATCGGGTGAGTACCAATGAATTTCTCCGTCACGCGAATCAGCCATTGGGAAATATCCCATCGAATAAGCTGCAAGAAGTAACTCAGCTGGGATAATCTGATGTTGTATTTTTTTTGAATACAATTTTTTATTAAACTATTAAGTAGTTCTGAGTCTCACACCTTCTCGAACAATTAAAACTTGATGTCCCTTATATATTAAGGAATTGATATTTGGTTCGTAGACGTTTTCATTTGCGATTAAGTTCATACAATTATTCCAGATTCCTCTTCTGTAAGGTAAGCAGTATAACTAATGCACGCATTAATGTCATCGAGGGTAATTTTCGGATATGCTCATAAAATACCATGTTAAGTCTCACCACCTACAATTAAGTCTAAAATTATATGAACGGGTATACTAGTACCAGCTATACAAGGTTTCCCGCTGTAAATATTAGAATTGCTTGTGATTTTATTTTTGAATTCAAACATATATTTAAAGAATAATAGAACACGTATGACGCTGATTTTGACTAATTTTCACGGATTTAAATCTGTGTACATCAGTTTAATCTGTGTTATCAGTGGTCT
>JBBINX010000103.1:0-6218 GCA_037443685.1 Ignavibacteriales bacterium
TTGCAGTGGATTCATCGCCATGCATTTGAGACCAGAGCAGGATTTTTATTTTTCCGGTCCCAATTTTTATTAAACGTATTTGTCTTCCCTCAAACGATTTTCCGACTTCGCAAATTTCAAATAAATTTTTTTTGGGGAGAATAATTTTATCGATGAGTGAGTGGAAGAACTCGGGAGAGAATGTGCGAGATGTGAAGCCGCTTACAAGCCAGTTATCATACGAATCGAATACTTGTTTAATCGTCACTGTTTTCTCCATTCACTGGTTGAAGTGTCAAAAATTAACGATGTCATTATATATAACGAATGCCATGAACGCAAGGAGAATAAAAAATCCGGCTTGCTGAATTATCATTTTTGCTTTTACGGGAACTTCACGTCTTATAATAGCTTCAATTACCAAAAAAACAATATGCCCGCCGTCGAGCGCTGGGAACGGAACGATATTGATTATCGCTAAACTCATACTCAACAAAGCCATAAATGCAAGAAAACTAACCCAACCCATTTCGGCTGATTGTGTAGCCATTTGTGCGATTTTAATCGGACCGCCGAATGATTCAGAGAATTTCACTTTACCCGTAAAAAGCTGCTTCATCGCTTGTAAAAACATACCCGTTACTGTTATTACACTTTTTACTCCTTCGGGAAATGCTTCAAATATCGAATATTCTATCTGTTTTTTAGGGCCTGTGTAAATCGTTCCGATACCGACACCGATTCGTCCTGCAGTCGTAGGCGTAATTTTTCCCGTAAGCGTATCCTGATGATGCAGCCAAGAAATTGATATTTCTTTTTCGGCGTTAGCTTTTACAATTTTTATAACCTGCTCGGAGCTAAATATTTTTTCATTTCCGATTGATAAAATCATATCGCCCGGCTTCATACCGATTGCTTCGGCGGGTTTTCCTGCCTCGATTTGGCTTACGAGTGCAGCGCTACCTGCGGGATAAATTCCGAAAGGTTGATCTTTCAATTTTTGCATCTCTATTTGAGATAAGCTCGTGGATACTTCTTCACCATCTCTGAGTATCTTTATATTAATGTCCTTGCCGATATTTTCGATATAAATTTTACTGTTGATATCGTCCCAATGCAATACTGGCTTGTTGTTTACCTCTTCAATCTTATCACCGGTTAGAAATCCGATTTTTTCAGCAACGCTATGCTCGGCGACATAGCCGATTTCTGTAGTTTCCTTTAGAAATTTACCTTGTGAATAATTAATACCCCAAAAAATTAGAACCGCGAGCGATATATTCATAACTACGCCGGCAATCATAACGAATAATTTTGCAAGAAACGATTTCGACCGAAACTCCCATTTTTCGGGCGGCTTGTTCACAAACTCGGTATCCATACTCTCGTCTATCATTCCAGCGATTTTTACATATCCGCCAATTGGTATCCACGAAATGCAATAATCTGTATCGCCAATCTTTTTACCGAAAGCACGCGGTGGGAAACCGAGAGAAAAGCGATCAACACGCATACCTGTTAGTTTCGCTGCAAGGAAGTGTCCAAGCTCGTGGACTAAAACTAATATTCCTATCGTTACTAAAAAATAAAATATCGTGCTTATTAAATCCATTTATAACCTTTCTTTTTGTATTCTTTGTTTTACGTAATCCCTTGTAATAGTATCTGTTTCGATAATTTCTTGTACGGAAACATTGTGGGTTACGGGTTGATTGTCGAGAGCCGACTCAATCAGTTTAGGAATTTGTGTGAATCTGATTTTACCATTTAGAAAATACTCGACAGCGATTTCGTTCGCTGCATTTAAAACAACAGGCGCTGTTCCTCCGCTTTGCAATGCCCGGTAAGCAAGAGATAGACACTCGAACTTTTCAAAATCAGGTTGAGCGAATGTCATTTCGCGCAGTTCTGAAAAGTTTACTCGCGACGAATTGGAGGGTAATCTTTCAGGATGGGTTAGCGCATATTGAATCGGAATCTTCATATCCGGAACACCCAACTGTGCCTTCACCGAACCATCCACAAACTCAACCATCGAATGAATAATAGATTGCGGATGAATTAAAACTTCAATCTTTTCTGCCGGAAGTTTGAAGAGGTAATGAGCTTCGATAACTTCCAAGCCCTTGTTCATCAAAGTTGCAGAATCTATTGTAATTTTATTTCCCATTTTCCAGTTGGGATGATTGAGAGATTGCTCGATAGTTACATTCCTTAACTCTTCCTTAGCGGAATTCAAAAATGGACCGCCGGAAGCAGTTAAAATCAATTTGGAGATTGTTGAATAATCTTCTCCTGCCAAACATTGGAGTATGGCGCTGTGTTCGCTGTCGATTGGTATCAATTCGGTTTGATGGTCTTCGAGGAGTTGAGTTATAATTTCACCCGCAACAACTAAAGTTTCCTTGTTCGCAAGTGCTACTCTTTTGCCCGCTTTGATTGCTTCGATAGTAGGAGTTAAACCGGTAAATCCCACGAGCGAGTTGATAACGATATCGACATCGGGGTGCGAAGCGAATTCTTTCAATCCTTCTTCACCAACAAGAATTTTCAAAGTACTGCCATATTTATTTCTCAATAATTCAACTGATTTGTTATCCATTACCACTATACCATCGGGCTTGTGCTTTTCGATTTGCTTAGCAAGCTGATTTATCCCTTTGTTCGCTGAAAGAAAAGCAACGCGGAACTTATCAGGAAATTTTAAAATAACTTCCAAGCTGTTTTGCCCGATAGAACCGGTTGAACCTAAAATTGATATGTTTTTAATTTTTTCCAAATGATTGCAATAGCTTATAAAAATCAAGCCCTGAATCTATTCACAGGGCTGTATTAATAACTTTTATCCCGTATAACAGGGTTTTATGTTTTAAAATTAAGAAAATATACTGTTAAAGGCAATTAGCAGTTCACAATAGGCGGTAGGTAGCTTGCCACTGTCAGCCCCTAATTTGAACAGGAGTGGCGGACGGGTTAGTAACTTGTAATTTACTTCACTAAAACTAACTTCTTTACATCTGTAAAATTACTGACTGTAAGTGGTTCGATTGAACTCACCACGAGTTTGTATAAATAGATGCCGCTTGTTAATCCGCCAGCGGTGGAGCTCGCATCGAATACCACTTGCTTATATCCGGCATCTTGCATTCCATTGACTAATGTAGCAACTTCTTTCCCGAGTATATCATATATTTTCAAAACTACATAGCTAACTTTGGGCAGCTCATATCTGATTATTGTTACAGGATTAAAGGGGTTGGGGCTATTTTGATGTAAAACGTACTTAGTTGGGATGTTCAGTCCAGTACTTGAGGTTGTCTGTTGTTTTTTGATTGTTAAATCGCCTGTGGCGGATTCTTTTTGCTCTGAAATCCTTTCATACCTCCCTCTTGATAAAAATACAAATGATCTCTGCATTCCTTCGTTTACTGGCGGTGCAGAAAATTCCAAATCTATCCACTCATTTGGATTTAACTCTGCGTAACTTTCATCCCAGTTGCGTAGTAAATCTGTAACATCGCCGAGATTTGAGTGACGAGCCGTTAACAACTGCGGAGTATATAAAGTAAAAGGAAGCTCGAGTTTGTGGCTTAATTCAGTATAATTAACTTCTGCTTCATCTTTCCATACTATATCGACTTGAATTGAACTGGAATTACCTTCAGGTACAGACACCCATTGATACGACGGATTTCTCCTTAATCGGAACGATGTAAATGTTTCTTTGTCTTTGCCTCTGCCTGTTATTACTTCACCTGCGATTTTTTCCTTTGCAGCGGCTTGTACCTGAGCGATTAACAATACATATTTATCAATTCCTACGGCGCTTTCTTCAAATGACAGTTTTAGAGTATCACCAACAGCAGCTTTTGTCTTAAGACCGTCTAATTCGTAAAGTTGTTTGTACACATCTTCTGAATCCAACTCAGCGCTTGCAAAATATGCAGGTTTGGCAAATTGTATTACACGACCGCTGTCGTCAACGGTTATGAATGTTTCTATCGGGTGATCGATTACAAGAAGCTGCAACTGGTCGAAGTATGAGCGTTCCTGTTCAAACTCTCCTACTGCAAGACGGTATTTTTCTCCGCCTTCGGCAGATTCGAGTTTCGGCTTGGTAAAAAGTTGATAATAATCTTTAACATCGACACCTTGATTTTCAGGATATTCACTTTGAGGAAGTATGTTGTTATCTTCGACCCAAACCTCGCCGTTCCAGGTGTAAACGAATGGGCAGCCGCCACCTTTGGCAAAAAATACAAGTGTAGAATGTGTATAAGAACCTACATCATTTTGTGCTGTACAAAACAGATATGGTGCATAACCTTTTTCGTGATGTGCCTTAGATGCATACGTAATAAATGCAGTATTTCTATCAAAAGTAACCGAAGCGCCTGCCGGAAAATCTTCGGCTCGCCAACTATAAGTGAGATTACCATTACCTTGTGATAGATTACATCTTACTATACCCGAACCACCCCGATAAATAATCGAAGGTGTTTGTGTGAAACCAGAGATGGCGGGGGCAACCAATGTTGAAAAAGAGATTTCTTTATATTTCCATCCTTGCTGATATGAATCGTAAATATCATCATAATATGGTTTATATGAAAGTCTTACTATATATTCACCATGCAAAATATCTGTCTTTGGTATACTAAGCATTTGCTTTTCTGGATTTGTGGCATGGAGTCCCCAATCTTTTACTATTGTGCGATCACCTTTTTTTAATACTTTTACAGAATCTTTAATCCAGTTTGTAGGTGTATATTCAATAACGAAACTCCTTGGGAATTCTTTAACAGAGAAGTCAAAAATATCCGCACCAGGTAAAAAGTTTTGGAAACCTGTCGACATACCCCAAACATCGATTGTACCAATATCGAGAAATTTATTACTTCCCGTACCCGTATTTACACCGGAAGCGGATATAAATTTGGGATATGTAAATAAAGAATTACTTCCCGAGGTCGATTTGAATGATGCGATATAATCTCCAAATCTGTTTATTTTATGTATACAATGATTACCTTCATCTAGTAAAAGCCATCCTTCTGGATACTCTAACCCGATTGACGATAGATTGGTTGGATATTGGAAATTATGTAACGACCAATAAAATACAGAACTAAAAAAGGGTGGAGATTCACCGGGTATCAGTTCAACAAAAGTATTGTAATTAATAACACCTAATGTTTTCTGATAACTTGCATGATGATTGTTTACCATTATTTTCGTTGGCATTTTTAACGGTACATAATTTCCATAATTGTCTTTGTAATTTGTTATTGTTTGCACTACATTAAATTGACGATCCAATCTAACAATTTTTTGTGCGTTAGGATCAGTCACCCAAATCCAATCATCAGATAATTGAGATGTATTATTGTTATCATATACTATATCCGAAGGATAATAAATTCCCGCTAATTTGATTATGTCAGACATTGTAAAAGTCAAATTGTTACGGTCAATTGTTATTTTTACAATTTGCCTGTTACCCCTATCCGCAATGTATATTTCTCCGCATTCTGCATAAGATAAACCTTCCGGACAATAAAATTTGTACTCATTACTTTTATCACCATACGATACAATCAAAGAATTTATAATGTTGTAATTGTGATCGGTTACCACTTTGTGTACAACTATCCTATTCCACCCTCTATCGAGATAAAAACCTAAAAAAGTAAAATTACCATTAATTTCTGTGTAACGTACATACTCGATATCTATAGGTGTAAAAAACAAACTTTTTCCCAAGTTATTAATCATATGAGATTCCGTCACTTTAAAATAATCCGTACCAGGTACATTCTTGGGAATAAACATCCTTTGTGAATATCGTATATTTACTGTGTTATATTTATTATTATCTAGACCACTATATACATTATTTATAGATTGAAGAGATAGATAAATTGGTAATAATAATTTACTATAATTTACTTTCCATTGTCCATCAACATTTTCTAACTCAATTTCATCTTCAGTCATATTCTTTCCATCAATCTGAGCTAAATAGCATTTTACTCGAGCTTTATCACCAATAATATTAACTGATTTTATACTTAAATTAAGTTCTTCTTTTATATAACCATTTATTAAATTGCTATCTAATCTATCTTTACTATTTAGAGCTTGTTGTGTGAAAATAGATTCAATCTCAGATAATTTTCCTTTATTAATTGCATTAACGATATCATTTAGTAATGTTGTAATTTTGATTTCATCGGAAA
>JBBINX010000104.1:0-6171 GCA_037443685.1 Ignavibacteriales bacterium
ATCGCAGCACAGAGAGCACAAATAGTTATAATAATGATTGAGAACCTAATTTGAAGTTTTATCGAAATTGCACGAACTACAAAATAAGCATGTAGCGATGTAGTAATGAGTATTGCTGTTGTTGAAGCTATGGCAGCTCCTATTACCCCGTAGATAGGTATTAATATAATAGCTAATAAAATATTGATTGTTCCTCCCATCAAGCTGGAAAAAATAAGTTTTTTAATTTCGCCTTTTGAAAACAAATAATCAGCAGTTATGCCGCCACCGATAATTCTGGAAATGATTGTAACACTAACAAATATCTGAAATAGAAAAATGCCACTCAAATATTCATTCGAATAGAGAAACGGAAGTATTGAGTATGCATAAAAACCTACAAAAAACAAAACCGGCGTAACAACTAAAACCACAAAGCGGATGAGCGATTCGGTATAATTTTTTATCTGTGCAACAGGTTTTGATTCTATTGATGAAAATGCTGCAACCGATACACCGAAGAACCCGATAGTCAGTCCTTGATTTAGAGCTTGTGAAAAAGTAAACGCTACGTCAAAATTTCCTATATCGTGTAAACTTACAGCAAAAAGTCCGAGAAGAATAATAGCAGTTTGTTTACCAAATGTGAATTCAATCAATGAGTTTAGCCAAAACTTTCCGCCTAAAATTATTTCAGACTTTACAGATACAAACTTTGTTCTTAAAAGAAGTAACTCCCGGAAGATTACTATATAAGCTAAGAGTTGTAAAATAGATGTTGCAGTTATTAAACTGAATATTTGTTTTAGTCCGAGTCCTGAAGAAATTAATAAATAAACTCCTATCAATTCGATGAAACGAGTTGAGACTCCGAGAAAGGAATTTATTTTTGTTTCAAAAAAAGCGACCAATGTTGACGAAAATAGTGAGATTATACTGCGAAGTATGAAATAAAAAAAAATTACGGTGAGATAATCAGAAACATTTGCAGTTACATTCAATTTTTCAGCAACCACTGATCTGAATGTCAAAAATATAACAGCCACTATGACCGACAATAGAACTCTGAAAAACAGTAAACCTCGAAAAGCGCTTGCTCCCTCGGGAAGCGTTTTATACGAGCGAGGGAAAGTTGAAGTAATGGAAGTTTCCAGACCAAATGAGGACACGGTCATTAACAAAAATATTATACTTAATAAAGTAGCATAAATACCATTTACTTCTGCACCGAGTTGACGCGCGATCATAACAGAAAACAAGAAAACTAAAACATACTCAATCGTGCGTCCTATTTGATTCCAGAAAAAACCTGATGCTATGCGTTTAAATTTTGTCATTGGTTGAATATACAAAAATTCAGTGAATGCTGAAAAGTTCTTTGAAATTTCAGAAATTTGAGGTATATTCAGTCTGCAAATTTTTAGAATTTACACGGAAAGGTGCAAGAGTGGCTTAATTGGCACGCCTGGAAAGCGTGTGTACCTGAAAGGGTACCGAGAGTTCGAATCTCTCCCTTTCCGCTCGACTTAGTTTCATAAAAATAAAGAAGCCCGATTTAACAAACCGGGCTTCCTGCACTCAAAACAAATTCATCTTTTATCAATTGCCTTTTTTCTTCAACGTTTCTAATCCGTATACGTATCCTTTATCAAAAGCTTTTAAATTCAATTCTTCAGTACCCTTTGGGACTGATGCAATAACTGCTTTACGCATTGCCTCGGGATCAATCAACTTTGTAACTGCGGTCATAAATCCCATCATCACGATATTGATTACTAATTTTTTCCCAAGGTCTTCAGCAAATCGCATCGCTGGAATCGAATAATGAACAACATCTGTCCTTAGATTATGCGGTGTTACTAACTCTTCTTCGGTAATTAATATTCCACCAACGGCTAATTCATGAGAAAATTTTGTGTAAGCTTCTTGAGACATAAGGACTAATATTCGGGGTGTTGTAACATAAGGATATGCGATTGCTTCTCTATCGACAATTACTTGAGCGCTGCAAGCACTACCGCGAGCCTCAGGCCCGAATGCCTGAATCATAGTAGAATATTTATTGTCGTAAATAGCAGCAGCCCTACCAATTATATAGCCGCTAAGAATTACGCCCTGTCCACCAAAACCGCCAATTTTTATTTCTGTTCTCATCATATTCTCCTTCAACCTTTGTATGGTGTATATTTATCGCCGAACTTTTTTTGATAATGCTCGTTCATCAATGTAAGATAATCGGGACGTTCTTTGTCCACAAATTTACCGACGACAATCTTACCTTGGAAATCTAAAGTTGCAGTCTTCGTATCTATATTGTGGTGAATTTCGCTGTGCTCCTTATAGAACACCATCTGGTCTAATCCGTCGCCTAATTTATTTCTGCGACTGTAAAGTGTTGGGCAAGGGGCTAAAACTTCGATGAAGGAGAATCCTTTTTTTGCCAAAGCTTCTTTAATGGCTTTCGTTAAATGACGAACGTGATAAGCAGTCCAACGTGCTACATACACAGCGCCACACGATTCAGCAAGATATGGTAAATTAAAAGGCTGCTCAAAATTTCCGTGAGGAGCAGTTGTAGCAGTAGCAGAAATTGGTGTCGTGGGGGCAACCTGCCCGCCTGTCATTCCATAAATAAAATTATTCACACAAATTACAGTCATATCCAAATTGCGCCGCGCTGCGTGTATAAAATGATTCCCACCGATAGCAGTCAAATCGCCGTCACCGCTGTATACCACGACTTTCAATTCTGGATTTGCTAATTTCAAGCCTGTGGCGAAGGGTATCGGCCTGCCGTGAGTAGTATGGAAAGAATCTAAATTCAGATAACCGGCAACCCTACCCGTGCATCCGATACCTGAAACGATTGCAACTTTATCCAAATCTAAACCACTAGTTTCTAATGCCCGTCCAAAACAATTTACTGTGGTTCCAATTCCACAACTCGGACACCAGATATGCGGCATCCTATCCATTCTTAAGAATGATTCAACCGGATTAAGCGGCATAGCTTCTTCTACATCAAACATCTGTTCTTCCATCTATTCACCTTTCATCCACCGAGGTGGGTATTTTTTATTGCGTTATAAATTTCTTGAGGATTATGAACTGTTCCACCCGGATGCGGAACAAGTGTAACAGGCACTTTACCATAAACATTACGCTCGACTTCGTAAAAAATCTGACCTAAATTAAGTTCGGGCACGACTAAAGCTTTTACTTTATTGGCTAACTCTTGGATTCTCTTTTCAGGAAAGGGCCATGCAACAATTAACCTGAAGTGTCCAACTTTTATTCCTTCTTTGCGTGCTTGTTCGATTGCAGGAATTGCAACTCGCGAAGTAATGCCGTACGAAACAACTACAACATCGGCACCTTCAACTTGGTCTTCTTTATATTCAATAATTTTATCAGCGTTCAATTTAATTTTATTAACGAGCCGGGGTATCAACTTGGCTTGAGCTGTTGGCGACATGTGCGGATAACCTTTTTCGTCGTGCGTTAAACCAGTTACGTGAATTCTATACCCGTCGCCAGCTTTTACCATCGGCGGAACTAAATCAGCGTCCGGTTTAAACAAAAGGAAATCTTCTTTGCGACCGTCATAAAATCTTCGTGGAACTACATCAATTTCTTCGGCGGGAGGAATAATTACCCGTTCGGTCATATGTCCGACGCATTCATCCATCATTAATAATACGGGAACGCGATATTGTTCTGCAAGATTGAATGCTTTAATTGTTAAATCGTAACATTCCTGAGGCGAATTCGGAGAGAGAGCAATGATTGCGTAATCGCCGTGCGAACCCCATCGTGCTTGCATCATATCGCCTTGGGCAGGTTGAGTCGGTAATCCGGTTGATGGACCGGCACGTTGAACATCAACGAATACGCAGGGCGTTTCAGTCATAGCTGCCAAACCGATGTGTTCCATCATCAGCGAAAAACCGGGACCCGATGTAACAGTCATTACTTTTTTTCCGCCCCACGCACCTCCTAAAATTGCAATGGACGATGCTATCTCGTCTTCCATTTGTATGAATACACCACCAACCAACGGAAAACGTTCGGCAATTCTTTCGACAACTTCGGTCGACGGTGTAATCGGATATCCGGCAACGAAACGGCAACCGGCTGAAATTGCCCCCTCGCTGCAAGCGTGGTCGCCATCGAGGAAATGTGAACCCGTTAATACGCCTTTTGGATCTGCTTTCACAAAAATCTCCTTTATTTATTTTTCTTTATTCTGAAACCGTAAATTGAAAAATCGGGACATAAAAGCCCGCACATATCGCATCCGTTGCATAAATCTTTTGAAATAAGAACGGGGGGATGGTACCCTTTCGAGTTATATTGGTCTGAAAGCTTCAGGGCATTAGTCGGACAGAATTCGACACAAAATCCGCAGCCCTTACAGCGTTCGACTGTAATTACCACATTGCCTTGAGCTTTCTTTTCTACAGTTGTTGTCATTTTTTATCCTTTTAAAATTTGCAATAATAATGGGAAACATTTCTTTAAATGGTTCGGTAAAAAAAGCGGTATTAATATACTAAAATATTTTTTCAAATCCTCAAAGTTAGAAATATTTTCTTACACCGATTATTTTTGGAATCTGTCAAATTTTTAGTTATAATTTAATAGAATAAACAAAAAAGACTTATGGAGAAAAATATTAAAATATCCGTTCTTAGCCTTGGTCTTGTATTATTTTTATCGGGCTTATTTATCACAAAAATTCAATCTGAACAACCACAATCGGAGAACCGTGTGTTTGTAATAAACGTCGATGGTTCAATCAATCCTTCCAGCGCCGAGTACATCAGTTCGGGCATTAAGAAAGCTAAAGAAAAAAATGCTGAATGTTTAATCATCAAACTAAACACACCGGGGGGACTGTTAAAATCGACACGAATTATTGTTACCGATCTCCTGAACTCTCCTGTCCCGGTAATTGTGTATGTATCACCTTCAGGATCTCAAGCGGCTTCGGCGGGAGTATTTGTAACACTCGCGGCACACATTGCAGTGATGGCACCCGGAACGAACATCGGCGCAGCGCATCCGGTCGCGCTTCAAGGTCAGCAGGATTCAATTATGAATGAGAAAGCTACAAACGATGCGGCTGCCTTCATCAAAACAATCAGCGAAAAGCGAGCGAGGAATGTCAAGTGGGCTGAAGATGCTGTCCGTAAAAGTTTTTCCATCACCGAAACCGAAGCTCTCAATCTAAAAGTAATCGATACGATAGCGACCACGATTAACGAATTGCTCGAACAAGTAAGCGGTAAAGAAGTTGATGTTCAGGGCGGCAAAAAAATACTCAACACTAAAAATGCAGAAATTGTAAACATTGAAATGAATTTTCAGCAAGAATTTTTGAATTTATTGAGCGACCCGAACATCGCTTACATACTGTTGATGATTGGGATGTATGGAATAATGTTCGAGCTATATAATCCAGGCTCAATTTTTCCCGGAGTTGTTGGTGTGATTTGCTTGGTATTGGCTTTTTATTCGTTACACACTTTGCCAATCAACTATGCGGGATTAGCTTTGATTATTTTTGCAATCATTTTATTTATATTGGAGATCAAAATAGTGAGCCATGGACTTTTAACGATCGGTGGCGTAATCTCTTTAGTCCTTGGTTCAATAATGTTAATAGATACGGAGTCAACATTGGAAGTAATAGAAATATCCTGGCAAGTAATATTAGTAGCTGTTGTACTGACTACAGCATTCTTTGTGTTTGCAATAAGTTTAGGCATCAAAGCCCAAATGCGAAAACCGACTACAGGCGTGGAAGGACTCGTTGGTGAAATGGGCGAAGCACTAACCGACCTCAATCCAGAAGGGCAAGTTCTGGTTCACGGAGAGTATTGGAATGCCGAAAGTTTGGATGGACTAATAACCAAAGGCACAAAAGTAAAAGTTGTTGAAATAAAATATCTCACCATTAAAGTGCGTAAATTACAAAACTAAACAGAAAGGATTTTAAAATGGAAATAATTAAAACAGTAATGTTGATGGGAATTGTTTTCCTGTTAATTATTTTAGCGAATTCGATACGAATATTACGGGAGTATGAACGAGGCGTAATCTTTCGGTTGGGAAGATTAATTGCGGTTAAAGGACCTGGTTTAATTTTGCTAATCCCTCTTATCGACCGGATGGTTAAAGTAAGTTTGA
>JBBINX010000105.1:0-6152 GCA_037443685.1 Ignavibacteriales bacterium
AAAAGCTTATCCCAAGTTTAGATGGAAAAGTAGTGTTAGCCAAGGAAATTATGGTAGCTAATCCGTCTGTAAAAGCAGCAATCAAAAATAATAATACCAGCGAGATATACCAGATGATGTCTGAATCTGGCAACGAAGGAATGACTACTTTAGAACAAGATTTAAAACGTTTATATTTAGCAAAGAGAATTTCACTCGAAAATGCTATGAGTTATGCAAATAACAAGCGTCGGCTGCAGCAAATTTTAAATTTAGTTACACAGTA
This sequence comes from Ignavibacteriales bacterium, assembly GCA_037443685.1. Lineage (GTDB taxonomy): Bacteria > Bacteroidota > Ignavibacteria > UBA10030 > BY39 > JAHJRJ01. The sequence continues at coordinate 266 of JBBINX010000105.1, forward strand.
ATTTCGTTTTTTTTTTGATAAAACAATTTATTAGATTGTTTATAAGTTTATGAAAGGTTTTATAAATAATGGCGACCATGAGAGGTAATAAAAAAAGTGCCGTCGGTCTTTTTGTTGATGGGCTTGAAATTAAATTTGCTAAATTATCGAAGAAGGGTAAAAGTGTTGTTATTGATGAGCTAAAAGTTGCCTCGCTCGTAAATAAATTAGAAGAACGGCAGCTCAAAGATTTGTCGGATGGTTTCGGTGAAACCACTACAGATACCTTCTCGATACCAACCGGGTCAGATCGCCCTGATAGCAGTGAAGACAACAACAGTGTTTTACTCAGTCTCTTGTCTGAATATAAACCAACTTCATATTTACTTGGATATGCTATCTCTGAACCGAGTGTTTACTATCATACGGTTGAGAGCGATTTCGGGTTGAAAGGGACAAAACTTAAAGAGAGAATCATTGAAGAGTTAAAAAAAGTTCGTTCTGTTCAACCGGCTCAAGATGCAGTTGATGTTTTCTATTCATCCGATAGAAACTTGGTTTGCGCCGTTCGCGAAGACGGCATTAGTCTGTACCGGACAATCGAAGACATCAAACCTTTTCTCAATAATCGCACTCCCAAAATTCCTCTAGTAGAAACATCAGATATTGCACTAATGAATTTAGCACGTGCCAACTACGGTTTCGCTCCAGATGAAATCAGCGCTATTGTTTACGTAGGAACCGAGTTTACCCGTTTGATATTTATGAAAGGGGCAGAGTTCTTCCATTTCGCACCGGTATTAGGCGAAGGCTACGACTCAATAAACATCCAAAATACTGTTTATAGCCGACTCTTATTGGAACAAGATAATTTAGGAATTCCACGAATCGACCGGATATTATTAGCAGGCGAAAGCCGCCGCATTGCCTTCGACGAGTTTCTTAAAGACCAATTACCAGAAGTCGATATCCAGTATTTGCAAACACCTTATCTTGATACAAGTTTACTTTCCCCCGAAACGCAAGAACTTATACCCGAATATGCAGTGGCAATAGCAACCGCATGGAAAATTTTAGACGAAAATAATCCAGCGTTCTATCCAATCAATCTACTTCCCGAGTTTATCCGGGAAGAACAACGTGCTTTTAAATTAGGCTGGCACGGATATCTACTCCTCAGTCTTATATTTTTCAGTACTTTTTATTTCACTTATCAAATATCGATGCTCAATTCCGAACTACACACACAAAAAGAAATTCTAGTACAAAAACAAGCACAATTAGAAGAAAATCAAAGACTTCAAGCTAAAATTAGCGATCTCAACGACCAGCTCGAACGTTTTCGTCTTGCACTTTCAGTGTATGATTCAATTGTTCCTGGTTATGATAAATGGTCGCAGTTAATTGAGAAAGTCTCGCATTCCGTCGAAAATATCAACTCTCTATGGATTACCGACCTTAAAAGTGCCGAAGGAGGAAATTTAGTATTTAATGGTTTTGCAATATATCGCTCAAGAATTCCCAAAATTGCACAACTTAATTCAAACACAATTTTAAATAAAGTAATGCAAGAAGAGATCCGCGAAAAAACGGTTTACAACTATGAACTTACAATTCCCAAAGGTAACGAAATTCGGCAAAACGAACAGCCATCTAGTCAACAGACAGGATTACCCCAACAATCAGAAGAAAAACCACATTAAGAGATTAGGAGGATGAAGTGTCATATATTTTACGAAATACAATTGTTTTAGGAGTTCTCCTAGGGTTTATTTTAGCAATCGGTTTTTATTTCAGGAGCGCTCATCTACCTAAAAAAATTGGAACCATACAAAAACAAATACAGACGATAGATGCAGAATTGCAAAACACACCCGACTTAGTGAATCAATTTAATTCTTTAAGCGAGCAGTTAATCAACACAAAAGAAAGATGGGATTCGAGAAATAAAGATATCCCCCCAGTTAATGTTACCGGCGAAACATACAATTATATTAATCAATTGATTGGTAAAAGCGGCGAAATCAAGTTAGATATGCTTTTTGTAGGTGTTAATGCATCGCAAAATTATGGTTTTAATACTTATAATTTAAAAGGTGAAGCACCCTTTGAAAATCTTTTCCGCTTCATCTGGTATCTCGAAAACAACCGGCTCTTATATAAAATTAGTGCTATGTCACTCCGTGGTTTGGAAACGACGAATAAGGAAACCAAAGAAACCGAGTTGTTGGTTACTTACGAAATTGTTTTGAATGCTTATTTCTCGTCGATCCCAGAACTTTACTCGTCGGCAGGCGAACAGAAACTGGTTCCAGTAACAATAACCACCGACCCGTTTGCACCATTAATACTTAGAGATTTACCCCCTAACCTTTATGACTTGGTTGAAATCGAACGCTCTGATTTGAAAGCTGTGGTACCCGGAAAAGCTTTTATTATAGACCAAGGCAATAAGATGCGGGCTCTTACTGAAGGTGATGAGGTTTATTTAGGCTACGTAACTAAGGTCGACCCAGCTCTCGGACGCATTGAGTGTACCTTGAACAAGGGTGGTATAATAGAAAAATTTGAATTGAACATCCGTTATGGACAAAAACAGAAGTGAGGACAAAATGAAAACATTGAAAAAAAACTTATTAACTTTATTTGCGCTACTATTAATTTTTAGTCTCGTTTCTGAACACGTTGCTTTTTCCCAAACTGAAAAACGTGTCCTAAGAGAATTTGTATCTAAGGATGAGATAGTCTCTATCGCACAAACCACCCCGTTCGATAAAGCAATCACTATTTTGAGTGAAGCCAGCAAAAAATATCTTGGGAAACTAATTATCGATCCCGGTAAACGAACCCTACCAATCGGTATCGATATAAAAGCAATGCATTGGCAGGATGCACTGGAATTAATACTTAGAATCAATAATATCTGGTATATAGAATATCAGGATTATTTCGAGATAACAGGAGCAAAAGGTGAAGTTGTAACCGATAAAGCAACAGGCGGGTTGGCATTCGATAAAGAACCGGTCAATATGAACAGCCGTGAAATTAAAATTTCAGCAGTCTTCTTCAATATCGATTTAAATAGGATACATGAAACAGGCATCGACTGGAAATTTTTTAGAAGCAAATCCGACGACCAATTTAAATCACTCACAATCGACCAACAAACGATTCAAAAAGTTACTGATACAACCATCTTTAATCTTGCTTTAAAAGGGGTAGATTTATCTTTCGGGAATTTAGATGCAATAGTCAGGCTCTTCTCGGAAAATAACATAGGCGAAGTAATATCAAATCCGCAAATCGTTGTGAGATCTAGCGAAAAAGGAAAAATACAGGTCGGTGAAGATATTTCCGTGAAGAAAAAAGATTTTGCTGGAAACACTGTAATTGAACAGATTCCCACTGGGACGATTATTGCAGTTACTCCACACGTAATTAAAGAAGGTGATAATGAATTTGTTTACTTAGACCTCGATGTTGAGCGATCCATAGTATTAGCTCTCGGCGAAGCACCAACTATCGGTAGAACCAAAGCCACAACTGTCTTATTAATGTTGGATGGAGAAGAAACTGTAATAGGTGGTTTATATTCAAATTTTGATTCAAAGGTACGATCTGGCGTTCCTCTTCTGAAGGATCTACCGTGGTGGGTTTTTGGACTCAGGTATATTTTTGGCTACGATAAAATTTTAACATCGAAAAGAGAACTCACTATACTTTTGAAAATTGAACTTGTTCCAACATTACACGAAAGAATGGCCCGGAAATTAAAGGAAAATCCAATCGAGACTCAACGACAAAAATTTGAGAAGGATCTCGACAGATACAAAAGTAAATAAAGATTTTTTTTAAAAGAATTTATTAGGAAAAAACTATGAAAATTAAAATATTGATGTGTCTGGTTACGGCTCTATTTCTATTCACATTATACAGCTGTAAGGACAAGCTAGCCGTGGACGAAGAAACACTTGTTCGGATATACGGCAGAGTAGTAGAACAAAAGCAAAATATGACAATACCAGTTCACGGGGTAGAGGTAAAATTAACTGCCATTGGGTTGACTCCGATTATTGATTCAACCGATCAAGATGGCAACTATGATTTACAGTTTACGCTCGAACCTGCGACACAGTTAAAAGTTACTCTTAATATTAAAAAAAATGGATATAAAGAGGAGTTACCTTTTTACTTTGACGTAGAAACCGGTTCGAGATATCCAATTCCCCCAATTATCATAGAGCTTGATACAACAACTACGGTTGGCGGTGGTGGAATTCCGCCCGGTTCAGGTATGCCTCAAACATTTGCCTATATGGGTCCTCAAACTATAGATATAAAAGTTTATGGCGCTGGCGGCAACGAAACAGCTATTATACTATATGAAGTTAGAGATTCACTCGGATTTCCTATCAGCATTTCGCAGCGTGACACTGTAACCTTTGCCATTTCAGGAGCTCCGGTTGCAGGAGGCGCCTATGTTTCACCTTCATGGGCGATAACAAATTCAGCAGGACGCGTCGCTACGACTATTAACAGCGGAACGATTGCAGGTGTTATTCAGGTAGTGGCTTCGTTAAGAAGGGAGAGCGATGGAGCAATAGTTCGTTCAACACCAACACGAGTTGTTGTGAATGCCGGTTTACCCGACCAGAGGCATTTTTCTGTCGGTGCTAAACAATATAATTTCGCCGCATACAATTGGATTGGAAGGACGAACGATATACTTGTGCAAGTTGGTGATAAATATAGTAACCCAGTTCATCAATCTACAGCGGTTTATTTTAATACAACCGGTGGTGTCGTAACCGCGGCACGTTATACTGACATAAAAGGGCACGCACTAGCAACTCTTTATAGCGGCAATCCATTACCCAATTATCCAGCCCCAGGCTTTGGACCAGGTTATGCTTGGATTTATGCACAAACTATAGGCGAAAATAACGTTATAGTTAAGGATAGCATTATAATTCTTTTCTCGGGCATGCCTTACATTTCCGTTCTTCCAACAACTATTATCAATGTTCCCCGGGGCGGTTCGCAATCATTTTCTGTAAATATTTCTGATCAGCACGGTAATCCATTAGCTCCTGGAACGAGTATCAAAGCTCTTATCGAATATTCACCCCCTGAGGGTACTAACTGGGCTGCAAAAGTTAGCGGCTTACCCGAAGAGCCGTTGAACGATTACCTTTTCCGAGGTCCAGGAATAACAGATTTTACACTTAATGTTATAGATACAACTCCGGGAGGAACTCCCGATTATATGCCCGTTATCGTAAAAATTTCTGTAACCGGCACAAACGGAAATGTATACTTTTCCATGTATGGCAACGTTGGTAATCCGTAATTCTTTTAATTGGTATTCTTAAAACAGAAAAGCCATCTCGATTTTCGGGATGGCTTTTCTGTTTGAAATAAATGCAGTAGAGTAGTTCTATGGAACCTCTCTACATTATATTTTTAATCGCTTCAGCAAAAGCTCGGTTCGTCTTTTCTATATCTTCTGTAGAATGTGCAGTCGAAGCAAATGCCGCTTCAAATTGTGACGGAGCCAAATAAATCCCGCGTTTTAGCATCTCGATAAAAAACTTTGAAAACATTTTTGTGTCGGATGTTTTGGCGCTATCATAATCGATAACATCCTTATCAGTGAAAAAGAATGTGAACATAGATCCAACTCTGTTTATACTGTAATTCAAACTAAATTTTTTGAGAGTCTCCCGCATTCCATTTTCTAATTGTGCAGAACGTTCCTCAAGAATTTTGTAAACCGATTTATCTTGCGAGATTATCGAGAGCATCTCATACCCCGCAGCCATCGCAAGCGGGTTACCCGATAGTGTTCCCGCCTGATACATCGGTCCGTTCGGCGATACCATTTGCATTATCTCTTTTTTTCCTCCAT
>JBBINX010000106.1:0-274 GCA_037443685.1 Ignavibacteriales bacterium
GGCATGAAACTCCACTTCAAACCGGTAGGGAACGCCGCCCCACCACGCCCACGCAATCCAGACTTTTTCACTTCAACAATAATATCCTCGCTTTTTGTAACTAAGGCTTTTTTAAAAGCACTGTATCCGTTGTGCATTTCATAAACTTCAATTTTGTTGAGGTTCGGAATATCTGGGAGTAATATTTTTTCTGTGGATTCTAACATATAAAATTTTTACTTTATGTTCGCTAATATAGCATCAATTTTTTCGACTGTTAACGTCTCATAATAAT
>JBBINX010000106.1:348-6090 GCA_037443685.1 Ignavibacteriales bacterium
GAGGTTATCTCATTCTTTTTTACACCCAACTTAGTGCAAAGAAAATCAACTATTTTTTCAGAGCCAAGGAGTTGACACGAGATATTCGTACAAACCTGGATATGAAATTTCCCAACAGGTTTTTTATTGTACATTGTATAAAATGAGGCGACGCTGTAAACATGGTTGAACGGTACATTTATCTGCTCGGCAACGTACTTCATTGTATCTTCAGATAACCAGCCGAATTGCTCCTGTGCGATCCACAATGCAGAAAGTGTAAGTGCTTTATTCGTTGGATATTTTTTCTTTAACTCGTCTAACTTTTTTAAATTTTTTTCTGTAAACATACTTCATTCATCCATTATTCCAAAATTCCATTACTTCATTCATGACTCCAGTATTACTCTACTTATCTGCTTCACCCATAACCGGATCAATGCTTCCGATAATTGCAACAACGTCAGAGATCAGATGGTTTTTGAGTAAAATTGGCAACACTTGAATATTCATGAACGATGGTGCGTGAATCTTTAATCGCCACGGTGAACCTTGCCCAAGACTCGAAATATAAAATCCTAACTCACCCTTAGAATTTTCAATTGCGTGATATATTTCACCGACCGGCATGCTGATACCGAAATTAATTAACATAAAATCTTGGATAAGTTCTTCCATTTTGCTGTAAATATTTTCTTTTCGGGGAAGAACTTTCTTAGGTAAAGCAGCATTAATTGGACCTACCGGTAATTTATCTAATGCCTGGCGTATAATTTTCACACTTTCTTTCATTTCTTCAAGACGCAAATAAAAGCGGGCAAGTGAATCGCCATCTTCATAAACAGGTATATCGAAATCCAATTCTGGATATACCAGATACGGTTCATCGCGACGTAAATCGTGCTGAACTCCCGATGCTCGTAGGTTTGGACCTGTCAATCCCATTGCTATTGCGTCGTGTTTCGAAATAACTCCGACTCCTTCACACCTTTGAATGAAAATCCGGTTCTTAAGCAGGAGGCGTTCTATTTCATCTAACTTGCCAGGAAATTCTCCAAGAAAATTTTTCAGCGCCCCGATTGATTCATCGGACATATCGTTTGCTAAACCGCCTATTCGTGTAAAACTTGTAGTGAATCGAACTCCAGTAAAAATATCCTGAATATCTTGAAGTTTTTCTCTTTCCCTGAAACACCAAAGGAGTACAGTTAATGCGCCAACATCCATCGCTGTTGACCCAACCGCTACTAAATGAGACATAATCCTTGCCATTTCTGCAATGACAACCCTTATGAATTGTGCCCGTTTTGGTACTTCGATACCCGCTAATTTTTCAACAGCTAATACATAAGCAACGTTATTAGCTAATGGAGAAAGATAATCTAATCTATCCGTGTGTGGGATATACTCGTGGAAAGTCATATTCTCTGCTAATTTTTCGTAACCTCGGTGCAGGTAGCCAACTTCTGGAACTGTACCAATTATCGTTTCACCGTTTAATCGAATGAGTAAACGCAAAACACCGTGAGTCGCAGGATGCTGAGGACCCATATTTAATATCATCTCGTTCTCAAGTGGGTCTTCGAAATAAGCCGAGACATCTTGGCTTTCGAGCGCTTCTAATATTTTACTTTTCTTAGATTTTTCTTTAGTCTCTATCATAAAAGATTTCTATTTAATTACTTGTATGGGAGTGGTATCGAGCCGTGAATCCCCATGAGCGGAAATTCTTTTCTTAAGGGAAAATACTCAAACTCTTCGGGCATATAAATACGACGAAGGTCGGGATGTCTGTCGAATATAATTCCGAAAAAATCGTAAACTTCTCTTTCGGGCCAATTAGCGCCGGGCCAGATATCGACAACAGATGGAATGTGTATGTTTGACTCGTCAACTTTTACTTTAAGAAGGAATCTGAATTTATTTTTTAAAGAATAAAGATTATAGACAACTTCAAAGCGATATTCGTGCCTGTTATAATCTACACCAACAACATCCTTACACATATCAAAACTTAATTCGAAGTCGTCTCTTAAAAATGTACATATATCGAGGAGCTTTTCTTTTGGGATTACAATTGTGAGGTCACCTTGACATTCTTGAGTCGATTCATTAGATATGTTGAAGTTATTTGCAAGTTTGTCTAATAAAACCTGTTTTAAGTTTTTCATACTTTAAGTTTCGATAGTTCCTTTTTTTGTTTGCACGAAAGTTTCACCTCGTTGAATTTTTTCTTGTAATTGTAATAGAGCCTTTAGAACCGAGTCAGAACGTGGCGGACACCCTGCTACGTAAATATCGACAGGCAAAAATAAATCTATGCCTTGAACGACCGAATATGTACGATACATTCCGCCTGACGATGCACACGCCCCCATAGAAATTACCCATTTCGGGTCAGGCATCTGATCATAAATTTTACGTACAACTTTTGCCATCTTGTATGTTGTGGTACCGGCAACTATCATAACATCGGATTGTCGAGGTGAAAAACGAAATACTTCCGACCCAAAACGAGAGACGTCGAATCTTGGTCCCGCAAATGACATCATCTCAATCGCACAACACGATAGACCCATTGGCATGGGCCATAGTGAGTTTTTGCGCGTCCAGTTAATTAAAGTTTCTAATTTAGTTGTGAAGAAACCTTCCCGTTCTATTATTCCCATCGCAGTGCACCTTTTTTCCAGATGTAGAAGAAACCGAGCATAAGTATTCCTAAGAAAACAAACATTTCAATAAAACCAAACCACCCCAATTCACGAATAATTACTGCCCAAGGATATAAGAAAACAATTTCTATATCGAAAATAATAAAAATCATAGCGACTAAGAAAAATTTTACCGAGAAGCGTTCGTGAGCTGTTCTGACGGGTTCCATACCACTTTCGTAAACAGTAAGTTTTTCTTCTGTCGCATTTTTTGGACCGAACCATTCGTTCGTTTTGCTCATCACTAAAGCGAATATTGCCGCGATAGCTATCAAAATTCCAATCGGGATATAATTTTCAATCATATCTAATAAAATTTCTTTCTAATAAAATTTGACCCAAATTTATTGAAAAGATACATCAAAGGCAAATTATGATGTTAGTTTAAATTGTAATCTCACGTATATAAATTATCGATCTTTTCTCTCTCTCTAATCAGGGATGAATCAGTACCATCAACTATTACTTCTGCAGGTTTCAATCTGCCGTTGTAATTTGATGCGAGCACATAACCATACGCTCCTGTGCAGAATATCGAGAGATATTCAGATCTTTCAACAAAATTCAACATGCGGTTTAATGCAAAAAAATCACCGCTTTCACATAACGGTCCTACTATATCGACAATCTCGTGTTCTAAATTGTTAATTTTGACAGGTGAGATTTGATGATACGATTTGTATAAACTTGGACGAATTAAATCGTTCATCCCGGCATCCACAATAATAAATGTTTTTTCTGATGTATTTTTTCGGTATAACACTTTTGTCAACAAAATTCCCGTATGTGCAACAATTGACCTACCGGGTTGTATATATATTTTTGTATTCGATTCTTTAAGCAATGGCAATACAGCTTCTAGTAATTTTACAGTAGTCAGCTTTGAATCTACTTGTTCACCGTCGATTGGTAGCGATGCGTGCTTAACAAAATCGTGATATTGCACACCAAAACCACCACCAAAGTTTAACTGATACAAAAGAATATTTTTACCTCTTAAATTTTTAATCAGATTAACCACAGCTTTTGCAGACTCAATGAAAGTTTCGGGGTCGGTAATCTGCGAACCTAAGTGTGTATGAATTCCCAAAACTTCTAAATAATTCAATTGCGTCGCTCTCCGAAATACTTCTTCAGCGTGCAATTGATCAATTCCAAACTTATTATGTTTTTCACCGGTCGAGATATATGGGTGAGTTGCTGCTGATATATCAAAATTAACTCGAATTTGTATGCGTGCTATTTTCTTTATCTTTAATGCGATGGAATTTAAAATATGAAGTTCTTCTTCCGATTCTACGATAAACAGGTGAATATTTTTTTGGAGTGCAAACTCAATTTCATCATTACGTTTGCCTACACCACTAAATGTAATTTTTCCAGGCGAAAATCCGGCTTTCAATGCGAGATGTAACTCACCGATAGAACCGGCATCTGCACCCATTCCCTGTTGAGCTATTATTTCTAAAATTTTCGGGTTTGAATTGGCTTTTATTGAATAGCACGAAAGATGATCAACTTCACCAAACACTTTTTCAATTTGGCTGCAATGGTCTATTATAGATTTTTTGCTGTAAACGTAAAGAGGCGTTCCGAATTTTTCAGCAACCTCGGACAATGATGTATCTTCACACCAGAGTTCATTATTTCGATAATGGAATTCGTACATAAAGATAATCTTTTTATTCCTGAAAGAACTCCCTGTGCAATACGCGCACTGCTTCATCGGCATAATTTTGATCGACTACAAGAGTGATATTAATTTCAGAAGCACCTTCGGAAATCATTTCGATATTTATTTCAGATTTTGCCAATGCCGTAAACACTCTAGCTGCAATTCCCGATGTTTTTTTCATTCCCTTGCCGACAACGCAAACGATAGCTTTATTTCGTTCGATACGAATATCCCCTATCTCTTTTAATTGCATTTCGATTTCGGATAAATCGGTATCGTTATCGATTGTTACTGAAACACTCACCTCGGAAGTTGAAACTACATCAACACTTTTTTTATAGTTTGCAAAGATCGAGAATAGTTTCGCCAAAAATCCGTAAGCTAAAAACATCCTCGATGACGAAACATTAATTAAAATGATATTTTTTTTCGATGCAATCGATTTTACAATCGATTTATTTTCTGCCTCAGGCATTTGCAAGATAAGTGTGCCTTCTATTTTCGGTCGACGCGAATTTAAAATCCTAACCGGGATATTTTTTTGAACCGCCGGAAGAATTGTATTCGGATGCAAAACTTTTGCACCGAAATAGGCAAGCTCGGCAGCTTCATCAAAACTAATTTCATCAATTAGTTTCGCATCGGGAACTATGCGAGGATCTGCTGTCATCATTCCATCTACATCAGTCCATATCTGAATATTTTCCACATCTAAAAAAGCACCAAATATAGCAGCACTGTAATCCGAACCTCCACGTCCAATAGTAGTTGTAAATCCTTCTTCAGTTGCTCCGATAAAACCTTGAGTAACTACTATGTTGTTGTTCTCAATTGCTGGTTTCAGATATTTATCTACATTCAGCTTAATTTTTTCAAATATAGGTTGTGCTGAGCCGAACGTGGCGTCCGTAACCATTATTTTCCTCGCATCGAATAGAAGAGTTGATATATTCTCTTGTTTCAATGAAGCATTAAAAATCAGTGTCGATAATCTTTCGCCGTAACTGGTAATCGTATCCATAGAACGTAATGTTAATTCGCCAAGTAAATTTACTCCACGAACTATATTACGGATTTCATTACATAATACGTCAATTTGTAAGCCAACTTTTTCCAGTAAAATATCGTTCAATAATTCTTCAGCTATAGTTTTATGCCTGGACTGAATATAATCGACTATCTCTAAAGCTGATTTTTCAGAGCCATCACGAACAGAATGAGCAGTGCGAATTAACTCGTTAGTAACTCCGGAACATGCTGATAGTACAACCAATATTTTTTTGGGCAGTTCTTTTTTTACGATTTCAGCAACACGTTTAATCGCTGGGGCATCTTCGACTGAAGTACCGCCGAATTTCATAACTACCATAATTATAA
>JBBINX010000107.1:0-6000 GCA_037443685.1 Ignavibacteriales bacterium
TGGTCGGTAGCATCCCAGAAATTAATCAGGAATACATTCCCTCGATTAGCCGATAGTATTATTGGATCGGAATTGAACCAATGGTCTCCGTATATTTCGGGGGCACGATATTTTTGAGAAGTAATTTCCATAACTGAAATATATAGAAAAGAGGAGGGATTTACAAAAGCGATTACTCCCCTTCCAAAACGATAATAAACAGCTTTTTAGGACCGTGAACTCCGGTTATTAATACTTTTTCAATATCAGCTGTTCGGCTCGGTCCGGTGATGAAAGTAATACATCCCGAACTACTGAATAAGTTTTCCATCTGTAAACGGTTGACTGCCTCAAACATATCTTTTACAACTCTAATAGAATTCGAGATAATAATGTTGATTTCGGATAAAAGTGAGAGATGGCTTGGTTCGGATTGTGTATTGACTACTACTGCACTTCCGGTTTCTGCAATCAGATATTCTGCATAACTGATTCCAGCATCGCATTGACAGAGTTTTTCTTTTAGTAAATTTGTATAGTTACTGACACCCAGATTAGATGTTAATTGGTCGATAGTAAAAATAATTTTATCACTCACACCCACACCCATTTCTTTAAATGAGTCAAAGAATGGGTGACTGCTTATTACTGCGGTTTTACATCTGTTCTGAGATAAAATTGAAATTACAATTTTGAATATCTCTATTTGGGAAGAAGCTAAAAAGAACTCTCCACCAACCCGTTTTAATTCCTTGGCAAATTTATTTAAGAGTTCTTTTTCCATACTTCGTCTTCTTTCCAAAGTTGATGGAATGACTTTTCAGCTAACGGTGGAAAATCTTTATTATCAGACCAAATCGGAATTTTAAGCTGCGTTTCTTGACTGCCCAATAGAGGTGCTATTAATTTTAGTAAACTTCTTCCGAACTCAAAGATAAATAAATTTTTCATACTCATTCGCCAAAGTTTAAAAATTAATCTTTCGATAAAAGGTGTGTATTTTTTCCGAACTGCATAACTCCTAATCCAAAGTAACATATGATGGATATCGATTTTTACCGGGCATATTTCAGAACAAGCTCCGCATAGCGACGAACCGTAGGCGAGGTCTTTGCTCTCGTTCAGCGTAGTGAAAAAGGGAGTTAGAATAGAACCGATCGGACCCGGATAAACAGAACCGTAAGCGTGTCCACTCACGGTTTGATAGACAGGGCACACATTCATACAAGCTCCGCACTTGATACAATACAAAGCTTCCCTAACTCCTTGCTTTCGATAAATTTCTCTTCTTCCGTTATCTAATAAAATAACGATAATTTTTTCCGGCCTTGCATCTTTTTCCCCTCTCGCGGGTGAATTTATAAAGGACACATAACTCGTAGCTTTTTGACCCGTTGCACTCACAGGAAGCAGCTTCAACAATGTTGCAGTTTCTTCTAACGTCGGTACAACTTTTTCGATTCCAGTAATTACAATGTGTAACTTTGGCAGTGTTGTGGATAAACGAGCATTGCCTTCGTTTTCTACGATTACGACTGTGCCAGTCTCAGCGACTAAAAAATTAGCTCCAGAAATACCCGCGTCAGCTTTCAAAAATTTTTCTCTTAAAAATCTCCTCGAGTATTCCGTTAATTCTGCAGGGTCGTTTGTAAATGGCACTCCTAATTTTTCTGAAAATAATCTGCCAATGTCATCACGCGATTTATGCATAGCAGGTGCTGTAATGTGCGACGGAGTTTCACCAGCAAGCTGTATGATATACTCTCCCAAATCCGTTTCTACTACTTCAATACCGGCTTCAATCAACTTATCATTCAAACGAATTTCTTCGGTTACCATTGATTTCGATTTTACTACGAGTCGAGCGTTGTGTTCACCTAATATTCTTACGATAAAATCACACGCTTCTCGAGGGTCTCTTGCGTGTTTGACTTCAATCCCGTTTTTCTTGAAATTGCCTTCTAATTCTGTTAAGTAAGTATCTAAATTATCTATTGTTTTTTTTCTGATTTCGTGTGCCTGGTTTCTTAACGCTTCCCAATCTTTTCCTTCCGCATAGTATTCAGTTACGACCTCCGACCTTTTCGATAAAGTTAGCAATGTGGCTTTTCGGACGATTTGCCTCAAGATTTCATCTTTACAAATCTGTCGAATATTTTCTTTAAAATATGCAGGAGATTCTTGTATCATATTCCATTCGCTAACAGTTCTGCAATGTGCATTGTTTTGATGCGGCTCCCTTTGCGTTTCAATACGCCATCGATGTTCATCAAACAGCTCGAATCATTTGCGACTACATATTGAGCGCCACTTTGTTCGATATTTTTAATCTTATCGGCAGTCAGAATTGTGGATAATTCCGAAAATTTTACAGAAAACGTCCCACCAAACCCGCAGCAGCGGTCGCTTTCGTGTAGTTCGACGTATTCAACGCCTTTTACATTTTTAATTAGAATTCTAGGTTGTTGGGCTATTTTTAATTCACGGAGCAGGTGGCACGACTCGTGGTAAGTAATTTTTCCGGAGAATTTGGCTCCCACATCTTCTATTTTTAAAATATCCACAAGGAATTCGGAAAGTTCAAATATCTTCTCTTTCAGTTCGGCTAATTTTTTTTGAGAATCGGTGGGTAGTTCAAGTTTCTCATAAAATATTTTAACCATACTGACACACGAACCACTAGGGGCAACAACATAATCATACTTCGAAAATATTTCTATAAACCGCTTAGCTAAATATACAGCGTCTTTTCTATAGCCCGTGTTGAAAGCTGGCTGTCCACAGCAAGTTTGTTCGAGAGGATAATCTACGTTGCAACCAACTTTTTTTAATATACGATAAGTATTAATTCCGACTTGCGGAAAAAATTGGTCGACGATACAAGGAATAAAGAGGGTAACATTCATGAATTATATCTTGCGAATATTTTAGTTCATATATATAAAGAAAGATTCAAAATTCCAAAAAATAAATTTTGGAATTTTTCACTTGACTTATTCTAACTTTGATTATATATTTGCACGTAGATTTTTTAAGCAAGTCTCAAAACACCCTAATTTAAAGAGGAAACGCGATGGCAAAAAAAGAAGCAAGTTACTTTGCCCATAAAATAGATAGTTCACTATTTAATGATATAGAACACCCCCAAAAAAAAGGCGGTGTGAGGATACAAAAAATATTCTCAAATGTGAAGATGCATCCGTTCGATGGAATCGAGTGGGAATTTAGAACTGCGTCACTCACAAACGAGAAGGGTGAAGTCATCTTCGATCAGAAAGACGTCGAGTTCCCAAAAGATTGGTCAATGACTGCAACGAATGTAGTTACATCGAAGTACTTTTCGGGTAAATTAGGATCTCCAGAAAGAGAACACAGCTTGAAACAATTAATACATCGGGTTTCGAGAACAATAACTGATTGGGGAATAAAGGATGGTTACTTTGCCTCCGATGAAGATTCTGAATTTTTTTATGCCGAATTAACCTACTTGTTAGTACACCAACACTTATCTTTTAACAGTCCGGTTTGGTTCAATTGCGGTATCGAGAAAAAACCGCAATGCTCCGCTTGCTTTATTAATTCTGTGAAAGATACGATGGATTCGATCCTCAGTCTTGCAAAGACCGAAGGTCTTTTATTTAAGTGGGGCTCCGGCACAGGAACAAACCTATCAGTTCTCAGGTCATCTAAAGAGAATTTATCTGGCGGTGGAACTGCTTCAGGACCCGTTTCATTTATGAAGGGTTACGATGCTTTTGCCGGTGTAATAAAATCTGGCGGGAAAACTCGCCGCGCTGCAAAAATGGTAATATTGAACATTGACCACCCAGATATTCCTGAATTTATTAAATGTAAAGCTGAAGAAGAAAAAAAAGCGTGGGTGCTGATAGATGGTGGGTTCGACGGTGGATTCAATGTGCCGGGCGGAGCTTACGATTCGATTTCGTATCAAAACGCAAATCACTCAGTTAGGGTTAGCGATGAATTTATGCGTGCGGTAGTGAACGACGATAAATGGACGACAAAAAGAGTGATAGACAAAAAACCTGCAGATACTTACGATGCGAAAACTTTGATGAAAGAAATTGCTGACGCTACGTGGATATGTGGAGACCCAGGGTTGCAATTTGACACAACTATAAACAAATGGCACACTTGCCCGAATACCGCTCCGATTAACGCGTCTAATCCGTGCAGCGAGTATATGTTTTTAGATGATAGCGCCTGCAATTTGGCATCGCTGAACTTAATGAAGTTCAGAAACGAGGAGGGTGAATTTAACGTCTCAAATTTTTGCCACGCTGTCAACATTGCAATTTTAGCACAAGAAATTATGGTAAGTAATGCGAGCTATCCCACGACAGAGATAGAAACCAATAGTATAAAGTTTCGACCATTAGGATTAGGTTATGCAAACCTTGGAGCATTATTAATGTCACGCGGTTTGCCATACGATAGCAACGAAGGCAGGGCTTATGCCGCAGCGATTACAGCGTTGATGTCCGGGCAAGCATATAAACAATCTGCTTTAATATCAAAAGAGATTGGACCTTTCGACGGATTCGCAATCAACCGAGATCCGATGTTAAAAGTAATTAAGATGCACGGATTAGAAGCCGACCAGATTTCCGATCGATTAGTCCCGAGCGGTTTATTGACCGCCTCAAGAAAAGTTTGGGACGATGCTTACGCTATCGGTAAAGAGTATGGATTTAGAAATGCTCAAACAACAGTTTTAGCTCCAACAGGAACTATCGGTTTTATGATGGACTGCGATACTACTGGAATTGAACCAGATATTGCTTTAGTCAAATACAAAAAATTGGTAGGTGGTGGCTTTCTAAAAATTGTAAACAATACAGTCCCTGCGGCACTGCATCTATTAGGATATGACGAAGAACAAATCGAACACATTTTAACATACATCCAAAAAACTGATACGATAGAAGACGCACCGCACTTTAAAGATGAACATCTTCCGATTTTCGATTGTGCTTTTAAACCTGCAAAAGGAAAACGCTCGATTCATTATTTCGGACACATTAAAATGATGGCGGCAGTTCAACCTTTCATATCGGGAGCAATATCGAAAACCGTCAACATGGATAATGATGCTACGTCAGACGATATATTCAAAGCTTATGTAGAAGCCTGGAGATCAGGATTAAAAGCAATTGCAATTTACCGTGACGGATGTAAACGTACGCAACCGCTTAATACGAGTAAGGATGAGAATGGCTCTAAGCGAGGGAAAGCTATGCGTAATCGGTTGCCCGATGAACGGAAAGCTTTGACGCATAAATTTTCAATAGGTGGACACGAGGGATATATAACAGTCGGTTTATACGACGATGGACAACCTGGCGAAATATTTATCACGATGTCGAAGGAAGGATCGACTATATCGGGACTAATGGATGCTTTTGCTACATCTGTGTCGATGGCACTACAATACGGTGTACCGCTTCGCGTTTTAGTTGAAAAATTCAGCCACATGCGTTTCGAACCTTCGGGTTTTACAAACAATCGCGATATTCCGATGGCAAAATCGATTTGCGATTATATTTTTAGGTGGTTAGGGAAAAAGTATATACCCAATGATGAATTAGCAATATCAATTATTGCAGATGAGGGGATTGAAAATACTGGGACACAAACTGTTCAATCTATTACTGTAAGGGAGGGAAAAGAGAAAGAAGTTTATACAACTCAATCGGATGCCCCACCCTGCCACGAATGCGGAACAATTATGATACGCAGCGGGAGTTGTTACAAATGTTTAAATTGCGGTGCGACTTCGGGCTGTTCATGATAATGTTTGACAATAATATTGGAAATCTATATATTGAGCCATCAAATTATTGAAGGTAATATGAGGTTTAGTGGTTGAGATAATTTTGAGGTTGGACAGGACGGATTTTGAAAGATAAATAAAGCTACATGATGACGAAGTCCGCTGGATTATATTACAAAAGAGCTTAATTCAGGCGGTAATTCACAATAGAAGAAATTCATTGAATA
>JBBINX010000108.1:0-5706 GCA_037443685.1 Ignavibacteriales bacterium
TGTATGCAAAATCAACTAATGCTTCGTCGTGAGTTGCAATTCCTACGTAAGCTTTCCGTTCCAACATCGTCTTTAGAACTGTATTAAAGTTATTGTTTATCTCCTGTTTTTTCTTAAACGCGATGGTTTCAGGTTCTACGTATATCCCTTTGCATAAACGGAAATTCATAAACCCTTTGTCCATTAATTTTATGGCATCCATTTCTGTGCGATGTAAGTATGCCTGCAAAACAATTCCGACATTCTTATACTCTTCCCTGACCTTGATATAAATGTCGAGAGTATCATCGGTACAACTTGAGTCTTCCATATCTATGCGTACAAAATTATTGAATTCGCTAGCAATCCGAACAATTTTACGTACATTTTCGAGACAATAATTTTTATCGAGTTGTAAACCTAATTGAGTAAGTTTGATTGATAAATTCGAATCAAGTTTTTCATCATTGATAATACTTAGTGTTTGAAGAGCATCTTGGGTGGCAGTTTCGGCTTCTTCTTTTTTGGTTATCGATTCACCGAGCACATCCATAGTCGCCAGCATATTAAGTTTATTGAAGCTTCGCACCGTTTTTACAGCGTCAATCAATTCTTCACCCGCAATATAACGGTTGGCAAAAAATCGGATGAACGGGCGTGGAATAGCAGGAATTGTTGCTACAATCAGCTTATTTAATAAATGCATTTTCCTTTTTAATACGATTAGTAATTAGTTTTTCCGAAAAAACCTTTGTCAATATAGGCAAGAAGTTTTAAAAAATCAAGGGGAAAAGTCGATTTTGAAAATATTAATTTATCCAAAAATTTGGTTCACAAGCCACACCGAAGTTATGATTCCAGCAACATCAGCGATAATTCCGGCAGGAACTGCGTGTCTTGTTTTTGTAATACTTACAGAACCGAAATAAATTGCCAATACATAAAACGTCGTCTCACCACTCCCCATCATTACTGAAACCATCCTGCCAATCAAAGAATCGGCTCCGTGTGTATTTATGGTTTCGCTCATCACCCCCAATGCACCTGAACCGGATAGCGGACGCATAATCGCCATCGGAAGCGCTTCAGCAGGCATACCTATCAAATTTGTGATTGGAGAAATGATTAATGCTAAAAAATCCATCGCTCCGCTTGCCCGAAATATTCCGATAGCGACCAACATAGCCACAAGATATGGAATTATTCGCACGCCGACATTGAAACCTTCTTTCGCGCCTTCAACAAAGACTTCATAGATTTTTACTTTTTTGATTGTGCCGTAGATAACGATGAAGAGAATTAATGATGGAATAGCAATTACCGATAATGTCTGAACGATATTTATGAATGTATTTAGCATAGAACTTAGGGCGAAGAGTGGAGAGTTTTAGATTGAAGTGATTTAGAAAAACCTGAAATTATTTTGCTTATTTGTTCCAGTTCATTTTTTAGAAGATTATGTTGTCCCTCTCCAAGATATTTTCTACGACAAGCAATGATCAACATATTAACTGTTTCAAAAATCGAGCGATGTGTATAATTGAGAAATTGACAAAAATCTTTTTTTGATGAACTGCCTGATCCATCAGCAATATTATTTGAAATTGATAGAACAGCCCCTCGTAATTGATCCGCAAATCTATAATGGTGTTTGTTTTCTATTACATCGGCAATATTAAATATCTCATCTGTAATCTGAATAGACCTTTTCCATATCTCAAGATTTTCAAATCGAAACATATTTCTTCTCCTTTAATTATTTTCTTTAAAATCAATCATTTTCTTTTCTGCTCTATGCTCTCAGCTCTCCGCCCTCAGCTCATCTGCTTTTCTAAACACCCTCAATCTCGCTAACAATTTCACTGTAATCACTCCAACTATCGTACTCACAGTAGTTGCGACAATCACAGAACCAATAATTTCAGTAGGATTTGTAGAACCGGCAGCTGCCCGTATTGCAATGACCGTTGCAGGTATAAGTTGAACATTACTTGTGTTGATTACCAGAAATGTACACATCGCATCGGTTGCTGTTCCAAGTTTGCGACTAAGTTTGTTCAACTCTTCCATCGCTTTAAGTCCTAAGGGTGTTGCGGCGTTCGCAAGTCCTAATACATTTGCTGAAATGTTCATTATCATCGCTCCCATAGCGGGGTGTTCGGCAGGGACATCTGGGAAAAGACGGGTTGTAACAGGTTTTATAGCACGAGCGAGCTTTGTTATAAGTCCAGAAGCTTCGGCGATTTTCATCACACCTAACCAAAGCGCCATGATTCCAATGAGACCGATTGCCAGTTCGACAGCGGTTTTAGCATAACGTACAATACCGTCGTTTGTAACTGAGTTCAATTTAGTAAATTTTACTGGATCGAAAAAAAGTTTAGCCTCAAATAAGGGCGAAGCTGCTTGTTCCCATTTTACACGAGCCAGTAAGTAATCTTTATTTTTCTGGGCAACGAATATCTCTCGCCACAATTGTGGTGAGCGTTCATCTAAAAATATATGAACTACTCCCGAATGATTATCACTCAAAATTAAATTTGCGCTTTGAGCTATTCCAAGCTCATCCGAAGGAATCAATGAACAGTGATAGATACGAGATTTTTCAAAGGGTTCTATTTGGTTATCAGATAATTTGATTGTTACACTAAATTCTTTCCCATTCTGATATTTATCAGTTGCAATGTCGCGCCAATCACCCGCGACAGCAACAATAATCCCGACGACTATTAATGAAAGCCAGATGTAGTTAAGCATTTCTCACCTTGCTAATTTAGTAATAAAATTTAACACTGACTAAAAATAATTTTTGCTGGTGTGGAACAGAACTCAAATTATCATCTACACTAAAATCAAACAAACTTGCGTCAACATAAGCATCTAGAATATTTACCAAGTATAAAATTCCTAAGTACCACGCAAATCTATCCCGTTCACTTCTATAAAAATCACGGATATTTTTATACTGATAATTTCCTGAAGGTGGAAATTTAATTAAACTTTCAGAATATAGATTTCGATAATTTATATAATCCTTATTTAAACTTACCCATTCATAACCCCAATAACTTCCTAAACCAAGAATTACAGGAATTTTCCAATACGACTCGTTGTAAAATTGTCCTGCCCCCGGTATAACAGCTGAAAACAAAATTGCAGTGGTTGTAGATTTTGTTTTCTTCTTTTCTAACGACAACGATTGATCCGAAGAAGCATTATACTGATTTGCCGACGAAGAAAATAAGGAATAAAAATTCGTTTGCGACATTGTCGGAATATTCACAAAAAAGATTATAAAAAATAAACTCTTGATTAGACTCCCTCGCGTTACCATAATCAAACATTAACTACTAAAGCTACTGCTTCAATTTCTACTTTTACATCGCGGGGCAATTTGCTAACTTCTACTGTAGTTCTCGCGGGTGGAGAATCGTTAAAAAATTCACCGTACACTTCGTTCATACCTGAAAACTCATTCATATCTTTTAGATAAACTGTCGTTTTCAAAACACTTTGAAGAGTTGCACCACCGGCTTCAAGAACAGCTGCCAGATTTTTTAAAACTTGCTCCGTTTGTTGTTTTATATCGCCGTTATTTATTTGACCAGATTCAGGATTTAAAGGAATTTGTCCTGCCGTAAAAAGCAAACAACCCGAGCCAATTATTGCTTGACTGTAAGGACCTATTGGCGCCGGGGCAGAATCGGTATAAATTTTTTTTCTCATTTGACCTCCGTTTTATGAATATTTTTTGATTAACATAAAAAGTTCGATAAGACGCTCAAGGTCGATGTAGGAGTAATACTCGATAACGACCTCACCTTTTCCATCTTTATTGGAATTTACTTTTACTTTCGTCCCGAAAATCTGCCTTAACTTTTCTTCAATGTCATCAAAAGCAGATGTCCCTGTGATCTCTATTGAAATTGTTTTAGGCACGTGTTTCTTGTTAATATCGCGCACGAGTTTTTCAACTTGCCTTACATTCAAATCACTTTTTATAATTTTATCGTAAATTTTGAGCTGTAATTTTTCGTCGTTAACACTTACTAAAGCTCGTGCGTGACCGGCAGAAATCTGATTTTTCCGAAGACCTGTCTGAATTTTTTCTGGAAGTTTCAACAAACGCAAAAAATTAATAATTGTAGTGCGATCTTTGCCAATCTTTTGGGCGACTTCTTCATACGTTTGGTTACATTCGGTGATCAACCGTTGATAAGAAATTGCAATCTCAATCGCGTTAAGATACTCTCGTTGAAGATTTTCAATCAATGCAAGTTCAAGCATCTCCTCTTCTGTCTGCACCTCGATAATGTAAGCCGGAATTTTCTTTAATCCGATATCGAGGCATGCCCGTACACGTCGCTCACCTGCGATAAGCTCAAAACCATCCGAAGTGCGACGCACGGTGATTGGTTGAATAATTCCTTTTTCGGTAATTGATTTTTTTAATCCATCAAGGGCTGTTTCATCGAAATCTGCACGGGGTTGAAACGGATTCGGTTTAATTTTTTCCGTTTCAATCAATATAATACCTTCACTTCCTTTGACTACCGTCTGTACCTTCGATTGAGTAGAGTGTTCTACCGGCTTCTCGTCGGCTTCGGCGTTCCTTATCAAAGCAGCCAAACCTTTTCCTAATCCACCTTTAATTTTCGACATCTTCTACCACCTGTTCTGCTTGAAAATGATTATTTCTAAATAAAAATTCTTGTGCTAGATGCATATAATTCTTTGAACCGCTCGATATGGCATCGTACAACAAGATAGGTCTGCCATAACTTGGTGCTTCGCTCAATCGAACATTTCGACTTATAACCGTATTATACACTTTTTCGCCGAAATACTTCTTTACTTCTTCAACAATTTGATTGGATAAGCGAAGTCTGCCATCGTACATTGTCATCAGAACACCTTCGATTTCCAATTTTGAATTCAGATTTTTCCTGACAATGCTGATTGTGTTCAAAAGTTGACTTAATCCCTCTAACGCATAATACTCGCATTGCACTGGTATTAAAACCGAATCTGCCGCTACTAACGAATTCAAAGTTAGCAATCCTAAAGACGGTGGACAATCGATAAAAATGTAAGCGTATTCATCTTTGAGTTTTGCGACAATATCAGCTAGCATCTTTTCACGATTTTCAATCTCGACCATCTCAACTTCGGCACCGACAAGATTAATACTCGACGGTAAAATAGATAAATAAGGCATTTGTGTTTTTTGTATGACGTCGTGAGGCGAAACGTCAGCAATCAATACATCGTAAATACTATCCGTGATTGTTTTGGGACTTATACCTAAACCAGATGTTGCGTTTGCTTGTGGGTCGCTATCTATCAATAATACTGATAATTCTGCAGCCGCAATACAGGTTGCTAAATTTATGGCGGTCGTCGTTTTGCCGACTCCACCTTTTTGATTTGTTACCGTTACTACTTTACCCAATTACTAAATACTTTCTTGATTACATTTGATAGGTTTCGGCAGGGTTTAATACTTTACCCTGATATCCTTTATCGCTGATTTTTTTTATAAACTCATTTGGGTCGGCTTTGATGACCGGAAAAGTATTGTAATGCATCGGTATAGTGAACTTAGAATTCACTAACTCAACCGCTTTCACAGCATCATCAATTCCCATTGTAAAATTATCGCCGATTGGAACAAGCATCAGGTCAACCGGATTCATTTCACCTATAAGTTTCATATCAGAGAACAAA
>JBBINX010000109.1:157-5582 GCA_037443685.1 Ignavibacteriales bacterium
CCCATTGCGTTCGCCGAAGGCGAATTGCGTTAAAAAAAATATGCATAATAAACAACACTTATTTTTTAGTCAACCTATGTGTGCAAACCGATACTCGGTCTGAGTTGAAGAAGATGTTGCTATTGAAATGACGATAGTTGTTTGAACGTGTTTGACCAATAAGTAAGTCAAACGTTTTTGCGATGATGTAGCTGACTAAAAAGAAAATATTAAACGCAAAGGACGCCAAGCAGACGCAAAGTTCCCAAAGAAACAAAAACCTTTGCGGTCTTTGCGTACCCATTGCGTTCGCCGAAGGCGAATTGCGTTAAAAAAAATATGCATAATAAACAAGACGTATTTTTTGGTCAACCTCAGACGAAGTAATCTGACAGAATGAGGATATTTAACGGTAATAATTACTTTTTAGATAACAACGCACATTATTATAAATTTCCCGAGGGTAAAATTCAGATTCATCCCGGTTTGCGGGAAACAGAGTCGAAAATACTAAGCCCCCGGAGGCATTAAATATTTACAGAGAAATATTAATAACTGATGTTACACGAAGTAGCATTTTGGGATTAAGATTCAGGTCCACGTTTGGCAGAAAAATTTAAAAATTAATGAGCGATTTATCTACCTACTTCCTACAGCAGATTCAGAATGACAGTGTTACGTAATATAGAAATAACAATTGAGGATAAATTTTGAAAAAGATATTATTAAATTTGATAATCCTAATCGCAATTTTTTCATTTACAACGATAGCACAAAACCCGAGTTATGAAACAAAGTTGATGAATGGTGCCTTAGTAGCTCCAAACGAATACGAATTTGATATTTATATAAAGAGAACGGGCAGTGTGGCTTTCGAAGCATACGGTTTACAGGTAGCACTTATTTTTGATGATACAATAAAAAATGGCGGAACCCTTACATCAACATATATATCTGGTTCCTCAACAATGAATACTGACCAAATTCCATCCAATCCAAATGTGGCTACACTTGTTGGGACGAAAAGGGTATGGAAGTTAGCCGGTAAAATACCTACGGGTGGTATCAGTGGCGGTGGCACAATAATATCAAACGAAGGTAACGGAACGAGATTAGGTCGCTTCAAAATAACTACTTCAGCTGTTTTATTTGGTTCAGCAATTCCAAATTTGACGTGGATCTTTGATCAAACAACTTATGGTTATGCAACAAAATTTACAGCTAAAGTGGGTGGCCAACCTATAGATATAACATCAGCCAATATAGCAAATCACACAATTCTACTATATCCGACGTACGAATCAAAATTGATGAATGGTGCTTTAGTTGCACCAAACCAATACGAATTTGACATATTCGTTAAAAGTACAGGTATTTTGCCAATGGAAGCATACGGATTGCAAGTATGTTTAATTTTTGATGATGCAATACGCAATGCTGGCACTCTTACAGCGACGTATATAGCTGGTTCCAGTACAATGAATGCCGACCAAACACCATCCAATCCAAATGTCGCTACGCTTGTTGGGACAAAAAGAGTATGGAAGTTAGCCGGTAAAATACCCACAGGTGGTTTGTCCGGAACTGGAACAACGATATCAACAAAAGGAGATGGAACGAGATTAGGTCGTTTTAGAATATCTACATCAGCAAAATCTTTTAGTCCTGTACCAGCTAATCTAACATGGAATTTCAGTGGAACTCCGTATGGTTATGCGACCAAATTTTTGGTCTTTTCAGAAGAAAGAATGACATTACCTGATATAACATCAATAAATCAAGCTAATTATTTAAATCTATTACCCAACCAACCTCTTTCTGTGAGGAAATAGCTCTAAAATCGAATTAATTTTAAGATTTGAACAAAAAAAATAATTTTAAAAACATTATAAATACTTGATTTTATTAAAATCAATAACTATATTTTAATAAATTTCAACGTTTGTTTTATCGATTTTTAAATGATTTACAAATCTTTATCAATTTTATTCACTGACCAACAAAAATCCATGGTGAGCGATCCGTTAGAGAAGTCAAGCGGTAAATCGTATCATTAAAACTCAAACCTAATGTTTAAGGAGTTACAATGAAAAACTTGTTTCGTTTTATTAGTATGTTGTTAGTGCTTACACTCATCTTTGGACTATCGACATTTTCTCAAACACTAAATAAGATGGGAGAATATCCCGCGGGCCAACTATTTAAATCGTTAGCCCCTCCACCCCCTGAGGATGCTTTCTTTCTATCTAATGTTAACTATGGTCCATTATCGGGCACACCCGAGCAAATGGCACGACAATATTTGCAGGCACATTCATCGCAATTCAAGATGAAATCGAATTTAAATGATATTGCATTAGCTTATATTCAGGAAAGCCCCGCGGGTTTTCACGTGAACTTCGACCAGAATTATTACGGAATTAAAATCTATCAATCGGATCTGGTTGTAAGTATTAATAAGAAGAATAGAGTAGAATTTTTCTCATCTAACTATAAGAGCGATTTTATTCCCCCTTTCACAATCAAACCGCAGTTTAGCGACGATGTAGCAATCCAATCGGCGAGAAATTACCTCGGAGTTCATGGAGAGCTTCAAGGTGAGCAATCATCACAATTGATGATTAGAGTTCTCAACGGTGAAGGGCAATTAGCGTATCGTGTTGTAATTCCTGCATTCGAGCCGCGCGGCGATTGGGAAGTTTTTGTTAATGCTATAACGGGTGAAATTATCAGTATTCAGGATATGACTTGTTATAGTCAATCTTCTCAACAGAAGAAACCCGATTTTCCACCTTTAACAAAAACATCCGTTAGCATATCAACAAGTCCGGCAATTCAGGAATTAGTAAATCAGGTTTCCGCTAGCAATATCAACAACCATATGCTTAGGTTAGAAGCTTTCAAAGCAAGGTATGTAGGATCTGCATCAGGAAGGGATTCATTAGCAAGGTCGAGGGATTGGCTCATTGGGCAACTGCAATCGTTTGGTTATACAGATATAGTTCAACAGAATTTTACATACAACAGTAACACTCTTCAAAATATTATTGTAACAAAAACCGGCACCCGTTTTCCGGATACTATGGTAGTTTTAGGAGGTCATTACGATACGGTGAATGGACCTGGTGCCGATGATAACGGTTCAGGTGTTTCGTTGATATTAGAAGTTGCCAGGATTTTAGCCCAAAAGAATTTTGAATATACATTAAAAATAATATTTTTTTCTGCTGAAGAACCAGGGCTTATTGGTAGTGGGGCTTATGTTAATAACATTGCCGTCCCTGGCAACCACAAAATTAAAGTTATGATTAATGTGGATATGATTGGTTATTCGAGCGGGCAGAATATCGTAAAAGTAGAGAGGGACGAAAACAACAATCCTCCTAGTAACAATGCTGCTTCAGCACTTTACACCGATACTTTAGCGGCATTGACACAATTATATTCGACATTGACGACACAAATTACGGCAGCATTTGCAAGTGATTATTTATCGTTCCAGAGCGCTGGATACGTAATAACAGGTTTCTATGAAAAAACCCAAAATCCATACTATCACACTATTCGTGATTCTGTAAAATACTGCGACATTAATTACATTACGCAGATAACAAAAGCCACAGTTGCCGGTGTCGCTCATTTTGCAAAAAGTAATACAGGCAGCGGATTTGTTTTCGATCCGGATCCACTAACAACTGCTTTAGCAACGTACGGAACCGGCGGTTTTGTAGATAATAACGATGCTGATCATCCTGATCTTAATAACCAGCGTGTTTTAAGAACATTGCCGGATTTAACATTCAGCGGGGGTGTTTATCGTTTGACAGGTCCCTATATCAACGTAATAGATTGGGACCCGCCAACAATTGCACCAGTAACTTCTGCCCACCCCGATTCATTCAGATATACTCGTTTTCAAGATGGATTCGAAGATGTGATGGTTTATTACCACGTTGATAAAAGTCAACGGTGGATTCAATCATTAGGATTTACAAATATTCAAAATACATCAATAGGCGCCGATCCGCACGGATGGTCTGGTCAAGATAATTCATCGTATACTCCTTCAACTAATCGTATGTCATTTGGTGAAGGTGGAGTTGACGACGCAGAAGATGCCGACGTTATCTGGCACGAGTATGGACATGCGATACAGCATGGTTCAAAACCAGGCTGGTCTGGTTCTGGACAGCAGGGTGCTTTGGGCGAAGGTTTTGGTGATTATTGGGCAGAGTCGTACTCACGCTTTTTAAACTTTTGGCAGCCGAATCACGCACCATACTTCTGGGTTTTTGATTGGGATGGACATAATCCATTCTGGGCTGGTAGAATTTTAAATTACACACCTCTATATCCAGGTGGTTTAACAGGCACAATACACACCGATGGTCAGATGTGGTCATCTACGTTAATGAATATTTGGAATGAAATCGGTCGTGAAGTATTAGATAAATGCGTTTTACAAAGTCACTTCTATCTACCAACGAGTGGCGCGACGATGAAGCAAAATGCCGAGGCAGTAATTCAGGCAAACAGAAACTTTTACGGCGGCATTCACGTTCCTTCGATGGTGTACTGGTTCGGTCAGCGAGGGTTTATTAATCCGGCTGATTATATGCCTACTATTACTCACACACCACGCGGCGATAGTGAAAATCCAATTGGACCATACCCAGTTGTAGCACAAGTAGCTGCCGGTGGTTCAGCGGTTGATACGAACAGTATCAAAGTTTATTGGGGTAGGGGAGGCATCATCAACGATTCACTCCAAATGGTGCGGACCGCTAATCCTAATGAATGGATAGCAAACATCCCCGGACACGGCGACTCAGCAACTTACAGATATTACATATATGCAAAAGATGTTACCGGCGGTTTTACTACACACCCGACAAACGCTCCAACTAACTTTCACAAGTTCTTTGTCGGTCAGGATCTCACACCACCTGTCATCATTCATAACGCTATTCGTAATCAACCCAAATTGCGTTGGCCGACAAACGTTAGAGCAACCGTAACGGATAATATCGGTTTAGATTCAGTGTGGGTCGAATATTCACGCTTACGAGGACCACTAACAGGTAGATTCAAGTTGTTAAATACTTCTGGTAATATTTATGAAGCAGTCTTTAATATCGACACATCGCAAGTACAAGTTGGTGATACTATTCAGTATAAAATCAAAGCAAAGGATAATTCAATTTCTGGAAACATTGCAACATCACCGGCGGTCGGATCCCATCAATTTGCAATCATAAGCACAAAAGGGATAATTTTAGTAGTTGATGATGACGGAACAGCGAAGACAGAATATTCTGATAAAGGTACATACGAAGTTGATCCATTGATGAAGGGAGTTACAGGCAGATTAATTCAACGGACTCTCACTGATGCCGGCTACATCGTAGATACAGTATCATTTGCAATCCACGATGCGTCCCAGTAT
>JBBINX010000110.1:0-5566 GCA_037443685.1 Ignavibacteriales bacterium
GAAATAAGTGGCAGTTAAAAAAGGAAACTATACAGCTAACTTTGGGGAAGCTAAGATGAACTTCGCTGCGGGAGGGGATGCAAGCTAGTACAAGAATTTTGTGCTAATGGTGTTTTTTATAAAATATTATCATCGACAAGTATGCTGGTGTAACTTACGTTCCTATTACTGATCCTTAGGGTGTAAGTTTTAAGGAAATGGTGTTGCAAAAAGGTAAGCGACATTGGCAATGATATAAACAAGTATATCAATAGTAAGTCTGCAAAACCCAAGAAGCTGAGAGGAACAGTTGATTTAGCCGACCTCAGTTTGATAGTCCTTAGCAACGACACCGCCGGAAATTGTTCGTACATTTCACTTGTTTGTGTCGATCCCTCTACTATATGTTATTAAAATAATTGAATCGCATATTGAGCGTGGCATTACGACCTCAATCGTTGAAGATTATTTGAAGGATACTAAACTTCGTATAATGGTTTTGCGGTAAATATCCAATCGGCAGCAAATGATTAACGACTCGATACTTTCCCACAAAGCTGAGTTCTCATTGTTTCATTCCGCCAAAAAGGAGAATTTGGAACTAGCGGCACCTGACTTTAAAATGAAAAAAGCTTACGAACTGCCATCCTTGGAATTAGTGAAGATGATGCGGGAGGGTAAAATTTATAATTAATCTGCAATCAAATTAAGAGTTCCAGGCTGATTCACTTTTATCCAATAACCTATGCCGGGTTTAAGTGTATCGGTAACAAAATAGCCGTTTAAATATCCATAATATTTTGAAGCCGTAATATTTGCTGGATTTGTAACTATCCTATTAACAGGTATTGGTTTAGTGATTGAACCAACCATATTCCAACCAGGTATGACTGAGAGTATTAGCGAGTTAAATGAATTTGCAGTAAACACAACAGTTTGGTCTCTATCAAATTTTAACCAATAACCTTTTCCCGCCTTCAAAATATTTTCTACAGTATACCCGATGCCCGGATTATAGACGAATGCATTCGTTGTAGAGGTAGGGAATAAAATATTCTTTTCACCCGAAATATCTACCGGTATCGAAACCATATTCCATTTGTTAGAGATATTTATTGATGAGGTTTCTATCGATTTATAGTCAACATTCAGTTTTAAAAATTTTAGCTTTGTTCCTGATACGGGGCGAGCTTCAGAAGCCAACGTCGCGTAGTTGGCTCCTGGAATCCTGTCTTCATGATAAACCATAAACAACCAGTTACTATCGTTACCGTCTGTTTTTAGAACGGGATTGACAGTCGAGAGCGAAACATATCTCTCATCTATATCTTTTGTGTTAGTAATATTTTTTGGGATCGTCCAATTAGTTCCGCTATCATCGCTGTATGTTAGAATTATATCGCTGTAATTAAAGCCATCTGGATCAGTTATTCCTTGTAGAAATACATCAGCAGCAATGTAAATTCTGCTTCCAGTACTATTTTTCCCGATAGAAGGAAAATTAAAAGCAAAGTTATGATTGGTTTGTATATTTTGAACACCGGAAGTTTTCATTAATGTTGGGAACACAAAACTGTCGATGACTGCAGATGAAGTTTGGGAGCTCGATTTCCAAAGACGGACTTGATTTGCCAACTTGTAGTCAGTGCCTGAATAGTTGCTTCGAGTATACACAACATACAATGCTGTTCCTTTGTACATTGCATCGAATCCTGTCCAGCAAGGACCCGAAGAACCGTTCTCGGTATCAATTGCAATTTTATTTCCCCAGGTAACACCGTTATCTGTGGACAGGCGAGCTAGAAGCGAATCGGGATCAGTAGTTGACCGCCAGATTACTGCAACGCTTCCGGCATCGCCCGACGTTATTGCAACTCGACCGCTGTGTTTCGAAGAGGTTTCGAGACGAGTCCAGCCACTCCAAATTCTATTCTTATCAAACCTGATTATCGATAAACCACCTAATAAACTTGAGGAAGGGAATGAACCTGCTAAAATAATATTACCGTTTGTAGTTTGTGCTATCGAAGGCCACAGCACATCGTCGTTATTTGATTGGTGAAGTGGAGGGAGGTAAGTAGAAAAATTTTTTTCCCCTTCATAACTATCAAGATAAATCGCACTCTGCAGAGGTAAGTTCGTTCCCGGTGAACCGTGACTTGCAATCGTAGCAAAGTAATTTACTTCGAAATCGGAAGCGAGTATCAACGAAGGATAACCAGCTCGTATGGTTGGCACGATTAGCGGTTTTCCCCAACTCTGACCGCCATCGTAGCTGAAATTGTAAGCAACCCGCCGCGACATTGAAATAGCAGTAGCACTACCCGAATCAGTCGATACCATTGAAACGACATGAATGTGGTTTGGGTCGATGGGACTCATCTCGATATAATTAATCGACCCGCCGTTGCTTTGCAAATCCCAGAAACCATAAATTTTTGTCTCTATACCGATTGGATTTGCTTTTGATTGGATTTGATAAGTTGGTTTTGAATTTATCAGCGGTAAATCAGCAATTATATTTGCATCAGAGATTTCTTGAAAAAATTTAGGACATACTGAAACCTGTCTATATTCAAAATTTTGAGAAAATAAAGAGACAGTAAAGACGAACACCGAAACGAATTTTAATACAAATTTTAACATTAGCAGTTTTTACGATTTTATGTTACAAATAGTAGTAATAAAGTAGTTAAAAACTGGATAAAAACAAAAATACCGCTATCACTGTTTGTAATTAAAATTTTCTTATATTCTCTGAAAACTATAAGAATATTATGAATGTATTTTTAACTGGAGCCACAGGTTATGTAGGAAATAGAATTTTGTCGTCACTCATTAATTCTAAACATCACATAAGTGTTTTAGTTCGTAATGAGTCGGTAAACAAAATTCCAGACAAGTTTAAACCGAATTTAAGAATCATAAAAGGTGATGTAACTAATCAACAAAGTTATGCGGAACAACTTTCGGGTTGCGATGCAATAATTTATCTGCCCGGACTTATTCGAGAGTTCCCCGAAAGAGGAATCACATTCAAACAAATTCACTTCGATAGGGTGAAGAATTTGATCGATTCCTCGAAGCGGCAAGGTGTGAAGCGTTTTTTATTAATGAGCGCCAACGGTGTAAAGCCAAATGCTTCAACAAAATATCTTAGGACAAAATATGAGGCTGAAGAATATTTGAAACAGAGCGGACTCAGTTGGACTATCTTCAGACCTTCCGTAATTTTTGGTGATGAGAACGAGGGCGGGGATAATTTTATTTCTGTTATCGTTGATTTATTGAACCAGATGCCGTTGTTCGTTCCTGTCATCGGGAACGGAATGTATCGGTTTCAACCAATTTCAATAGAAAATGTAGCTGATGCTTTTGTAAAGAGTTTGGAGATGGAAATAACTTTCGGCAAAACATACTCCTTATGTGGTAAAGAAGTTTTTTCCTATAATGAACTGGTGAATATTATCTCTAAAATTATTAATCGAAAAAAAATAAAACTCCACATTCCGGTCTGGAAAATGAAGATGCTCGCAAAATTGTTTGATAGATATGAATGGTTTCCTGTAACATACGATCAAATTACGATGCTCCTCGAAGAGAATATTTGCAGAAGCGGAACAGATTTTTTTGAGGAGTTGAATATTGAACCAATCTTTTTGGAAGCTGGGCTAAAAGTATTTCTCAAAAATATTTAGTAAATTTACAGGTCAAAAATATATGAAAGGACAATTCTTCTGATACTAGCATTGAAAAGTTGGCTTCGCCACCTCAAAGAGTGGGTTGAACACTTTGCCACAAAACCATATGCACTCCACGCATTGTTTTGGATTGCATTTATCGAGGCATCATTCTTTCCGATTCCTCCGGATGTACTGCTAATTGCTTTAGCAGTAGCCACACCGCGCAAGGCATTTAAATTTGCATTTATTTGCACTGTAGGTTCTGTTACAGGCGCCTACTTGGGTTATTTAATCGGTTACGGATTCTTTGAAGTAATCGGCAAGCCGATACTCAGTTTTTATGGAGCTATTGATAAATTCGAGTCCGTTCTCCAAACATATCGCCAGCACGGTTTCTTAGCACTTTTTATAGCAGGATTTACACCCATTCCGTACAAAGTTTTCACTATTGCGGCGGGTTTTAATCAAACAATCGATTTGCTCACACTTACGCTCGGTTCGCTGGTTGGCCGTGCTTCAAGGTTCTTCCTTGTCGGCGGTCTAATGTTCTTCTTCGGTGCTAGGATAAAAATATTTATTGATAAGTATTTCGATAAATTATCATTAGCATTTGTCATACTTTTCATACTTGGAGTTGTTACTATTAAATGGCTTATTTAATTTAATTCTCTAATGCAATCGAGTGAAGGAAGAAATGTGTGTCTTCCCCATGAAATATCAAAGTTAGGCGACGCATTGTGCAAGCAAACTGAGAAGATGATTCTATCAAAACGTGTAACAGTAAATGGATTAGTATTAAAAAGTACTTCGTTCAGAATTGATCTACGTGAAGATAAAATTAAAACGGGTGGTGAAGCGATAAAAAAGACAAAATTCTTTTATGTTATCTTGAATAAACCAAAATGTTATGTAACAAGCCGTACCGATGAATTTAATCGCAAAACAAATTACGATTTACTAATAAATGTCCGGCTAAAGGTTTTTCCTGTCGGAATAGTGAATTAAGATACAATCTGGTTGCTACGAATCAAGAATGATAAAAATTTAGGGGAGTCTCTGACGAACCCGAAATCACAGCTTGGTCCGCTAAACCATTGGGTGAGCCGGCGGGCCGGTAGGATTTATAAAACTTAAGGAGCCAAAATTAACAAACAGGTTAAACGTTTAGCTTCAGAAAAATTAAAGGATGGTATTTTTATCCAACACAATTTGAAAACACTTCCCGTAAAAGTAAATATAATGAACGGGACAAGAACAGAAATTATGTCGGCTAAAGTTGAAGGCAAAAACCGACGAGCCAGAAACAAATTCGAATCTCTCGCTTATATAGAGATTAACGGATAGAATCCAGATCGAACCGAAACCAAAATGAATTTTAAAATTAGGTTTCTACAAACATCTTACAAAGCCCGAAGTTGAAAAATTAAAGGAAAATAAAAATGATAAAAGTAGCTTCGTTATATGTTGAAGTATGTGTGTTTAGATTTGAAAATGGGAAGGCAGAATATCTAATTCTTCAAAGGTCGGAAACCGAAAAAATTTATCCCGGAATATATCAATTTATAACAGGAACAATCGAAGAAGGGGAAAGTGCAATAACTACAGCAAAACGCGAAATGATTGAGGAAATTAACATTCCACACAAAAGTTTTTGGGTTATCCCATTTATAAATCAATTCTATGTATATACCAGGGATGTAGTAAATTTATCACCGATGTTTCTTGCAGAAGTTGAAAACGATAAAATCCCTATACTCTCATCAGAACACCAAGGTTATGAATGGTGCGATTATGAGACGGCTTTTAAACGACTAAATTGGCATGGACAAAGAGAGGCATTAAAAATTGTGAATGATTTTCTTACAGAAAAGGATAGCTGGTTGCCAACATGCTGATGCGAAAAT
>JBBINX010000111.1:0-5542 GCA_037443685.1 Ignavibacteriales bacterium
TTGGGTAAATAGTAATCCACCAGGAAAACAAGATCCTTTGCTTCAATATCTAAAAGTAGCTGTGAACCAGAATACAACTTTGCTAGTCAGTGATGAAGAAATTCCTCATAATTTTGAACTTCATCAAAATTATCCAAATCCTTTTAATCCTATTACTACGATTGCTTACACTTTACCATATGATAGCTATGTGCTACTCAAAGTATATAACCTTTTAGGTCAAGAAATTGTAACATTAGTTGACAAATATGAAAGTGCAGGTGAAAAAAATATTACGTGGGATGGGCACAATAATTCTGGTCAAGTTCTTTCTTCGGGAATCTATTTTTACAAGATTAATGTCAAAAATGGATCAGGTAATGTCATCTCATTTCAAATGATAAAAAAAATGACACTCCTCAGATAGTTGTAAAAAACTGTTGGTTATTAACAAAGGTAATTTTAAGCCCCTGTACTTAAGGGGCTTTTTTTTTCTTCAATAATTTGATTTTGCTGTATCAATTTGTATATTAATTTGTAATAGAAAAATAATATAAAACAAGGAAATGTAAAATGAGCAAAATATTGAACACTTTATTTCTTTTTATTATTTTATTTTTAATTTTTAATCAAACAATTTGTTTACAGACTTTATCTCCCCTGAAGGTAGTAGCGTATTATCCAACGTGGTCGGTATGCACGTATGAACCTCAAAAAGTGGATTGGAAGGCAATGACTCATTTTATTTGGTTTACATCCGAGCCTTCATATACTTTTCCATACATAAGAGAGTTAGTAGATTCACCGTTAGGACGATCGGATTCAATGATATTGGAATGCGGTGGTTCTTCAATTACAGGAACATGGCGTGGTTGGTGCTTTAATTCTGCATCAAATAATAATACGAACGGTTTAACACATCTATCAATAGCCAGAGATTCGGCAAATGCAAACGGTGTTAAAATTATTCTTTGTTTAGGTGGAGAAGTAGGAACGAATGCTACAATAATGAGTTGGATAGTTGCTGATACGACACGGCAGGATATATATATAAATCATACTTTTGAATATATGAAACGAAAAGGATTTCACGGAATAGATATTAATTGGGAATATCCACCGACATCACAAAAAGCTCTAACAGAGCGATTTCTAATTAAGTGGCGTGAAAAACTAAACACAATGAATCCGCCCGGTTGGTTGAGTCATACTGCACCTGCTTGGTATTCGGATTGGATAAACCGCTTTTCACCCGCAGTGGCAAATGCTACACTTGATGGATTTCTACTTATGGCATACGGTATGGGTGCGGCATCTTATTCAGGGTTTAATGCACCATTGGCTCGACCTTCTGTAACAACATATCCAAACTATAATGCTTGGACACTTGACAATTACGGGCCAAAACAAATGAAACAGGCTGGTTACGACTCCTCAAAAATTATTAAGTTAATACCTTTTGAAACAGCCGAATGGACAAGTGTAGATGGACCCGGACAGTTACGCAGCGGATTACCGAGCTTTGGTAGTTATAGTAATGTTCTTGCTAAGAAGGCTCAATTTCCGTCAAGTTTCCGTTGGGACACTGAATCTAAAGTTCCTTGGCTTGGATTTACCGAGGGTGGAATCAAACGATTTATTTCTTATGAAGATAGTGTTTCGATACACGAGAAGGTGAAGAATGCACGACAACACGGTATTGGCGGTGTAGGTGTTTGGGAGTTGTGGAGAGGTTGGGTAAATAGTAATCCACCAGGAAAACAAGATCCTTTGCTTCAATATCTAAAAAAGGCCGTAGGTAAAACATCATCCAACGTGAGTAAGCCTAAAATTAAGGGCAATATCTTTTACGATAAAAATGGTGATGGCATACGACAAATCAATGAACCTTTAGTGCCAGCTTGGATTGTGAAACTTACTGGTTATCTAACTTTGAGTGCTATTACTGATGTAGTAGGGAAGTATAGTTTTGATTCAATACCTCTGGGTACATATATCGTGAGTCTTGAATCCAAACCACACTGGCAGATCACAATGCCAAATTCTTTAGGAACCTATAACGTAACAATTACTAGCACTGACGATAGTGTTGTATGTAATTTTGGAGTATTTGCAAATGATGTAACTGAAGTTATTCTATCAGGTGGATGGAACCTCGTTTCAATACCCAAGAAATTGCAGAATACTAATGTAAAAAACGTTTTTCCTACGGCTATCTCATCCCTGTTCGGTTTTACAGGTGGTTACACTGAAGTAAATACTTTAGAATATGGTAAAGGTTATTTCGCGAAATTTTCTACACAACAAACATTATTTTTTGCTGGGGAGACATTTTTGATTGATACAGTTAACGTAATTGAGGGGTGGAATCTTATCGGTTCGTTAAGTAAGCAAGTACTAGTTAGCAATATTTTCATTTCTCCGCCGACTAATATACGATCCGATTTTTGGTATTTAAATCAAGGATACCAAAAAGTTGATACTATTAAATCTGGTTATGGTTACTGGGTAAAATTTTCTCAACCGGGTTACATTATTCTTCGAGCTAATTCGTTGTCGAATTAAATCTACACAATTCCTTTTGGATTCCTCCCAACTTTATTTCTCTCTATCTGGATGCTGAATAATTGCTAATTTGTTATGCAGTGTTTTCCGACTAACACCCAATATTTTTGCAGCTTTAGCTTTGTTATTTCCCGTGGATGCGAGTGTTTGTAAAATTACCATCCGTTCAGCTTCCTGTGTTGAACAACCAATTGGAATATTAATAGATTCTTGGGATTTTACAGGTTTTTGTAATTTCTTTGGCAAATAATGTAAACTAATAACTTCAGAAGGGCAAATCACCACTGCTCTTTCGACAATATTTTTTAATTCTCTTACGTTTCCTGGCCAGTCATAGGCAAATAATAGCCTCGATGTTTCGTCTGAAAATTTATGAACAGATTTATTATACTTTTTTGCAAACATCTTTAAGAAATAATCAGTTAGTAACGGGAGGTCTTCTTTTCTTTCGCGCAATGGGGGTATAAAAATTTCGATAACGCTTAGCCGATAGTAAAGATCTTCACGAAGTTCCTTCGATTGGAGAGCCTCTGTAATGTTTCTATTTGTAGCTGCTATCATCCGGACGTCAACTTTTATTTCTTCTCTACCTCCAAGTCTTCTAAATTTTTGAGTCTCAATTACCCGGAGTAATTTTGCTTGTGTATCTAAACTCATCTCTCCGATTTCATCAAACAGAAGAGTTCCGTTATTAGCTATTTCGAAAGCACCAAGTTTTTTCTGCAAGGCACCTGTAAAGGCGCCTTTCTCATGTCCGAATAATTCATTTTCGATGATATCCTTAGGTATGCTCGCACAATTAAGTGCAACAAATGGTTTTGTCTCTCTATCGCTGTATAAATGTAATTGTTTAGCGATAACTTCTTTTCCAGTCCCGCTTTCACCGGTTATCAAAACGTTTGTTTGTGATTTCGCGACCAAAGAAACAGCTGAACGGATTTCGCAAATTGCAGAACTTTGTCCAATAAGCGCTACACCTGATTCATAAAAGGCATCATCGTTTTCAGCATCTGTTTCAGTAGAATATCCACCATAATTTGTTAGGCCTTTTAATATTGACTCTACTAATCTTGGATCGAATAAATCTCCTACGACAAAATCAATTGCACCCGATTGGATTACACGAATTGCGTCTTCGATGAAACCTGTTTTAGCACTCACGATGAGTTCAACCGGCAGTTTTTGTTGTTTAATAAATTGAGTTAATTTTAATAAACTATCATCCACACTGTCGCAACGCGCAATGCATACACGGTGTTTTTTTGTTGTTAATTCTTCTTCTATTTTTTGAATTGAGGTAATATCTTTAATAGAGATACCAGTTCTGTGAAGTTTTGAAGATAGAGTTGAACTTAACTCACCATTCAATGAAGCAAAGAGTATGTTATAATTATTCAAGTTCAATTTCCCAATAATAATTTCTGGTTATAAATATAGAAATAAAATAATTAAAAAATGTGATATATACCACATTTTTGAAAATAATAATTTAAATTTTTTAAATATTTCTTGAAAAACAGACCTTATTGTTCGAAAAATTCATTGTTTCTTTGTTTTTTGCCCCAAAAAGGATTTTTTCAACGTATTTGTTGCCACCGCTTTGGGCTTACTTATTTTGATATTCTTCTATTTATGTCTTGGATAACCCCGATTGAAGTGTAAACTTACTTGCTTTGAATACTAAAATATTCGTAAACATTCTCCAGAATTATTAAAGCAGCATTCGGTCTTGCAAGTTGCTGAGTAGCTTTGCAGGCTTGTTTCAGTATCGTAGGTGTTCTAAGAATTCGCTGGAGTTTATAAGAAAGATTCGAAAGATTGATTGCT
Source organism: Ignavibacteriales bacterium (assembly GCA_037443685.1). Classification (GTDB taxonomy): domain Bacteria; phylum Bacteroidota; class Ignavibacteria; order UBA10030; family BY39; genus JAHJRJ01. Next base: position 4,372 of record JBBINX010000111.1, read on the forward strand.
TTCCAACCAGCTCCGTGTTCAACGATAATATCGGTATTTCGGCTCTCTTGGCCAGGGATAGGGTCAACAATAAGTATCGGTAGTGATTTAGCCATTGCTTCGGCTGATGTAAGTCCGCCCGCTTTAGAGAGAAGAAGATCAGAAGCATCCATAAATTCGTGCATATTGTCAATGAACCCATAAATGTATGGAGTGACATTTTGGGGGAATTCAAGTTCCTGAATTTCAGTTTGTGCTTTTACATTCTTTCCACAAACAATTAGCAAGTTGAAATTTATTTTGGCGAACCTAGAAAGCGTCCTGGCAGACTGTTCGACTATTTCCTTCAGTCGTCCTATACCAAAACCACCTGAAAGTAGCAGTATGGTAAAGTTATTCGCATTTATTCCAAGTTTAATGCGAACATTTTTCTGTTTTTCTTTTGACCGGAATTCCGGCATTATAGGTATTCCTGTCACACTGATCTTCTCCGCTGGGATTTTTTTTGATTGTAATTGCCAAGCAGACTCTTCATGGTAAACAAAATACCGTTCAATAATAGGATCGACCCATAGCTGGTGAATATCAAAATCAGTGGTTACAGCGAAGACTGGTGCTGTAATGTCATACTTTCGTAACTCACTCGATACGGAGATGTAAGGGAGAAAGTGTGTGCAGATAATGGCGTCTGGCTTCAGTTCCGAAAGCGTTCGAAGATATCGCTTGTAATTGAGATGGTCGAAGGATTTTATTATACCTTTTTTCTTATATGATTTCCGTTCCAAATGTTCATAAAGATAACCCCATAACTCTGGGGCACGATTTACTATTTGTAGATAAGATTCAGAATACAATTTTTTAAAAATCTTTGATGTAAATTCTAGCACATCGTGATGTTCGGTGTAAATAGGAAGGTGTGTTAATGGAGCGGTGCGGTGCAATGCTTTTGCTGCACGGATATGCCCAGCACCTCCCGTGCATGAAAGAATCAGGAAGAAATAAGACCTCACACCCTCGCGCATTTTCTTTTTATGAAGTTCAATATTCATTTCTTTCGTAGGAAATCTAATGAAATGAAAATTTGGATGCAAGGGATTGCATAAAATTTATTATCCCGTAAAAAATTTAGGGCAATATTTTGTAGCGGGGGTAGGACTTGAACCTACAGCCTTTGGGTTATGAGCCCAACGAG
>JBBINX010000112.1:0-5174 GCA_037443685.1 Ignavibacteriales bacterium
TAATCTCATCTCGAAGTTTATCGTCTTTCATCTCGAATAATGTTAATTGTACTTCGGCAGGTGCGATTCGACCTTTCACCCTTTCACTTTTACCTTCATCGTGTAAAGTCAATTCTGAACCTTCAAGATTTTTTAAAATATCCTTTGCCCTATTTGTTACTTCGTCGGGCAAGCCAGCCATTTGAGCTACCTGAATTCCATATGAATGGTCGGCAAAACCAGGAGTAACTTTGTGTAGGAAAATTACTTTATCGCCGTATTCACGCACATCAACTTTGTAGTTTTTAATTCGTGGATATAAATCGGCAAGCTCATTTAATTCGTGGTAATGTGTAGCGAACAAAGTTTTTGCACCGATATTGTTGTGAAGATATTCTGTTAATGCCCACGCAATGCTAATTCCGTCGAAAGTACTTGTGCCTCGGCCCACTTCATCCAATAGAATCAAACTTTTTGGAGTTGCGGTGTTTACAATATGAGCCGCTTCATGCATCTCGACTAAAAATGTACTTTCACCCGAAGCAATGTTGTCGCTAGCTCCAACGCGTGTAAAAATTTTATCAACGATACCTATATGTGCTTTCTTTGCAGGAACAAAACTACCAATCTGTGCGAGTAGAACGATTAAACCAACTTGGCGAAGATAACTTGATTTACCGCTCATATTCGGTCCAGTAATAATCAGAATCTGATTTTCTTCGTTAATTAAGTATGTATCATTCGGAGTATATTGATCGCCGGGTGGCAGTAGTTTTTCGATTACGGGGTGTCTTCCGTCAACAATTTCAAGTTTCGTCCCGGTGTCAATTTCAGGATAGTTGTATTCATTCTCAATTGCCACTTCGGCAAGTGATTCGAATGAATCCAGCATTGCAATAAGCTGTGCATTCATTTGAATGGTTTCAACGTGTTCAGCGGCTTTTAGTCTGATCTCGTTGAATATTTGTGTTTCGAGTAAAAGAATTTTCTCTTCTGCGTTGAGTATTTTTTCTTCGTATTCTTTGAGTTCGGGAGTAATATATCGCTCAGCATTAGTGAGCGTTTGTTTTCGTATATAGTCACTGGGTATTTTTTCTTTGTGGGTATTAGTTACTTCGATATAATAACCGAACACATTGTTAAAACCGACCTTCAACGAGTTGATTCCTGTTCGTTCGCGTTCTCTTTGCTGTTGTTGAGCAATCCAACCTTTGCCGTTAAAAGCTATTTCTCTCAATTCATCCAATTCAGAGTTGCATCCGTTTTTAATAACGCCACCATCAACTAGTGATATAGGCGGATCTTTTGTAATTGTTTTTGATATATCATCTATCAATTCTGTTAGTGGTGTCAAACCATTGCCTATCTTTAATAAATTTCCCGACTGAACATTCACGATAGCTGATTTCAGATTTTCAATTTCGGATAAATTATTTTTCAGTGCAATTAATTCTCTTGGATTAGATCTGCCTGTACATATTTTTGTAATAAGCCGTTCTAAATCTCCAAAGCGTGCCAGTATTGAACTGACTATTTTACGAGTTTCAGGTTTTTGTGTTAGTTCACTCACAGCAGCCAGTTTTGCTTTTATCGATTCAACTGACTTGAGCGGCTGATTAATCCATTTCTTTAGTAAACGGCCACCCATCGGTGTTTTTGTCTTATCTAAAACCCAAAATAGTGTTCCTTCTTCATTTCCTTCTACAGATTTTGTAATTTCTAAATTACGTTTCGTCGAAGGGTCGAGAATAATGTAATCATTAGTGTTATGAGGATAGATACGTTTGATGTGAAGAATATTTGTCTTTTGAGTTTCTTGCAGGTAGTTCATTACGGCGCCAGCAGCAATAACACCAGTTCTGAATTCTTCAATTCCGTACCCCTTAAGCGTTTGAGTTTTAAAATGATTTATAAGTAACTCATAACTGTAATCGTAATTAAAAATCCAATCATCTAATTTTGTGAAGACACCTCTATAACTATCTTTGAGTAAACTATTAATTGATTCGAAATCTCGTTTTTGAACAATAATTTCAGAAGGATTGAACGATTGAATTTGATCTTTTAAATTCCTTAGGAGAAATTCGCTTACCCCAAATTCTGCAGTTGAAACATCAACAAAAGCGAACCCAACTGTGTCGTTGCTCGTAATGAGAGGTGAGGGGAAATGTATCGCTGCTAAATAATTATTTTGTTTTGTCTCTAAAATTTTTTCCGAAAATGAAACTCCCGGTGTTACAACTTCGATCACATCCCGTTTAACAATGCCTTTGGCAAATTTTGGGTCTTCTAATTGTTCGCAAATAGCAACTCGTTTTCCGGCTTTTAGAAATTTAGGCAAATATGTATCGAGTGCGTGATAAGGAAAACCAGCGAGTGGAGTTTCACGCTGTGTTCCGTTACCCCGCTTCGTAAGTGTGATGCCAAGAACTTTTGCAGTTATAATGGCGTCGTCGTTGAAAGTTTCATAGAAATCGCCCATGCGGAAAAGCAATATCGTATCAGGATATTTCGCTTTAACCTGCTGATATTGGCGCATCAGCGGTGTAGTTTGCGTCTTATTTTTAGATTTTTGTTCTAACAAACTCATCTGTTAAATTAAGTGTACATTCTCAACTATTAAAATAAACGCAAAATCAACGTCAAAATCAATTAATCACAATCATTTTATCTGCTTTGCTTTACTATTTAATTTTTCTTAATATTGTTTACAATGTCACGATTTAAACTTTACATAGAATACGAAGGTACACGCTACAGCGGCTGGCAGATTCAGAAAAACGCCCGAACTGTGCAGGGAGAAATCCTCGGAGCGGCGATAAAAATCTTTAAAACAAGAGAAATTGAAATTTATGGTTCGGGCAGAACGGATGCCGGTGTGCATGCCCTTTTGCAAGTAGCTCACCTTGACGTAAGCACTATGCTCGCTCCCGAGATCATAAAAATAAAATTGAACGATGAACTTCCCACTGACATCAATATTATTGAAATTGAAAAAGTCGCCAAGCAATTTCACGCTCGTCACGATGCTATAGCCCGCAGTTATTTGTATCAAATCTCTCGAAGAAGAACAGCATTCGGAAAACGTTATGTTTGGTGGTTGAAAGATGAACTCGATTTTAAGAAAATGCAGGAAGCTTCTAAACTGTTCGTCGGCTTGAAAAATTTGCAATCCTTTACAGCCGATGATCCTGATGAAAAATCTACTAAAGTATTGATTACAGAAATAGAAATGAAAGAAACAGGCAACCTGATACTCGTTCGGATTTATGGGTCTCACTTCCTGTGGAAACTCGTTCGTCAAATAATAGGAGTGATTGTAGAAGTGGGGAGGGGAAATCTTACCCTTGATAAAGTACAGCATTACGTGAAAATAAAATCCGATGAGCCGGCAAAGTTTACAGCACCACCTTCAGGATTATTTTTAGAACGTGTGTATTATCACGGAGATAAAAGAATCGATAAAATTGAACCCGTATTAAACTTAGTTCAATTATGTTAAAAAAAATAATCACGAATGCCGAATATCGAATTTGCCCATAGCGGATAAATTGTGAATTTAAAATTATATGAATACTTACGCTATAATAATATTAGTTGCTTTACTATTTGAATATATTTTAAATCTCGCTACCGATCTATTGAATTTAAAAACACTCTCAGCAAAACTTCCCAAAGAATTTGAAAGTATTTATGAAGAAGAGACTTACAAAAAATCTCAATCATACACACGCGCAAAGACAACCTTTGGAATTATCGAATCGAGTTTTAGTCTGACTATTACAATGTTGTTCTGGTTTTTGAGTGGTTTTAATTATCTCGATCTCATTGTGCGGGATTTGCAATTAGGAACTATTTTTACCGGAATATTTTACATTGGTATTTTAATACTGATACGCTCAATCCTATCTTTGCCTTTCAGTATTTATTCGATATTTGTAATTGAAGAACGATTTGGATTCAACAAAACTACACCCAAAGTATTTATCACCGATCTTGCAAAGGGAATATTGCTGTCGATTGTGCTAGGAGTTCCGCTTCTGATTGGGATTTTAGCATTGTTCGAAAATGCCGGCCCGTTTGCATGGTTATACTGTTGGATAACAGCAACGGGTTTCGTGCTTTTTATACAGTTTATAGCTCCGACCTGGATAATGCCCCTTTTCAATAAATTTACTCCTCTTGAAACAGGTCTGTTGAAGGAAGCAATTCTTTCTTATGCTCATTCTGTAAATTATTCTTTGCGCGATGTTTATGTGATGGATGGCTCAAAACGTTCCAGCAAATCGAATGCTTTCTTTACGGGATTTGGGAAGAACAAACGCATCGCCCTTTTTGATACCTTAATTCAGAAACATACAATCCCAGAATTGGTTGCTGTTCTTGCCCACGAAATTGGCCATTACAAAAAGCATCATATAATTCAGGGAATGATAATTAGTGTTTTACATATGGGAATCATGTTCTTTATGTTGTCGATTTTCGTTACTCAACGTGGATTATTCGAAGCGTTTTATATGGAGAATGTTTCTATTTATGCAGGCCTGTTGTTCTTCGGAATGCTTTTTAGTCCGCTTGAGTTTGTTCTCTCGTTAGCTATGAACGCTTTGTCGCGGAAAAATGAGTACGAAGCAGATAGGTTTGCTGTTGTTACAACAAAATCACCGAAACCATTCATTGATGCTATAATAAAACTCTCAAAGGATAACCTTTCGCACTTGACCCCTCATCCGTTCTATGTTAAGATTAATTATTCGCATCCGCCTGTGGTTGAGAGGATAAAAGAAATTAAAAATCAAAAATAAAATTTCAAAAATACTAATAATTTAATCAAAACAACCCCGTAGGGGTGTTGGTTTTTTTTGAAATTACACGAAGCTCAATGAAAATTGAATCGGAAGCGATTCTAAAATTTAGGCGTTAGCTTATTAAAAAGACAATATTTAACGCACAGGACACCAAGAAGGTGCAAAGTTACCGAAAAGATCAATAGCGTTTAGGCCTTTGCGTAACCTTTGATACTTTGCGTTAAAAAAAATGCATCATAAAGAGCACTTATTTTTTGTCAACCTCTTTTTTCGTACAGCACATCCATTGAATATCGAGCCCGTCGAACTATATGGCTGTGCGATCCAAATCCGTTTTGTTTTCTTCACAATTTCTTCTTAAAATAAAATCAATGAAACTCGGCAATC
>JBBINX010000113.1:0-5154 GCA_037443685.1 Ignavibacteriales bacterium
TAATTTAGACTAACAAATTCAAATTGGGTGTTAGTGAATTTGTTTATCTCTAAAATCTTTTATAGTTTAGGCGAAAGCAAAAGAATATGCACTCAGGGAAAAACATACTTTTTAAATATTATGCTTTTATACTAATTATTTTATTGCATTTGGTTCGTGCGTTTTCCCAAATTGACGAAATGAAGTTCGACTACCTTTCTGTAAACGATGGCTTATCTCAATCCACCGTTAACGCTATACTTCAGGATCGATATGGCTATATGTGGTTCGGTACACAAGATGGTTTGAACCGGTTCGATGGTTATAATTTTGTTATTTTCAGAAATGATATTGACGACACAACAACTATTTCAGATAATTGGATTTGGTGCATATTTGAAGACCATCTGGGTGAAATGTGGGTCGGTACTTACCACGGCGGATTAAACCGCTTCGACCGGAATAAAAATAAATTCATCAGATATAATTACCAACGCACAGATTCAAATAGTTTAAGCGCGAATAATGTATCCTGTATTGCGGAAGATAAACTTGGAACAATCTGGGTCGGAACATGGGGCCGTGGTCTGAATCGTTTTGATAGAGGTTCTGACAAGTTTGTCCGCATCGGAACAGACTCATTATCTTTAGACGGGTTGAGCAATCAAAATATTCGATGTATGATCTTTGACCGGAATGGATTACTATGGATTGGGACTTGGGATGGGTTAAATGTTTATAACCCACATACAAATCAAATGAAACATTACAAACACGATCCATATAATTCTAAGAGCATCAGCGGGAATCGAATAGTCGGCATATTTGAAGACCGTACGGGTAATATCTGGATTAGTACTTTTGGTGAAGGGCTTAATAAATTTGATCCTTACAAAAATGAATTCATTAAATACATCCATAATGAAAAGAATGTTGCAAGCATCAGTAGTAATCAGGTAGGTCATATTGCAGAGGATAATGATGGAAATCTATTAATAGCAACACGAGGAAGCGGGTTAAATAAGTTTGATTTTGCAACAGAAAAATTTATAACTTTCCAACGGGGAAAACATAACTTAACTAGTCTAAGGGAAAATTTTGTTTACACTGTTTACCGCGATCAACAAGGCGGAGTATGGATGGGCACAAGCGGAGGAGGTGTTGGCTATCATAATCCCTCGAGGTATAAATTTACTCATTTAAAATACGAGATAAATAATCCAAATAGTTTAAACAATCCTATGGTGAGAGCTGTATGTGAAGATAAAAATGGTGATATATGGATAGGAACTGATGGAGGCGGTATCAATCTATACAAAAGGAAAAACAAGTCTTACGTTTTTTATAAACAGACTGTCGGCGATGAAAACAGCCTCAGTGATAATAACGTGATGGCTATAATTGAAGATAGTCGACGTAATATTTGGATCGGAACCGACGGTGGCGGGTTGGATTTGTATGATCCAGTTAATAATTGTTTTATTCATCATCGAAATGACCCTAAAAACACAAAGACTATTAGCAGTAATTCGGTAGTGACAATCCATGCGGGTAAGAACGGAAATCTTTGGATCGGCACTGCTGGAGGCGGGTTGAATCTGTATGAATCTGATAAAAATATGTTTTCAAAATATCAATTAAGCGGTAGTTATATTTGGTCGATAGGAGAGGATAGGCAAGGAAACATATGGGTTGGAACGTGGGGCGCCGGGCTGAACAGATTTAATCCTGAAACAAAAACGAATAAGATTTATCAGCACGATCCGGCTAACCACAAAACTATCGGCAACAATACAGTACTTTCGATTTTTGAAGACAGCAATAGAAACATCTGGATTGGAACAAACGGCGGCGGCTTGAACCGCTTCGACAGCGAAACTGAAACATTCACACATTTCACAGAAAAAGACGGGTTGCCGAATAATGTGGTGTATGGAATTTTAGAAGATGCAGATGGAAATTTGTGGCTGAGTACAAACAAAGGATTATCTTGTTTCAATCCTGACACATTAACATTCAAGAATTATGATGTTCACGACGGGTTGCAGAGCGACGAGTTTAATCACGGCGCATATTTAAAGTGTAAGAGTGGCGAGTTTTATTTTGGTGGAATAAATGGTATTAGTTCTTTTTATCCCGAGCGAATTAGTTTCAACGCCAACATCCCGCAAATTGTTATAACTAGTTTTAAAGTTTTTGATGAACAGGTACGTCTGAACGAAGCGCTAGAAACAGTAACTGAAATCCGGCTTTCTTATGCGCAAAATTTCTTTTCTTTCGAATTCGCCGCTTTGGATTACACGATTCCGGGGAAAAATGAATACGTGTATATGTTGGAAGGTTATGATAACGATTGGGTACATGCACGCACTCGCCGTTATGCCGCTTACACAAACCTGAACGGGGGCGAATATGTGTTTCGCATTAAAGCAAGCAACAGCGACGGCGTGTGGAACACCGAAGGCAGATCGGTAAAAATAATTATTACTCCACCGTATTGGGAAACATGGTGGGCACGAATCATTATTGCCGTTTTTATTATTGGTTCGGTTTATACCTTGCTACAGTTTCGCCTCGCTAAATTGAAAAAAGAAAAATATTCACAACAAGAATTATCTAAAAGATTAATTGAATTTCAGGAACAAGAAAGGCAGCGTATAGCCGGTGAACTTCACGATAGTCTCGGACAGAATTTATTGATTATTAAAAATGCCCTTCATCAATGCGAAGGTCAACTCGATGTCCAGAATCCGATTATGGAAGAGTTGCGTGAAATCTCGGAACTTGCCCAAGAATCAATTGACGAGGTGAGAGAAATTTCATACGACCTCCACCCCCACACGCTCGACCGGCTCGGATTACAAAAAGGAATTCAATCGAGTATAAATAAATTCGTTCAGGTAACGCCTATCAATATTCTTCAAGATATTGATGAAATCAATAATTTATTTACTTCAATCGAGGAAATACACATTTTCAGGATAATTCAAGAAGCATTGAATAATGTAGTCAAACACTCAGATGCCACTGAGTGTAAGGTTACTGTTAAAAAACAGGATAGCCGGTTAAATTTGAAGGTCGTCGATAACGGCAAAGGATTTGACGTTGTTCAATCTTCTTTATCCCGCGAAAGTTTTAAAAGTTTTGGAATCTCAAATATTTCTGAACGAGTAAAAATATTAAACGGAGAATTGATAATTCAATCTTCGCCGGGCAATGGAACCGCTATAACAATTACGATACCTATCAAGCAAATAAATAAATTATGAGCAAAAATATTTTCATAGTTGACGACCATCCGATGATTCGTCAAGGGTTAAGAAAAATGATTGAAGAAAAAACCGAACATAAGTTTGTGGGTGAAGCTGATAACGGTGTTCAAGCTCTCAAACTAATTGAAGAATTGAAACCCGATATAATTGTTGCAGATATTTCCATGCCTGAAATGAATGGTTTTGAATTGATTCGAACTTTGAAAAAGAAACAATTCGTGCTAGAATTTATTATGCTTACTATGTATAAAGAAGAGGAATATTTTAACAAAGCAATGGAATTAGACGTTAAAGGATATATTTTAAAAGAAAGCACCGGCGCAGAATTTTTAAAATGTCTTCACGAAGTATCGCACGGTGATTATTATGTTAGTCCTGAACTTTCAGGTTATCTCTTAAAAAAAACTCATGCCGCCAATACATTCCTCAATCAGAAACCATCTTTAAAATTGCTCACTCAAATGGAATTGAAAGTTCTAAAACTTATTTCTGAAAATAAAACGAGCAAAGAAATTGGTGAGCAATTACACATTAGTTATCGAACTGTCCAAAACCACCGTTCTAATATTTGTGAAAAACTTCAATTAGAGGGTTACAATAAACTTCTCCAGTTCGCTATCGAGAATAAACAATTGTTATAGCAGTCTCTTTTGCTATAAACATTTTCTACCTACGACATCGTTTATTTTTAATATTTCTCGAACTTTCTACGCAAACTCAATTTCAGTTTTACTACCTAATATCCCACTATTCCCTCAAAATGAGTACAGTTACTCACTAAAAATGAGTATCTATTCATATTGATTAGCATCAATAAAAAAAGTATTAATTATACAACGAAGGAAAACCCCATATCCAATGACTATACTTTTAGTAGATGATAACAGCAAATTCCGGGCATTTGTTAAAAAAATGCTACTCTCTTCCATCCATAATCTTGAAAAGATATATGAGTGTGAGGATGGTAAAAAGGCAATTTCAATGTATGGAGAAATAAAACCCGAATGGGTATTGATGGATATTGAGTTGCCGAAGATTGATGGACTTGAAGCTTCCCGAAGGATAAAAAAAGAATTTCCCGATGCAAAGATAGTGATCGTCTCGCAGTACAACGATATTCAATATCATGAAACAGCAAAATCGATTGGTATAAACGAGTATATACAAAAAGACAATTTGGACAACTTGATAAATTTGATTTCAAATGTATCCATAAAACTATAACCAAGGAGATAGTTATGAAAAATATATTTGTAATCTTTTCTCTGATTTTAATCTTGAACATTACCACGCTTGCTCAAAGTGATGAATGGATTGATCCTGTGTCAGCAGGACATACTGCAGTAACAGCGTGGTCTAACGGTAATGGTGATAATAGTTATTTTGGACCGGTAAATATTGGCTTTACTATACCATTTTTCACCCGCCTCTACGATGAAATATTTATTAACACTAATGGGTATTTATCATTTGAAGAAGATCTTGATGAAACAGCTGACCGTGCAACAATTCCTTATCCTGTTTCGCCGAATAATATTGTTGCAGCTTGCGCAATGGATCTGAATGTTGACAATACATTGCATCCCGATGCTAACGTTTATTACGGAGGAACTAGTTCTCAATTTGTCGTTACTTATATACACGCCTATTATAACGGCTCATCAACTGATTACATAACTTTTCAAATAATCCTTCATCCAAACGGAAACATTAAATTCCAGTATAACAATCTACTTTCAGTCGAACCCGTTCACCCCTCAATACAGGTACTTCCGGTTGAATTTAAGGAATCTGGTTTGGTCAGCGAATTTAAGTTAGAGCAAAACTATCCCAACCCTTTCAATCCAACAACAATTATCAATTATCAATTGCCCCCGCCTGACGGACGGGCAGGAATTGAAAG
>JBBINX010000114.1:0-5081 GCA_037443685.1 Ignavibacteriales bacterium
TTTTTCTTTGTTTCTGCACACCTTGTACGAGAAACTGTAGATCATATCTTCATAAAGCCGGACAAGCTCGGTAAAAGCGCGTTCATCACCCATCCCGGCTTTTTGAATAAGCCCTAATTCGGTTTCTCCAGTATTTGATTGTTTTTGTTGCACGATTGATATGAATATAAGACAAGTGAATATGATTAGCAAAAATTTTTAAATTCTTAACTCCGTGTTTTACTAATCGAGCTTGTGTTATAAAAATAATTTCCTCGGCAATGTAAATGGCAATTTCGGCAACTCGCTCTAATTTATTTTGCGAGTTGCTTATCTTGTCCAAGCAATGCTTTGAGCGATGAGCCGACTGCTTCCCCAACCGCAATGGCCATTTTAATTAAATTGTTTTTTTAAACTTCTTTATTCTGTTTCAAAGTACCATTGCATATTTGCTCTGTTTTTCTCTGTTTAACGCAAAATATTTTTTATTCCCTACGCCTATCAACATCGCACCCACGGTTGGCTATTGTATTAGTGTTGTGTAGGCCTGTCCGACATTGATCCGATAAAATTTAATCACCCCCAACAGGTTTAATGCTTCAGAAGTCTCAATATAATACAGGTCATTTGATACTATTTCAACAGGGTCATCATTTTCGAAATAACACTTGATGGTGTTTCAAGTCGATAGATATATAACCCGCTCGAAAGTTTCATATCACCAAAAATCACTTGATAACTACCGGCTTGTTGGAATTCATTTACCAATGTGGCAACTTCCTGTCCTAAAATATTAAATACAACTAATTTGACATCCATAGCTTCAGATATTGAATATTTTATTTTAGTCGTTGGGTTGAATGGATTGGGATAATTCTGGTTCAACTTTAAACCATCTGGTATTTCAAATATTTTTTCAACAGAAGTTAGATAATTTCCGACATTGAACTTAGCCCAGTTCTGAGTCCAATTTACCGTTCCGAAAGCCCCGACGAATGTTGCGGTCGTATCAAAAAAACCATCATTCGGTGGGGTTGCAGCATTAGATAAAGCCGGTGAACCAACCGACGGTAGAAAATTAGGGCTCGTTAAATTAAAAGGATCTATTAACATTACCTTTGCATTGGTTGGATATTTTCTTCCACCATTATTAGAAAACCAACTGTCAATGTTAAACGTTGCGCCGCCTGCACTGATGGTATCTAAAGCTGCGGAAGTATATCCGGCAACAATACTGTTTTTCAACCACATTAAATTATTTATGGCTCCTTGAATTGTGTGTGTTCCATCTAACCTAACTCCTGTGGGCCAACCCATAACAATCGCATTAGAAATTTTATTTCTCGCCGACCTTCTAAGATGCATCCCCCTTTTATAGAGCGAATTTATTGTAGTGCCCGAATTAACTTTGGGGCCTAACAAAGTTACATTCCACCAAGTTGGCGAGGTAATGGGTTCATTCAAGGAACCAGAACCGTCGTTATCCGATTCAAAACCATTAGAGCTTGATTGGTCTGCAATTTCCGGGTCACGTAAAGCAACTAAATACTGAAGTTTGCCTGAAAACCCAAAGTCGGTATCAAAATCATCGTCCCATCCTCTGTAAGCAATCAAATATTTACAATTAACAGTTCCGCCAAACCACTCAAACGAATCATCAGCGGAGTAGCTAACCTGGACATGGTCGATAACAGTTTTTCTACCAACCCCCCCAAGAGTGAGCCCGTTAATTTCATTATTTAGTGAAAATGCTATACCTGGATATTCAATACGAACATATCGAAACACACCGCTCGAATCGTCATCATTAGTTCCGCCATATATATCTCCAGGACCTTCGATACCAGCCGTTCCACCCGGAACATTTATCTTTGCTTTACCAAGTATTATTATTCCACCCCAATCGCCATATGTCGGTAGCCTCGAAGAGCCTGCTTTTGCAAATTCACTCGTAAAAACAATAGGAGCAATTTCTGTACCTACTGCATTAATTTTACCGCCGGGTTTAACTATTAACGTACCTTGAGTTGTGTTTTCACCAAAAATAATTGTTCCCGGTTCGATTGTTAAAGTGGCTGGTGATTGAACTCTAACAAATCCACGAAGCAAATATCTATTGTTCGATGTAAGTGTACGATTAGAAGTAATATCACCTTCTAAAACTATATGCTGAGCATACGAATGATAGCTAATTGAAATTAGTATAGATAGTATCGTTATTATTTTTTTCATTTTTATTTTTTTTATTTGAATTGATAAGATAGTCCTAATGAAAAATCTCTTCCAACTCGTGATAATTCGGATATTTTATCTCCACTAGGTGCTTGCTGAATAAATTTTCTTTCCTGATTTAATAAATCTTTAACAGTGATTTTTACTGAGATTAATTTGAATAATTTTTGGGAAATTGAAAAGTCAAATAAATCGACGGGTTTTTCAACAATATCGCCCAAATCATTCGTTCCGACTTTGGCAATTCTGTTTCCAACCTTGTTGTAAACTAAAGAGGAGTTCAACCCTAAATCATAATTTTCATAGTAAATGCCCAAGTTTAAGACGTAATCGGGTTGCCCCTGAAGGGGTCTCTTTGATTTCTGGAAACTGAGGTCTTCGTCGCTATTCAACCTCACTTCGGACTTAATGACGGTAGCATTTCCAACAAATGAAAAGTAACGGACAAAATCGCTAATAAAATCAAGAGACTTTCTAAATTCTATTTCAGCACCATAATTATCGGCTTTTTCTGAATTCGCATACGAACGTGTCGGTTCGTTGTTTGAAGAAGCTATTAAGATTTCTTCGATAGGGTTATTAAACTTTTTATAGAAAAAGCTTAACGCTACTAACTCTTCCCCTTTTGGGAAATATTCGAATCGTAAATCATAATTGTTGATGAGAGACCTTTTCAGTTCAGTATTCCCCTGAACAAGTTCATTCGTAATGAAGTCGAAGTAACTGAAGGGTGCAAGCTCGCGAAATTCTGGCCTGGCAAGCGTAGTGCTGTATGCCAAACGGATGTTGATAAAATTATTGAGTAAGTAAGTGAGATTTATGCCCGGGAGCCAGTCGCGGTAGATTTTATTAACATTAATTTTTTCACCGGTTTGTGAGAATGAATTTAGGACTTGCGTCGAATATTCAAACCTAACGCCTCCAGCGACTCTTAGCTTTTCGAGCAGATGTGTATCAAACATCAAATAACTGGCTGCCACCCTTTTGTATGACTGGTAACTATCCGAAGGTTTGGTAATTTCGGTTACAGTAATGAAAGTTCTATTAATATTTTCCTTTTTGAATATTTCATCAACTGGTCTTTGTAATATGCTATCTTCAGCGAGAAAATTTCCACCGGGGACATTTTTGAACCCAAATAATCTTGCCTCAAAATCTCTCTCTTTTTTATTAAAAAATAGACCAAACTTAATTTTGGGAAGTTCAGGTTCTTCAAATACTTCCAGATTGAAATTTGTACCACCATTCAAATCTTTGTCCAATAAATTTCCAAAGTATCTGGTAGCTAATGATTGATCCAATTGAAAACGCAATGGTTCATTTGGATCATCAAGCCCTCGTGAATACACATATCTTCTCGCATCCGGCTCGTTACGCTCGGATTGTGAATAACTAAACATCCAGTCGAAATTCAAACCTTTAAGAATATCAAACTGATGTTCTCCAAGAAGCTGGGAGGATAACAATGACCTTGACACGAATCTCAAAGACGTAATTTCCCGATACTGATCAGCGTATCTATAATCTCCCTTGAATATTGTTACTTCATCATCTGCATTCTGATTATAAACATTCTTTAAGCTAAATTTATTTGACATCCCGAACCTGACGCTGAAATTTAACATACCACTCAACATCACGTTGTTAGAATAATTATTTCCTTTATATAAGTATCTCGGACCGGTGAAGTCATAAAAATTTCTTTCATTCTTAGTAGCGCTGAAAGAATTTGAATATGAAACCGAGCCGGTATAACCAAAAATATTTTCGTCGAAAAATTCAATCTTATCACCTACGGTCAGCTTGATATTTCCATTCATAGGTACTTTTTTATTGTTAACATTCCAATTATTCTTGAACGAAGAAGCAATATCTAATATTTCATCATCTGTGAAATTACCGCGGGTAACTTTTAAATTACTGATAGAAGGTGGATATTTACGAAAACCATTATCGTATCCAATGAAATCAGTTTTCCCGCCCGAATACCCGATAAAATTTTTGAATGAGGCATAAGTATTAATTCCACTCGTCAAATTGAAATCTATAGTAAACCTTTGCGGAAATTCGAATGTGTTTATTTGAATCAATCCACCGGAAAAATCAGCCGGTTTATCAGGTGTGAATGTTTTTGCAGTTATGACATTTTCGATTAAACTTGCTGGAATGATATCGTATGAAAAACTTTTCTTTTCGGGATCAGTGCTTGGTAAATTTGCACCATTAAGTAGAGTATTGTTATACCTATCTCCCACACCCCTTATAAATGCAAATCTACCTTCGAAAATTGTAACGCCTGTCATCCTTTTTAAAACATCGGTTCCATCAGAACTGCTGTTCTTACTAATTAGTTCTGCGCTTATACCATCAACAATATTTGCTGATTTCATTTGAATTTTAAGAACGTTAGTTTCTGTATTTTTTATTGCACTCGCAGATACAACAACTTCCTGCAATTCGATTGTTGACGGATTTAGTTGAACATCAATCTTAGTATCTTTGCCCTCTTCCACTTTAATATTATTCACTACTACTGATTGATAAGAAATATAAGATATTCTTAAGCTGTATTGACCCGGCGTTAATCTACTAATATTGTATTTCCCATCAATATCTGTTGTAGTGCCTGTTAGAGAACCAACGATTCGAAGATTTGCCCCTATAAGTTTTTCATTAGATTTTTTATCTGTGATAATTCCTGTGATTGAACCACTCCCCTGTGAATATAAGTTGCTATTGGGCGGCAACAAAAACGAGAGTGTTAAAAATAATAAGTAAAGTGGTTTAATAAATTTCATATGCGGCTCGTTATTATGTTTATTGATATTTTTTAATTTCAAGTTCGTATTAATATACAGATAACGTATTGT
>JBBINX010000115.1:0-5058 GCA_037443685.1 Ignavibacteriales bacterium
AAGATGCAATAGTAAGCTTGAAAGTGTACAACGTACTCGGTCAAGAGGTTGCAACTTTAGCCAATAAGGAACTCTATTCAGAGGGCTTGAATTCGGTTGAATTTAACGCGAGCAGATTACCGTCAGGTGTTTACTTCTATCGGATTACCGCTGAAGGTATGGGTGAAGAAGTACAGAAGTTCACACAAGTTAAAAAGATGATACTAATGAAATAGTAATTCTTTTTTTGTAGAAGTGCCTGTCAACTTCCATAAGTGTATTCATTGGATAGGGCAGGCATCTCTACAAGGTTTTTTTATCAGGAGGTTTTTATGAAAAAAATATATTCAATATTAGCAATATTCGTTATCGTAACGATAGGGTCCTCGATGGCATTTGCCGTTATACAACAAGACGGTTCTACATCTTCAGCGACCCCGCAAAATAATTTATTTCCGGCTCCAGTTACTTTTAACATGACTGAACCGATTTACGCTGATTCTTTTCGTACTTTCAAACATGAAGACATCGTTGCCATGGTAAATAATAAAGTACCCAAAGCTATTAAGCGTAAACCGATTAGTGGGTACTGGGAATTTGTATTAATTAATAATACAGGTTTTGACCAAACAGTACTAAATATACAGTTCAAGAACGATGTTGAATACAGTAGAGGTTTAACCGCTGAGCCATTCACATCAGTTTCGGGTGATACAAAGAAGAAGTTCAAATTCGTTGGTGCAACGATTCCACACGGTGGCTCAGTTACGATTAAGGGTTATAGTAAGCTGGGCAAACCACAACAAATTAAAAAAGCTTATTTCTCGCTTAGAGAACCAAAACCGAATCCAGCTGTAAATATTAATCCTAATTTTGAATACCTCGAGTTACCCATGCCGACTTACGCAAACTTAATAGAAGAAGTGTATGCCGATATGGAAGATAGTTTTGTCGTTGGTAAAGTTCGTGAAGATTCAGCAAAGAAATACGGTTGGGTTCGGTTAGTTAAACCGGCCGATGTACAGAAGTCGCTACGCGATGGAACTGGTATTCACGATGCACCCGAAAGGTTCTTCGATTTTTTTGATGGTAGCACACCAAAAAAACTGTTCAACGGACAACAGAAGAGTTTACCCCCGAAAAAACATGACAACAGATTGTTTGCTGAAATCGTAGCGCTCAAATTGGCAATAGCTTCAAGTAGAACGCAGCATACAAAGTGGGGGTTCGGCGAACTTTATTACAACAATAATGAAAACGAATTGCACGGTAAACAGGTAAAGGAAATTGCTTCGCTTGCAAGCGAAGCAATGACGATGAAGACGGGAAATGCAACCAATTTCTACACCGTCATTCGAGCGATTAACGAAACATTTGCTGGTCCAATTGATACTGTATCTTTTGGATTACCATTACCCAATGGGAAAACGGTAATTACAGGTATAATCAATACAACACAAACAATCTTAGTAGTTGATCCATTAGCACCTAAACCGCTTGAAAATTTCAGGAATAATAAATACGATGAGGAACCGGATGTGTTCCAATTAAGCCAAAATTATCCAAATCCATTCAACCCTTCAACCACAATAAGCATTGCATTACTTCAAGATGCAATTGTTACACTGAAGGTTTATAACAGTCTGGGTCAAGAAATTGCAGTTTTAGCAGATAACGAATTACTGTCTGTTGGGACGAGAGAGTTTGTTTTCGAAGCTCGCACCTTACCTTCGGGTGTATATTTCTATAGGATTGTCGCCGAAGGTATTGAGGAAGATGCGCTAACAAGTTTCACTCAAGTTAAAAAAATGATTTTAATGAAATAATATATTATATTAACATAGAAACAATATTAAGGAGTAATGTTATAATGATGTTTAAAAATTTATTTGTAACTATCACTGCGATTACGGTCTTGTTCACAATAAGTTTATTTTCACAAGAATTGAGAATTAAATTAACAGCAAAAGACGTAGGTAATCCTATACTTATTAGTGAAACCACATTCGGATGGCACGTGAACGCAACTATTTGTAAAGACACTGCTCTGGGTGAAAGAGAAGCACCGCCGCCACCCTTAGGATTCGAAATCAGGTTTGTAAGACCGCGCACCACTATTCCGGAAACTTGTTATCCTATAACAGGTTTATTCCAGTTAGATTTGAGGAATTGGCAAAACGGTACGACATTGAGAGATACATTTAGGCTAAATACATATAATTTGGATCAAGCCACATTACCTGTAACTATCTCATGGGTTCCTATATCTAATTCATCACTTTCAACTCTGACGATGAGTGAAACAATTACACCTCAATCTATCAACATGTTGAGTAGTAATAGTATAGTATTAGACAACGCAGACATTACTTTCGTTCGTATTCTCGCCACAACAATATTGGGTGTATCAGAAGTAGGTGGTGTGCCAACAGAATACAAATTAGAGCAAAATTATCCTAATCCCTTTAACCCTACAACAGATTTTCTTTTTTCTCTGAAGAATGCCTCAAATGTAAAGATTCAAGTGTATGATGTAATGGGAAGATTAGTAACTACGCTATTTAACGAAGATCTTCCAATGGGGAATTTTAAAGCAACCTGGGACGGGCTGAATGATGATTCCCAATCGGTATCGAGTGGAATTTATTATGTCAAATTGACAGCATTTAGTCGGACCGGAGAATTGTTTACAGACATGAAAAAAGCAATACTTTTAAAATAATAAATTAAAATTAATAACTATAGAGAGAATAATATGTATAAAAAATTTTTATTACTGACTCTTATAACACTCTTCGTTTGTTTCATGAATAGTTCGATCCTTTACACTCAATCAATTATTAAGCTCGATTTATACATAACCGACGGTGCAAAGAATGATACACTAGTATATGGAATACATCCGGATGCAACAAACGGAATTGATGTAGACTTAGGAGAAGTGGAACGTCCTCCAGTTCCTGTCACCGGTGTTTTCGATGTCCGATTTGTGAGTAGAACTGTAACATCCCTTGGAACGGGTGTGAAGCTCGATTTACGGAAGAATTTTTTTACCGTCAATCAGGCAGACACTTTTGTAGTTCGAATTCAATCCGGTGTCGGCGGGTCGCCTATAGCGTTGACTTGGAACGCAGGTTTAACTGCTTTTGCAGGAACACTTAGATTAGTAAACCATCCATCATTTAACGACCCTGATGAACACCCAATAATCAATGTCAATATGCTCAATCAAACCTCGTATATAATACCTGGGGGAATTTGCGACGAACATTTTAGGGTTATGATAATCAGAATCTCCGGAGCTCCTGGTATTAATATTAATCCAGACACAAAAGATTTCGGAACAGTTACTATCGGTTATCCCGTCAAAAATGTATTTACAATTTCAAATCCGGGGAGCCGAGATTTAGTAATCTCCTCGATCACTTCCTCCGAGCCATCTTTTATATTGAGCAGACCCGGTCCGATCACAATTCTACCCGCAAGAAGCGATACTATTACTGTAACATTCAACCCTGCGACAGCCGGAAGTGTTATTGGCGATATAAATTTAGTACACAATGCAGGTGCTTTGTCCAGTACAATTGTTGTACAAGGTTTAGGTGCTGACGCGGGTAATTACCGGTCATTTACACCAGAGGAATTGGTTACATTAACAAGCGGTAAATTACAAAAAATTGTAAAACGTAAAGCCGATAAAGTTGAATTTTCAATAGATTTCATAGTTCCGGAGGCGGGTGGACCGTTTAATAAATTACACGTTGAGTGGGGAAGTCCATTACTAACTGCATTTAATCATATAGTAAAGATAAATGACGTAGTTACGACTGAATACAATTTATCCCCAGCAATTGATAACGCCGCTAAAAAATTCGATTATACATTCCCGGCTAATTTAACGGCTAATGATAAAATAACAATTCACGCATGGGCAGCCAAAGGAAAAGTGCAAAAAGGAAAATACTGGTGGTTACCGGCAGCAAAGCCAGTAAAACTTGTTATGGGTTCTGCTCCCGGAAGTGCATTCACATTAAACCAGCCACGCTTACCGATGCCAAGTTACGGCAACATAGCTGCCGAAATATTCCCAGCTTACAATAAAGATACGAAATTAGGCGGTTTATTAATTGGAGTCGCACGCTTAGACAGTCCTAAAGTATATGGCTGGCTGAGAATGTACAATTACAAAGATATGTTAAAAACTTTACGCGGAAAAACCAATGTGCAAAACGGGCCAGCACGATGGTTGGATTATTACGAAGGTAGTGTTCCTCCGAAGCGAATTCTGAAAGAAAATAAAGCATTACCGCCAGAGAAACATAATAACGTGTTAATGGCAAACTTAATCGCACTCAAGTTCAATATTGTTGCAAGTGATTATGGTTTTACACCTAATGGTTTCGGCGACCTGAAAATTTATATGCCAACAAATCCTCTGCACGATATGGTATTAAGAGATATCGCAGAAATGGCAAACCCGCTCATGACTGTAAATAATCCGAGTTTCGACTACGTTAATTTAAACACGGTATTAACAGCAGTCAATGGTGCTTTTAGCAGCCCGTTGGATACGATTCCTGGTGGATTCAGCGGTGCGAAATTAGGAATAAAAGGAGATATTCTATTAGCTTCAGTACCATTCTTAAAAAAATCGGCCGGAACAAAAAGCGTAATTGTTCCTACAACTACTCAAGGAATCCAAATACCTGATCGTTTTGTATTAGAACAAAATTATCCTAATCCATTTAACCCAACTACTACAATTGAGTTTAGTTTACCCGAGGATGCTATCGTAACATTAAAGATTTACAATATGTTAGGTCAGGAAGTTGCAACTTTAATTAATCGGGAAGAGCTAAGTTACGGTTTTGAATACGTATCGTTCGATGCCAGTAGCTTATCGTCAGGCGTTTATATTTATCGCTTGACTGCCGAAGGTTTAGAAACTGGCGAAAAAACAACAATAATGAAGAAAATGGTCTTAATGAAGTAGGTTGTTATGTGCGACTCACTTTTTAAGTGAGTCGCACATAAAAAAATTATAAAAAAACTAAAAAACACTTGACATTTTAAAAAAAA
>JBBINX010000116.1:0-4927 GCA_037443685.1 Ignavibacteriales bacterium
AATTTTTATTATTATTGTGGATAAATCTAAAAGGCAGTTGAAAGACTGCCTTTTTCTTTTTTCGTCAGCACCTATCTACTGTTATCAAAATCTTTAAAAATAATATCAAAACTTAAATTTTTTTTCCGTCAAGTGTCCCAATCTATTGGTGTGTATTCGTGCCTGCTACCATAGTGTATCTTGGCACACAGACGTGAAATTTGCAGCTGAGTATTTTGCCACGTATTACATCCTTATGATTAAACCGGTATTTCTGATATATCGCCTACAATGGGTTTAGTCAATTTTTCATAATCCAGATATGAAATTTTTATACACTCGGTATGCGTGCCGGCATTAAATATGATCTCCGGTTTTTCGGCAAGCTGCCAAGCCACGACCACAGGCATATTGTACAAATTACCTAAAGCTGGTTCAGCACCAAGCTCAGAATCAGGAAACAACGTCCTCAAATCATCTTCTTTTGCTAGACGAATATCACTCCCTTTCAAGACATCTTTCAACTTGGAGATATTAACTCTATGCGGAGCGGGAACGACAACCATTGTGTATTTACCGTCAACAGTTACGATAACAGCTTTCGCACATACTTTCCCTGTGGCATGAAGGGAGTGTGCAACTTCTTGAGCTGTGTAGGCCTTAGGGTGTGTGAGCAATTCGTAATGAACGCTATTTTCTTTCAATAGGTTCTGCAACTTTTCAGATATCGACATATAAACCTCCTCTAAATTATTTTTAAATTTAGTTAGTTTGTAATAAATATAAAAAACAGATAGAAAAAATACAATATAATAACTGGAAAGCAGTATTCAGAAACGCATTGCAGTTGTTCATTGTTTCATCAAACGCCGCATGTAAAGCGGAGGATTTACATCTTATCGGACGAGCAACATTTTTTTTGCCGAAACAAAATTACCTGCATTAATTTGGTAAAAATATACGCCAGATCCGTACCCGCTCGTAAATCGGGTTGCGTTAAATTCAACCTCGTAACTTCCAAATTGCTTAACCTCGTTTACTAAAGTTGTTACTTCGCGACCAAGAACATCGTAAACAATCAGCTTAACATGAGAGTCTTCTGGCAACTGATATTTGATTATCGTAGTCGGGTTGAACGGATTTGGATAATTTTGTTCTAAAGCAAACTCAGTGGGTTGCAAATCTGATTTGATTTTAATTTTGTCAACCGGTTGTGTCAAATAAACCGCTTTTGAAGGCGATAAGACTTGTGTAAATTTATTATCCGGGTAATCCGAAGTCAATGTAAGTGAAATATTCTTCTCGGACTCGAATAAAATCTGAATTGGATATTCTGCAGAACTTAAAAGGACGGTGTTCTCGACAGTCAACAGTCCAACAGATTTACCACTCGAAAATCTTGCATCGAATAGTCCGGGTGGTGGAAGAGGAGGCAATTCGTCAAAGGACTTCGGGTCAAACGATTCGGTCAGATAAAGCTGCATTCTCTTTCCAGAATTCTCTATAAAAGTCAATTTATTTTTATAATCAGATTTATTAAACACTATCTTATCACTGCGCTGCACCGCCGATGTATTTAGATTCAGTACCCCATCATCACTAATTTTCACCCAGTAACCGTTTCCTTTTTTTAGCGTGTCGGTAATATAATAACCGGAATTATATCCACTGAATGGGCTCAATATAATTCCTTGTGGAGTTATACTGTTAACTGGCAAGTTATCATTTAAACTGCCGATTAAATTCCAACCTTTTGTTACAGGAACGGCGAGAGAGGAGGCAGTTCTGCCTGTAAAATTATTATTCTGAGCGTTATCAAACTTGAGCCAATAACCCGAACCAACATTAAGTGTATCTCTCAAAATATATTGGGATTGATAGCTAAATGCGGGCGAGACTGCTGAGGGGAAAAGTTTCGACGTGAGTTTATCGATAGTTGTAACAGGAACAGAAATCAAATTCCACCCTTGATTTGTAGAAAAATTTGTGGTTATAATAGTTCCACCAGCTTGATATACTGTTATTGCTACGTCATCGAGATAAAATCCGTCAGCATTAATGCTGGCATCGCTTTTTAAAACATAACGTAGAAGTATATTTTTATTCATATATGAAGATATATCAATATCCTCTAAAACCCAAGTTGACTGTATTCCGTTATACAACGGCTGACCAGCAGGTTGGAAACTACCCGAGCCAAGTTTAGTATATTTACCAGCAATTGGAATCCAATTAGTGCCTGCGTTCGAAGATATTTGGAATTGGACGTAATCATAACCGCTTTCTAAATCCCACTTTGCATAAAATTGTAGATTTGCTGCAAGGCCTGCGATTACCAAAACCGGGTTAGTTGATGTTAAAGTGTTAGTTGTACTATTCGTATAATTACCTGTTGGAGAGTCGGTAATAGATGCTGGCTTTGATACAAAAGTGGAGGTCGTAATTCCCCACACAGATGCGGATGTCCAGTTGTTCAGTGTATTGCAATTATCCCTGAGGGAGGCAACTTGATTTGCAACGTAAAATCTGTAAAGTTGTACGGGTGGATTTGTTCCAGGGGGATTAATTCCGCTGCCGCCGGCGGGCAGAGTTATTACAAAGCTAGCGTTTTGGTCTTGAGCTGCTATGTAGTATTCCACAGTAGTTCCAATAAACTGAGGTGGGATTATAAAATCATATTCATCTCCAACAGGTCCGTCGATATCGGTAACATAATTAAATGCACCGAAGCCGCTTCCGGTATTCACACGATAGTAAAGTCGCGGTGCGGCGGTGCCACTTGCGAGTGTAAGTCCGCTTATTATTTTCGCTGTTGAATAAATAGGAGTTTCTGTAGTTGTAGAAGCAATGGGTGTATGTTCAATAGCAATTTTCAGGTTCAGGGCATACTTTGCTAAAGTTACTCCCGCTGCCTTTGTCATCTTATAAAAAAATGGCCAGTTGAAATACTGCACTTTATCATTCACTGTATGATAGTATGGATGAAAATCGTTGTTGTCTTCTATCATTAGTACTGCACCATAACCTTTATTTAGAAATGAGTCGTGGTCGCTGTATGGTTGAGATGGAACAATAACTGTATTTAATCCTATATTAAAAGCTGTATTATTTTGAACAATGTCAGCACCTATCTCTTGACTGTTAGCAACACTTTTCGTATGGATGTTCATCTTTCCGTCGTTGTTGCCATCATATGCAATCATATCCAAGTTTATGACCCCCATGATAGTATCGCCTCTCGTTTTCGCTTGAGTTGCGTAGTAAATACTACCGACCAAACCCTGTTCTTCTTCATCAAAACCGATAAACTTGATTGTGTACTGAAAATTATAGTTAGATAAAACCCGTGCAAGCTCAATGACTGCAGCCGTTCCGCTTGCATTATCGTCTGCCCCGGGCGCTATAGCACCGGTTGGCATATCATCGAAATGTCCACATACTACGTAGTATCTATTAGGAAATTTGGTGCCGACTTTCGTTCCAATTACGTTAGCGCCGGTAGTACTAAATGCTTCGTATTGCGTGACTAAACCGAAGGATGATAATTTTTCGTAGATATACTGTGCGGATTTATCGTTTCCCGGTTGGAGTTTATGCCGCGATTGTATTGTGTAAGTTGATCCTCCAATAATGCAGCTCGTATCGCCAGATAATTGCCGAACGTACAACCTTAAACTGTCTAAAGATATTTTATTGAGGATTGTGTCAAGAACTGTTCCTTGTGCGAGTAGTAAATTTGAACAGATTAAGATAAAAAAAGCAACTGTTACTATTTTTTTCATAAGATACTTATATAATAATTTTACTGATTAATTAATTAATAATAAACCTGATTAAAGATAAGTATAATTGTTTTAAGTGTCAATTTTCACCTCTTACGTACTGGAACACCCCAAATTAATTACAAATATTTGCAAAAATTGAACTTGCTCTTCATTTTTTATTAAAAGTCTTGTGTACTTGATTTTGAATACGAGTAGTGATGGGGGAGATCTTGCCCCGATTATCTGGGCAACGGGTTAATACACCAAAGGTAATATTTTTAACTGTTTCAACAGTTTTAGAATTTATGGTAAATTAACATTTCAGATACCTTATATAACATTAAAAGTGAAAAATGCTGTTCAATAACACTTAACTCGTTTCAACAGAAAATCTACACTGCGCTGTTTTCCTTTGATGGTTCCGTCTATACGGGCAACGAGTATGCTGTCATTTTCTAAACGATAAATAATCCGTTTGGGAAAATCGTGCTCGGGATTCTCAAACACTGCTTCCTTCCCGTCGAACTTCGTGAGTTCGAAAGATGTTTCTTTCTGTCCCGACGGAATTGCGACGTAGAAGATAGCGCCGACTTCCTGCTGACGAATCTGCAAGTACTCGTATTCACGAGTCGTGTCAGCAACGCTTGTATGACTCATCCCAAGCATCACTCTTCCCGCCGGCTTCATCCATTGTTCGCGATATATATTTGTTGTGTCTGTACCTTGCCAGCATCCAGCCAACCATGCCAAGTCATTAATTGTCGGTTGTGATTGTTGAGGAGTAATATTCCCCTGAAGAATAAGAAATATTAACAAAAAACTAAATTGTGATGTAAACATGATTGGATCCCTTTTGATTTTCTATGCATTCCAATTAGCAATCTACATTAATTGCCTTCACCACCGGTCCAGACATCTATTTTATTGGCAACTTGCTTCCAGCCGCGTAAGTTAAAATATCCTACACAAAAATCTCCTTTATGTGCAACCTCGAGAGTGTACTTTAACCCATCGAGAAGGTGATTTTCAATGTTATCGAATATTTTGGGCATTCATATTTCTTTCTTAATAAATTCTAATCTTCTAAAAAAATCATGAACCTCACAAATGTTGCAGTTATACTGACGTTAATATATTAAATAGAACAGTAATTACCAAGCTAAATATTTTGTTTAAATCTCTCA
>JBBINX010000117.1:0-4795 GCA_037443685.1 Ignavibacteriales bacterium
TTCCCGGTGGAAACGCAGCACTCTTTTCAATATTATCCCAATTTGTTCTAAACCACAATAACATTCAGGCTATTTTTGATTTTCTTTTTCAATATTACGAGTAATGGAATAAGTATCCCCAAAATATTGTCGACTATTTTTAGTATTATAGAATTTGGTCGGTTTACAAAACCACAATACTCGTAATCTATACTTTCAATAGAGTTCTTCTTTTCGGTGGTTTGTTTTTGTTTGCCAAACTGTTTACCGCGCTGTATCAGGACAGATACAGAATTTCCCTCCTTACTTAAACCTATAGAAAACAGTCGTAATAGGTTAGCACTCGCCCCTCCATAAGGAAAGTTGCTCGATGTAATAAGTAGAATATAATTTTGACTATTATGTACTTTTGTAGGCACTAATCTTAAGAATAATTTTTCTCTTATACATTTTTAATAACACCGTTCCAAACATTGCTTAGCTTTGATGTTCCGATTATTAACTTTAATACTCTCCAAGAAGTATTTTTTATAAGATAATCGGCGGGTATATTTTTAGGAATTTTATATTTATGCTCTTTTATCGTGAGGTGTATCGAATTAAGTATTGTATCTGTATTCATCCCGGTCAGAATTATACCGCCAGCGTCCAACGATTCTGGACGTTCCATTGAATTCCTGATTGTCACTGCGGGGAAATTCATAATTGCCGACTCTTCGGCGATAGTACCGCTGTCGGAGATACTGCACAACGAATACTTTTGAAGATGAACATAATCGTGGAAACCAAAAGGTTTTCGAAATTCTATGTTAGGATTAAACTTCTTTTTGCGTAATATTTCTAACTTCTTTCTTGTCCTTGGATGAGTAGATACTACTACTCGCTTTTTGTACTTTTCAGAAAGCAAGTTAAGTACATCGATTATTTTTTGTAAATTATCCACGTTGTCAACATTTTCCTCCCTGTGAGCGCTAACAATGAAATAATCGTTTCGCTGTAATTTAAGTTTTTTCAAGATTTTGGATTGATCAATTTTTTCTGAATAATAGTCGAGCACTTCAAACATTGGAGAACCGGTCAGATATATACGACGATGTGGTAATCCTTCTGAAATTAGGTGCCGACGCGCATGTTCCGTATAGACAAGATTAAAATCTGCGATATGGTCTATTATTCTTCTGTTGATTTCTTCAGGTACATTAAAATCGAAACATCGGTTACCAGCTTCCATATGGTAGATAGGTATTTTTAATCTCTTAGCCATGTATGCCGAGAGGCAGGAATTTGTATCACCTAAAACCAATAAGGCATCTGGTTGTTCTTTAATTAATACTCCTTCCGATTTTTTTAATACATCCCCAACTGTCGCACCCAAAGAACTCTTGTCAACTTTTAAAAAATAATCAGGTTTTCGAAGCTCTAGGTCCTTGAAAAATATTTCGTTTAGTTCATAGTCGTAATTTTGGCCCGTATGAACGATTACATGATTAACGTAATTATCTAACAAAGCCATTACACGAGACAGCCGAATAATTTCGGGTCTTGTGCCTACTATTGTCATAATTTTTAGTTGTTCAGTTTTCATGTGCAAAGTATGTTTTATAATTAATGTTTTTTCTATCTAATTATAACCATTTCAATAATTTTTATATTTAGGTACGATAGTTTTTATTTTTAACCATAACCAGTTAAACTTCTTCGAAATATGTATCAGTGTCGTTGGGATTAAACATTTCATTCGACCAAAATAAAGTTTCTAAATCATACTTTCCTATGTTTGTTATATTATGCGTGTAGAAGATTGGTATATCGACAAAAGATGGTTTATCGCCTGATACTTTATATTCAATTACTTTGTCAGTACCAATTTTTCGAAGTCGAATAATAGCTTCACCCTTTATTACACAAAATCGTTCAATTTTTCTAGTATGGAAATGGTTTCCTCGTGTGATTCCTTGCTTGGTAACGGAGTAAAATGTTTGTCCTTCGTTGTGAGATTTGATAGCTTCGACAAGGTAACCGCGCGAATCGGTGCGCATCTCGAGTAACACAGGAAAATGCGAGGGATCGATATACGAACGGAAAGTGTTAAAGAGGGATATTTCAAATTTTGAGTTAAGCTTCGGAATAGTATAATTATCGAAATATTTATTTTTATAGTTGTGAAGTAAATTTAAAAGTTCGGATACCTTGATTTCATCTGTATGTTCAACTTTCAATGTTTTTACTCTACCGTTGTCATCATTCATTACCTTTTTAAAAACCTCTACTAAGTCGTTTATATAAATCACATTCATCACCGAATCGACTTCGATTTTCGGCTGTAATTTGTTTGTCAGTTGGTATGCGAAAGTTGAAACAACGGAATTATAAAATGGCACACCAAAGGGACCATAAACGTTCGGTATAATGAGGGCTGTAAATTTTGCACCCGACCGGTTAGCCCACTCTCCTAAGAGTTGCCTCCCAACCTTTTTTGATCTACCGTATGGATTGTCTAAATCCTCTTGAGTTGATGATGAAAAAATTATGTATGGTTTAACATCATTTTTTTCGAATACCTCAATAAGTTTGGCAACTAAATCGATGTTAGTATTATAGATTACTTGTGGGTCGCCATGGCGGTTCATAGCTGCTAGATGAATGATAGTATCGCAACGCTTAACAAAATTTGTTAGCAATTCTTCGCTCTTAAAATATTCATCAGAGAACGGAATCAAATCTATATCTTTACAAATAAATTTTAAATAATTGTACAGATGAGTACCTATGAATCCTGCCTGACCAGTAATGCCAACTTTCAAAATTTGCTTCTCCAATTACTTACCGAGTATTGTTCTTATTTCATTGAGTGAAAGAATTAATTCTTGAGTTTCTTTCAGGTTTAAACGTGTAGTATTCTCAGAAGTATATCCTTCATCAGGAAAATAATTACTTTTGCCCTTTACGAAATATTTGTCGTAATCCAGTTTCTTTAAGTTTTCAATTCTGTAATAGTGGTCAAAACTCTCGGCTTTAATAAGCTCTTCTCGAGTTACGAGTGTTTCGTGCATTTTCTCACCTTCGCGTACACCTATATTTTTGATCCCTTTCTTATGTTGAAATATTTTAATCATTGCCTCAGCAACATCTTGCATAGTTGCGGCTGGTGATTTTCTGACAAGTATGTTTCCGTTCTGAGCATTTTTTAATGCAAATAAAACGAGCTCGATAGCAATTGGAAGGGGTAAAAGAAATCTCGTCATGTCAGCATTGGTAATAGTGAGTGATTGATTCTTTTGAATTTGTTCAACAAATAAAGGAATTACTGATCCCCGCGAGTACATAACATTTCCATACCTTACTGCACAGAACACAGTGTCGGATTTTGACTGCCGGGCTTTAGCCATAACAAGTTTCTCCATCAACGCCTTCGACATTCCCATGGCATTTATTGGATATACCGCTTTATCCGTGCTGAGAACCACAACCTTCTGAACTTCATTCTCCTCAGCCGCATCTAGAACATTCGAAGCTCCGAGTATATTAGTTTTTACTGCTTCGAGCGGAAAGAACTCACAAGTCGGTACTTGTTTAAGAGCGGCGGCGTGGAAAACATAGTCGATACCTTTCATTACTTTAGAAACCGAATCTTTATCGCGCACGTCTCCTATGATAAAAGTTAAGTTGTGGTGTTCGTGTAGTTTATTACGCATATCAAACTGCTTCTTTTCATCACGGCTGAAAATGATTATTTCTTTAGGTTTACATGTATCTAGTAATTTATCAACCACCTGATTACCGAACGAACCTGTACCTCCTGTGACTAAGATACGTTTGTTGTCCAAAATATGCGCGAGATTCATCAATTATTCCTTAATAAATTTTAAATAATATACATCTATTTTTTGAATAAATAAATATTTAGCTGAAAATAATCATAACGTTGCTGAATTATGCTATATGTCGATTGCGCAACTTTTTATTAACGCTGACTGAAATTCTTTTCTTACAATCTCAGCATTATGTTTTTGAAAGGCAAGTGTTGTTGCAGTTTTACCTAACTTACCCCTGAAATCCACATCAGTGATCAGCCGAAGGATTGTTTTTTTCAACACCTCCTTATCCTGTGTATCCACTACACTTCCCCAATTTTCTTCCTTCGCATATTTTACAAGAGCAGTTTCAGGCGGTGCGTAAATCAATATCGGAGTACCAGATGCCATATATTCTGAAACTTTTGTAGGCATCGAGAACCTTGTAAATTTAATGTTTTGTTGGTCAAAACCTAAAGGTATTATGAGTAAGTCAACATTTTTCAGTTTTTGTGGCATCTGGTTGTGCTTAACATAAGGTTTGATTTCTACAAATTTATATTTTTTTAGTAATCGCAAGTCATGCATAAATTTATCAGAAGTTAAAATCTCAAATACGATCTTAGAATTATGAATTTTGATTTCATCCAACACTTGGCAAATATCAAGTAATGGTCTGAGTGTTATTTTACCCAAACGTCCGGCATATAGTACTCGAAATTCATCACCAACGGTCCATTCAGTGCGTATGTAATCTTTCCACAATATTAAATCGACAGGATTATGGAAATATAAAAATGTTTTTTTATACCTTTGTTCATATTCGTCAGCCATAGCTTTGCATATTGCCATATTTACATTCGAATAGTTTAGCAATTCCCTAAAACTTGAATCGATTTTTTCCTTCCAATAGCCAGAATATAATCCGGGCTTTACAATTGTAGTGGGCCAATCATCCATAATGTGTATTGCAACTGGTTTATTTGTTATTTCACACACTTTCTTAACCAATCTAATTATAC
>JBBINX010000118.1:0-4638 GCA_037443685.1 Ignavibacteriales bacterium
AAAAAGAAAAGCGAAAATCATTTCGAGTTGAGTCGTACGATTGCGAAAATGCTGCCACCATTCACAGCCTTTACAATTACATTAGGTGTTGCACCATTGTTGTTCTTACAAGTTCTGTATGGTCAGTTCTTTTATACTAGTACTATATTAATGGCTTGGCCCTGGTTATCTGTAATTGTAATTTTTATTTTAGCTTATTACGGTTACTATATTTACTCATTTAGATGGGAAAAGCTTAAAGGCAAAAGATTATGGGTTGTGTTGATAAGCGCCATCATGTTAGCAACAATAGGTTTGATTTACGTAAACAATATTGTGTTGATGCTTACCCCCGATAAATGGAAGGCAATGTATTTTGCTAATCCACACGGAACACATATGAATTTTGATGACGCAACGCTTATACCGCGCTATTTGCATTACATAATATCAGCGTTAGCTGTAGCCGGAGTCGTTGTGATAATGTGGGGGATGAGAAAATTAAAAACCAATGCACAACTTGGTAGGTGGGCAATCCGTTATGGTGCCTGGTGGTTTTTGATTTCGACGTTTATGAATATCGGTGTAGGCGTGTGGTGGTTGATAACCTTACCGCGTGAATTTATGTTGATGTTCATGGGCGGTAATCAAATCGCTACTGGTTACCTCTTGGTCGGACTTGCTTCGATATTTATATGTATTATATTGATGTTTGTCGGAATGAATGCAGCTAAACCGATTGCAAAAGTAATGGCTGCGAAGTTATTTTTCCTGATAACTATCGTTACAATGATTTTGATGCGGCACGAATTGCGCGAAGCATATCTTGAACCATACATCAATTGGGATGCTGTACAAACCGAACCACAATGGGGTGTAATAATAATTTTCGCTTCATTGCTCGTTGGTGGTTTGATTACAGTAATTTGGATGTTGAAAAAATCATTTGGGAAACCGACTAATCTCACTCAAATTAATCTTCGTTCTCGTTAGTAGTTGAGATTATTTTCTTTATCTCACTGGTACAAGTTCGGTGGACTTGTATGTATGTAGCGGTATAAGAAAATAATGTTTTTCCACTCGAGCGGAGTAACACGTTCCAAAAGAACATTCGATCCCACTGGGGTCGTGTTCATTGTATCTTTTCCAATCTACAAACATTTGACTCCAGACGGAGTCATAAGCCTGGCTTCAGCGATGCATTACCCATTTTTATAATATCGTTTCTTAGTGTGCAAAAGACAGAAGAAGATGGTTCGGGGGATAAGTTGGTTGTTTCACAAAAATCAAATCTTAAATCTACCTACTTCACTAAAACCGCTCTCAGCCACTCATACGGAATTTCCCAATGATTTACAGGGAATTCGTGCCCGAGATTTGTATGGAAAATTAACTGTTTCGTTCTGCTTGGTATCCGATTGTACAAAGCGAAAACTGTATTGGGTGCAGATATCCTATCTTTAAAATGTGCCGAAAGTAAAACAGGTTTTGTAAATCGAGTTGTAAAATTATTAGCATCAAAGTAACTTAAAGTTCGAAGCGCTGTTGTTTTATTAACTAATCCATTGGATATTGACCTTAGGACACGTGAGCAACAACCGCTTTCAATTCCTTCTGTAAAACTGCATAAAGTCGGAATTGTTGCAACGGTAGCTTTAATCCTGTTATCTACCCCTGTTAAAAGCAATGCCAAGCCACCACCTTGACTTGTTCCTGCTACCCCTATACTTGCTGTATCGACTTCATTTCGTGTATAAAAAAAGTCGATAGCTCTCTTTGCGCTTGCAACTGCTTTTCGTAAATAATATTCACTTGGATTATCAAGGTTCTGTCCTGCCGATGGGTCATCGCCTTCTGGATAATTATCGACCTCTACATCCAATCCGTGGATCTGTATTGCAACCACTGCGAATCCGAGTTGTGCAAGAGTATATGGAATTTGTATTGGAGTATTTCCATAACTTGGTATGATTAAAATTGCCGGAAGGGGCTTATCGGATATCGGGAAACAGTACCAAGCTTTTATACACATTGTGTCTAAACTTCGGAATATCAATTTAAAAACTTTGATACTATCTTGTTGTTTATCGGTGTGTTCGGTTAACTCAAAGTAAGGATTAATAGAATCTAAATCAGAAAGTGTATTTAGCCAAAATGATTCAAAATCTATCGGATTTGTAGTGGAGAAGAGAATCGAATCAGATTGAAAGGCAAAGGTAAGTGTATCTGAAAAATACTCGTATTCACCTGTAACTACTCGCGCAAAAATTTCGTAGAAGCCAGCTTGTTCCGATATAATAGGAGCTTGCCAAATTTCCGGCAACTCAAGTTTAGATGATTTAATTCCTCTCTTTAGTATTAATTTTTCTTCCCGAATAAATTTGAATTTTTTTTCTGTAATTTTTTTCAGAGCTACATAGTATTTACCTTTTACGGTTCGCTTTGATTCGATATTTAACACAAACATTGGAGGATGTGATTTTTGGAAAAGATTTGTTGGCAACTGGGCTTCAATTTTTACCGCTACCACCCGTTGTATTTGAGAGGTTAGATTATAATGAATAAGAAAAGAGAGAAAGATGGAAAAAACCGCTATTTGGAAAATATTTTTCAAGAGTTACTATCTACAAACTAGACAAATTGGTTGCTTGTGTGATAGTCCCATCCTTAATTTGGATAATTCTGCTTTCTGATTTTCGGATGAGGTCGTAGTTATGCGTTGCGAGCAAAACTGCAGTTCCACGTGAATTTATTTGTTTTAATAAATCTAATATTTCCATCGCTGTTGCTGGGTCAAGGTTACCTGTTGGTTCATCTGCTAATATTATCATCGGCTCATTGACGAGTGCTCGTGCAATCACTACACGCTGCTGTTCACCCCCTGAAAGTTCATACGGAATATTATTACGTTTGTGACTTAATCCGACGTCTGCCAGGACTCTCAATACTCTTTTTTGTATCTCTTTGCGACTTACACCTGTTACTTCTAATGCAAATGCTACATTATCGAACACATTTCTATCTTCTAATAGTTTAAAATCCTGAAATACTATCCCCAATGTCCGTCGGAGATACGGGATTTCACTCGGCTTGATAAAGACAGAATTGTACTTTCCCACAATCACTAATCCCTTTTCAGGGAAAATATCCATATATATTAAACGTAATAGGGTAGTTTTTCCTATTCCGGTTTCTCCTACAAGTGATACGAATTCTCCATCGGCAATGTTCAAATTTATGTTAGTGAGTATTGTCTGTTCGTTGAACGAGAACGATACATTTTTCATTGTTACCATTTTTACTTATTCCTAACAGTTTTTTTAAACATATGATGATTTCTGTTTTTAATAATCT
The DNA here is from genome assembly GCA_037443685.1 of Ignavibacteriales bacterium. Taxonomy (GTDB): domain Bacteria; phylum Bacteroidota; class Ignavibacteria; order UBA10030; family BY39; genus JAHJRJ01. Next base: position 3,334 of record JBBINX010000118.1, read on the forward strand.
TTACAGCTAATCGAACAGCTTCGATTATGCTGCTTGGATTGGCTGTGCCTTTGCCCGCTATGTCGTACGCAGTTCCGTGGTCAGGGGAAGTGCGAACTACAGGAAGTCCAGCTGTGAAATTTACCCCTTTTTCAAACCCCAACAATTTTAGAGGTATCAGGCCTTGGTCGTGATACATTGCAAGTACTGCATCAAAGTATTTATACATTCCCGACCCAAAGAATCCATCTGCTGAAAACGGACCTTCTACTTTTATCTTCCTGTGTTTCGCGAGTTTAATAGAGGGTAGGATTGTTTTTATTTCCTCTTTACCCAATAACCCGTTTTCACCCGCGTGAGGGTTTAACCCTAATACGGCAATTTTCGGAGAAATTAATCCAAAATCTTTTTTCAACGAATCGTTTAGAATATTAATTTTATCGCTGATTAATTTTTTAGTTATTGTATTTGCAACGTTTCTTAGAGGTAAATGTATAGTAGCAAGTCCGACACGGAAGTTGTTATATGTGAGAAACATTGCAAAGCGCTTTGACCCGCACAGCTCGGCAAGAAGCTCGGTTTGACCCGGAAATGAAAACTTGTTGAAATTCATCGCCTCTTTTGAAATAGGAGCAGTTACCATGCCTTGTACCTCACGCATTAGACATAATCCTGCGGCGGCAATAACTGATTCGGTTGCTAAGCGTCCAGCTTCAAAAGAGAGTTCACCGGGTTTGATGATTGGTTTTACAAATTTTCGAACCGGAAGGATTGGTACAAAATTCTGGTTTTGTTTTGGGACTGAGTCGATTTCTTTTAATAAAACTTGAAAATTGAGCAATTTTGTATAATATTCATATACATCAATTGAACCGATCAAAACAGGAACCGCAATCTTTCTGACACTTGTTGATAGCGCTGTTTTTAACACAACTTCGGGTCCGATACCGTTAAAGTCGCCCATTGTTATAGCGATGACAGGTTTTTTATTAGTTGCCATTCTGTTATTTTATTTTTTTTTGATTGGTATCAATTTACGAACGGAAGTATATAAATGCAAGAATATTTACTTGATTTTTAATATATTGATGCGTATAATTTACTGGGTTTCTTGGACTGACAGCTTAATACAGATCGAAGGATATTTCTAGACGAGGAGAGCTAATGCTGATAGATAGAATTTAGCTTAGGAGTTTCGATGACAATACATAGAAAAAACATTTTATAAAACCTCTCTTTTCAAAAAAGTGATAGAAGAGGTTTTTGTTTTTTAAAATAACCAATTATGCCGAAAGTATTCCAATAGAACAAAACCGCCTAATCCCA
>JBBINX010000119.1:0-4405 GCA_037443685.1 Ignavibacteriales bacterium
CGGCATTGATTGAGTTTTCGGCAATATCGAGTATATGTAATGATAAATCTTCCAATTTAGATTTTAGATTTTTAATTTGGGATTTTGGACTTTCTTTTTCTTAAGAGCCAATCGTATCTCATCAAACGCAGGTTCTATTATCTCAAATTCTGTATAACACTTACCAATGTCTTCTATAAAATGTGCATCTGAATTTTGAATGAACGTATAATTATGATATTCGGGAAATCTTTTCCTTGCATCGCCATAACTTAAACTTGGCGATATTTCCAGTGCATCAAATTTTAAAGTTTCGGGAATAAACCCTAATTGGCTTACGACGCTGTAACTTTCTCTGTCGATGTGCGATGCAATCGCTAAACCACTAAGTTTGTGTACTCTGTTCACAATATTTTCAACGGATAAATCAACTGCCCCAATCAGCAGTTTTTCGTTGAACTCGAGCGCTTCATCGAACTCGTTTCCAACAACTTGCAAACCGAAAACATCCGGGTTGTTTTTGCCGTAAAGTTTTTCATAGACTTTTGCTTGCATCTCGAACACAGATTCTAGGTGTTCAAAGAGCACTAATATGTGAATTTCTTCCCGGCTGCATATTTCCATTCCGGGCAGCACAACTATATTTTTACCTTGCGCCGCTTTAATCAAAGCCGGAACATTTTCCGCTGAATTATGGTCGCAGATTGCTATTATGTCCAGATTATGTTTAAGAACTTGCTCAATGATATTTTGCGGTGTCATTTTTAAATCGCCGCAAGGGGATAAGCACGTATGAATGTGCAAATCTGCCTTAAAATGTTTTAACATATTTATGTCTTACCAATTCCAGACTCGTATAACTTGCCGACCAGTTGGAAAGCCGGAAGTTCAGATACCAAGATTGGAATATCTATTTCCTTAGCTTTCTTAAGCGTATCATCGTTCGGCTGTCTGCCTTGCACTAACACGACGGCAGCCACTTCTTTCAAAACCGCAACCGCAACAATATTTACGTGAACCTGCATCGTTACCCAAACGTTGCCTTTTTGCGCGTTAGCAATTACGTCGCTCAGCAAATCGCTTACATAACCGCCGGTGATTTCTTGGTTAAGTTTATCTTCCGCACATCGAACGGATAGATTTAGTTTTTCGGCTAATTCAATTAGTTTCATATTGCACTTTTTTTTTACTTTGCTAGGAGCATTTTCTTAACAGAAACATAATTACCTGCTCGTAACGGTTCGGCTGAACTCGCCACAAGTTTGTAAAAATAAACGCCGCTCGATAGATCCGACGCATCAAATGTAACCTCATAATAGCCAGCCGACTTGTATTCGTTCACGAGTGTGGCTACTTCTTTTCCTAACACGTCGTAAACTTTGATCGTTACGTAATTGTCCCCGACTGCTGTCGGGGGTAACTGATAGTTGATCGTCGTTACTGGGTTGAACGGGTTGGGATGGTTTTGACTCAGTTCGTATCGAGTTGGTTTATTCGGATTATCGTCACTAGAATTATTATTAGCTTTCCTCTCTGCTAAAACCGACTCGGTATTCTTTTCGTCTATTCTCTCATATCTACCGCGTGATACAAAAATAAACGAGCGCTTCATTCCTTCTGCTGGTTGTGGTGCATTAAATTTCAAATCAATGTACTCACCTGGATTTAATATTGCTATTTGATCGTCAGATTCCTGAAGCAATTCAGTCACATCTCCATTTTGCGAATGTTCGGCTGAAACTAAATCTGCAACAATCAGCGAGTATTCTAAATCAATTTTGTTGCTCAGCTCGGTATAATCTAACTTTGCTGTTCCTGTCCAGTTTATTCCAATTTCTAAATTGGACTCTTTATGGTTTTCAGTATTCACGGGAATCCATACGTACGACATATTTTTACGAAATCTTATTTCCTGCGGATTTATGCTTTTACCGTTTAACTTATCCAGGGCTCCGATTGGCTCTTTTATAGGAGATGCACCTATAATAACTATTGCCTTCTGACTTTCTATTTGCTCGTCTGTATATATTAACTGCATATTTTCGTCGGGTTCTGTTTCCACATAATTACCATCCAACTCATAAACAAGTTTGTAAACATCCTCATCATTCATGCTTGCATTTACGAATGAGGCTGGCTTTGCAAACAAATTAATCTCTCCGACATCGTTCACAGAAACGAGCGCTTCTGGTATATGATCTATGATTAATAATTTAAACTGGTCGAGAATTGATACTTCTTGTTCAAACTCAGCAACTCGTAATTTATACTTGCCTTCTGTCTCAATCGGTTCTTGAAATAGCTGATAATGATCTGTAACTAATCCTGCATCGGGTGGCGTGGACATGCTTTGTGGGAGAATGTTATTATCTTCGACATATTCGTTACCGTTCCAAGTATAAACGAATGGGCAGCCGCCGCCCGATTTTAATAGATACACCACAGTCGTTAATGTGTAAGACCCTACAGCATTCGATGCCGTGCACGTCAAACTTGACATTGGTGCTTTTATAGCTTCATCGTGATTAGTAGGCAAATCTGATGTTTTATAATTGTAAGTAATGTATGCAGTATTCTCCCAGTATGAAATACTTACACCTGAAGGAAAGTTTGCAGACGACCAAGAATAAGTGATATTACCATTACCCTGAGATAGATTGCACCTTACCGTACCAGAGTTACCTCGATAAATTGGACTTGGTGTTTGTGTGAAGTTGGAAATGATTGGAGCAATAACAGGAAGGTTAACAGAAAAAGGAATGCTAGATTCTCCACTCGAATTGTAAGCGGTTAATTTATAGTTACCCCAGGTTTGTGATGTATTTAAAATATAATTATTTGAACCAAAGGGTATAGTGTTAATCAAATCCCAATTACTGCCGGAGTGTCTATATATCTTGTAACCAGTTTCTCGATTACGATAATCATATCCGCCAATATAATTGGCGTAACTGTTTGATAACCAATTAAAATTTATTTGATTATTAGAAACCACTTGAATGCTTGCATTCCCAACTTGAGAAGAACGCATTAAAATACTCGCATTTTCAAACATAAAATTATAAATATCATTTGTCGAAAATTTTTCGTCGTTCGATATTGAATTCTTAAATTGGTTGTGAAATTTTGACGCACAATCTTTTATTGGTGTGCGCATTGTCTCAAATGTAAGTAATGATTTGCCGCTTATGTCATCATTATCACCTAAAAATGCATTTGCTTCAAAAATGCTATTTTCATAATTATCATATAGATTCCACAAATAGCAAGCAAAAGCAGATATATTAGGGTCAACTGATGTGTATCTAATATTGTAAAATCTAGGAGACTCAAAAGGAGCTTTTTCAGTATTATCATCATAAAACCTTATATCATCGCTATAAACTTTATTCGCATAATTTCTTACTGCAAAAGAATAAAATATTGCCCACCCTTCCTTATAAATACGACCAGTTCCCGGAATACTACTTCCCCCTAAATCAGAACACCCATCATTACTAATTAAAAAATTATTCCACATTTTATAATTTACAAAATGACCAAACTCGTGAGATGTTGTTGTAAGCTCTGTTGAATTATGATCTATCTCAATTCTTGGTATCACACCACTACCACCACTAATAAACCAGCCAGCGACATTATCTGGAAGGTCATCACGTCTTACTAAAATTGAGGGCAAAGAAAAGGTTAATGAGCCATTGTATCTCTGAACAGAAAATTCGCGAGAGAATGACATATTACGAAAAATTGCTCCATCTCCTCTATTTACAAGTTTATTAAAGTTTGTTATAATAATATTTGGATTAGTACCATCAAAAGAAGTAACTGGACTTTCAGATAGTGAAAACCAATCACTATAGGAGTTATTGCACCAGACACGGATTCCATCTTGCTGAATTGGCATATAAATAGCCGAGTTGCTTCTGGAGACATAGATAACAATCTGGTTGTAGTTACTTAAATCACCATAAAAGTTGAAATTAAAATTATAATTTCCATTTGCATCAATAATATCATAATGGACATTCCTTATGCCTTGACAACTGGAAGAATATACAGGATGATAACTGATATTTGGATTATTCGTGTTTTTAAACCATAGCTGTACAGAATTGGTATATAATCCTTTGATTTTGGATGGGGACTCGTTAAAATCATTGAATTGTATCTTTCCGCTGATTGAAACATTATATGTTGTTTCAGTAACATAATTTTCATTTTTTTCTTTCAATAGAGGGTCAACACCAAAGTAAGATTGAATTTCTTTAATATCTAACTGCTCAACTACTTTTTCATCATAAATCTTATAGTGATCATATAATGTTTCAATATTTAAATATCTTGAAGCATTATTAGTCCAACCAGGGATTGAATTATCTAAAACTACAGCAACTGAAATTTGTGATGCTCCATCGCTAATAACTTT
>JBBINX010000120.1:0-4308 GCA_037443685.1 Ignavibacteriales bacterium
GAACCCGTATTACCGCCTTGAGAGGGCGGTGTCCTAACCCTTAGACGATAGCGCCATGTTTAGCACTTGAAATTTGTCATTAGTTAAAAAAATCACCAATCACTAATTACTACTTATGCTGCCCTGTCAGGATTCTCAACCAAAGGCTGATGCGCCAATGGCGCAGAAACTGAACTGAATATTCAAATTAATGATGTTGTAAAAAAACTGAAATAGGGTTAGCTGCCCTGTCAGGATTCGAACCTGAACTACCTTGATCCAGAGTCAAGTGTGTTGCCAATTACACCACAGGGCAAGTTGTATATGATTATAATGAAATGTTTTTATTATTGCAACACCTTTCTTGCTATTCATCGAAATTATGTGTATTTTATAACGTCAAAATAACAGTACACCGTTAGCACAATCCTTCTTGGATTGAATTACTGACAAAGTTTTTTCCGCAGTATTCGAACGCTTTTAGCAACAGCTGATGTACACGTAGTATCCTTTCAAGGTAAGAGTCGCCAGCAGTCACAAAGATTTTAAAAGCCACGGTTTCCGGCGTACACTTTTTATCTGTCCTATCGTTACAGGACGGTTTCATAACAAAACAATAAGAAAGGATAGTTCCAATGGAAAAAGGAACAGTTAAATGGTTCAACGGAGTCAAAGGTTTTGGCTTCATTTCACGTCAAAGTGGCGAAGATGTTTTCGTCCATTTTAGATCAATTGTCGGCGAAGGATATAAAAACCTGAACGAAGGCGATCAAGTGCAATTTGAAGTCGAAAACGGTCCAAAAGGACTTCAGGCAACCAACGTGTCTCGATCTAAGTAATTTTTTATAGTTACATACACGTTTATTGAAAACCTCGTTACCGATTTTTTCGGGACGGGGTTTTTCTTTTTTCTTTCTATATCATTTCATTGGTATAGCCAAGTAGAAATGTTCTGTAAGAAAGTCCTATAGAGGTCTTTTGTACAGGGTAAGATGTTCATCTTCATCGTAATAAATTGTGCGGAAGTCGGAATAAATATGATCAGGAACCCCGAAAATCTCAATATATTTCTTCTAAATAATCCTTTTTTCCGTAACCACCTGGTAAGAATTCGTCGTGAGACGAATATATCGTGCTCAAACTCGAGTATTTCGAAATTGTTTATGCAAAAGTTCTTAACCGTAGGAGGGTTTTTATCGTTCGATTTCTTTTGGCTCATTGTCAGGTTTATTTGCATTCTGAGATTCCTTGTTATTTATTGGAATCTCAAATTTAAGGTTTATTCTTATTTGTTTAACTTGTACCCTGAAATTTCTACTGAGCGTTATACCTGACATTTTCGCTGGACTATTACCTTAAATATAAAAGAGCAACCAATATTTTGGTTGCTCTTTTTTTTTCATTACATCGGAAAATTATTCAGCGAAATTATAACTTGCTGTTAGATAACCAAACGTGTTAATCCCGTTGTTTGAACCTATAAGACCTAGGCCGCGGCGAAGCGCTTCTTCGCTCACCGTTGCATCAAGAGCAAATCCACCAAATTTAAAACCAACACCTAGTGTAACTATTCCATCATAGCTACTTGGATTTAATCCACCAATAATAAGCCAGCTATGTTCATATGATTGATTGGATTCGTATGTATAGTTTGGATACTCATTTTTGTAATTATAGCTCCCAATAGAACGGAAATATCCGATTCTCCCTGACAACCATTCAGTCAGCCACCATTCTCCGCCAAGATTTATAACAGGCAAGCCTGTATAAATCCAGGTATTTTTTAATGTATCACTTGCACCACCTGGTCTTTTTCTGTCTGTCTCCTGCGCATAATGTTGGAAACTGAGCCCACCAGCAAAGTAGAAATTTTGTGTTTTATATTCACCGCCGATACCCAACGCATAAACCGACGTCGAATATTCCAACTTTGCCGTTGCTTTAGTTAATCCAGTTGGTTGGGTTTTTTCTTTGGGTTCTGCACTACCAAAACCAAACATTCCGTATGGAACAAAGTTAAACTTGTCGGAAACTTTCATTTTGGCACGCGCATACAATAGCATTTCCGTTCCGGAAGCTTCGTATTCTCCACCATTGCCTGTGACTTCAGGAGTTCTGGTAATTTTATCCGTCGCACTTCCCAACCGAAGATGTCCAGAAAAATCTAATGATAAATCATCACTTATTCCCATTATTGCACCAACCCTTACACTAAGCAAAGATGCATACCTTTCGTTCTTTTGCGTAGAAATCGGTGATGTATACTTATAATCGTCAGTACGATTTGACCAACCGTACATCAAACCCAAACCCAAAGTCATAGAGCTTAGCTTATAAGAACCAACTAATTCCCACACATTATAAATCTGTGGAACAGTTTGGGAACTGCGTTGATATTGGGGATAACTCTGAAGCAGGTTTTGTAAAGAATTTACAGAGGTTGGATCATAACTCATTATAAGTCCAACTGCAAATGCATCGGCAACACTAAAAGCAACACCTGCATTTTGGTTGCCATATCCATTATCATTTGAACTATTTCCTTCTATACGTCCCCCTGCAATGTTTGACCAAAGGTAATCATTATAAATTCCCTGATAAGCGGGGTTAAGAAGTAGTAGTGCGGGGTCATCAATGATAAATGGATTTAAAACTAAATTTGAATTTGTCATTGAACCACCCATTGATACTTGACGTGCAATCCCCCCAGGTTTTGCTTGGGAATATATCAAGCCCACAACAACGAGTGATAAAAGAACAATAATAGCTAACTTTCGCATATAGCTCCTCATATTTTATGAATGATAAATTTTAATTAAATTAATAAATCCTTATAATAACCGGACAATATATTATAATGAATTATTTATCATTTGTCAAGTTTTTATTTAATGGCTACTGGTAAGTACTATAAAAATAAGGATGTTGGCAGAATTTCGAATAAAAACAAATCCTTCACTTCGCTCTTAGAATTACCTGCCCGCATATTCTTTAAAAAGCATATGGAATATAGTTAATTATTGGTTTTCCAGCTTTTCATTTTATTGCGACAACGTCAAACCTACATTCAATATTTTTAATCTCATTCTCCCACAAATATGCTTCTGCGACTTTTCGAATTTGTCGACGCTTTCTAGGCGTTATCGAGTCCTCCGGTTCACCATAAGTATCAGATCTGCGATATTTAACTTCAACGAACACTAGAATTCCTTTATCGTCAAAAATTAAATCGATTTCTCCTCTACCATAACGATAATTCCGCTCGATTAAACGGAAACCTTTTTCAGTCAAAAATTTTTCCGCTATTCTTTCTCCACTCTCTCTTTTTGAATGGGTATTTTGCATTTAATATCATTCTTTTGACATACTTAAAGCTATTCTCTATTTAGTGTTTATGTAGCTTAAAACTTTTCTTGAGTATTTCACACAATCCAAATTCCTCGATCGATATAATGTGTTGTGCAGTTCCGTAACCTTTCTGCTTTGCAAAACCATAAGTCGAATATCGAGAAATATAATCGAGTAAAGTCTGGTAATGTATTACTTTTTCTATGATTGAAGCGGCAGCCATAGTAAAGCTTTTCATATCGCTGTCAATAATCTTTTCAGCAGGAATATTTAATTCAGCAAAATAAATACCGTCAATCAATAAATGCTCGGGTTGGGGTGCTAACTCGCCAATTGCTTGGTTCATTGCCTTGAATGTTGCAGTGAGTATATTAATTTCATCGATCTCCTTTGAAGTTACAATCCCAACGCCAATACTAAGTGCTTTAACAGGGATCTCATTGAATAGTTCTGACCGCTTCTTTTCCAAAAGTTTCTTCGAGTCTTTGACCCCTTCGATATAAACTTCACGCGGAAATATTATCGCAGCAGCTACAACCGGACCAGCCAGCGGACCACGTCCTACTTCATCAACGCCTGCGATGAAGCGCTTACCGCTGTTCCGGAATTTTTATTAGAAGGTCAGCATCAGAAATTATTTATTAAACCAAAGTGTAGCTTTGCCTAACTAAAGTTATCACCTATACCAAGCGAAAAGCTGATTCTTATAATTCCCAAACCTGTTTCAATTCGCATCCTTGCTAATCAGGTCAATTTTTAGTATTTTTAAGCAATAAATTATGATTTTTTAAAGATTTAGAACAAATTTGACAGATTATCTGGTCAGCATATTAATCGGCTATTTTATCGGTTCTTTCCCGAGCGCATTTTTATTGGTTAAGTTGACTGCTAAAAAAGATATTCGAAAAGAAGGAACCGGTGTTACCGGAACTTTCAATACATTCGAAGTTACACAATCGAAACTAGTTGGAATTTCGGTTT
>JBBINX010000121.1:0-4064 GCA_037443685.1 Ignavibacteriales bacterium
CTGTCGATTTTACAGATATTACTACATCTTTGAAATTAAACTCATCACAAATTTCAACGTGCCGCATGGCGCTTTCGTATAAGGCTTCGGCGGTCGGATAACCATGTTTTTCAAGAATATCTTCTTCGAGTGAACCGGAATTGACACCGATGCGGATTGGGATGTTTTTTTCTTTCGCCGCATCAAGCACTTGTTTAATTTTTTCCTTTGAACCGATATTTCCCGGATTTATTCGAACTTTTGCCACTCCCGCTCCAATTGCTTTTAGAGCGTAGATGTGATTAAAATGTATATCAGCTACGACAGGTATCGGAGATCTCATTACAATCTTTGGCATTGCATCGGTTGCTTCTTTATCGTTGACTGTAAGTCGGATAATATCGCATCCGGCCTCAGCCGCTTCGATGATTTGTTTGACTGTAGCTTCAACATCTGCGGTTTTCGTCTTTGTCATAGTCTGCACAGAAATTGGCGCTCCACCGCCGACGAGAATTCCGCCGACATTAACCTGTCGTGTGTGCCGTCTTATTCCGACCTTGTAAGTAGGATGGATATTTTGTTCCGAAGAAGTCATATATATTTATGATTTATTTTAATTTTTTACTTACTTCGAATAAAATTTTCTTTTCTGCTTCTGTTAAATTTTGGTAACCGTCGCGGCTGATTTTATCCAATATCTCATCAACAATTTTTTGATCGGGATCAATTTCCTTTTTACTCTGGATATCATAAAATTTAGCATCGCTTACTTGCTCTTTACTACTATCTACAGATGAGTAACGCGGTGGTTTTGTGTAAATACTTCTAAAAGTATTCCACCATTTTATAGCCGGGATTTTTCCCGAATCAACCATCAACAGCAAAAAACCGATAGCTGCTCCACCCAAATGAGCAAAATGTGCGATACCATCTTGTGTGCCGGTTATTCCTGCATATAACTCGATCGCCATGAATATCATTACGAAATATTTGGCCCGTAAAGGAATGAAAAAATATAGGAAGATTGGTCTATTCGGGAAGAGCATACCAAAAGCGAGCAGTATTCCGTATACAGCACCCGATGCTCCTACTGTAGGTCCACCCTGTGTAAACAATGGTCCGATTATCAAATTAGATAATCCTGCACCTAAACCACATAATAAGTAATACAAGAAAAACTTTTTTGAACCCCAGGTATTTTCTAACTCCATACCGAACATCCAAAGTGCGAACATATTGAATAACAAATGCAGGAAGTTGGCATGTAAAAATATATAAGTAAACAACTGCCAAATCTCGAATGTCGGCATCCCATATAAATCAGTGTGCAAAGGGAAAAGGGCAAAAAGATTTGTGATTGTATCGGAAAGTTGAAAATCGCCGTATCGAAACATCCCGAAAAAAGATGTTAACAGGTAAATCGCTGTATTCGAAATTAATAATCCTTTGATAACAGGGGGAAAGAATTTAAATCCACTGAACAACGACGGGCGATAATAATTGCTATTTTGGGAATAAGACAAAATAATAGTTAGTTGTTAATAGTTAATGGTCAATAGTTAATAGTCAAATGTTAATTATTAATTGACAATTGTCCGTTAGGTATTAACGATTAGAAAGTGCCGCAACACCGGGTAAAATTTTACCCTCTAAGAATTCTAACGATGCACCGCCACCTGTAGAAACGTGCGAAACAGCTTTCTCGAGTCCGGCTTTCGCAATCGCAGCCGCCGAGTCGCCACCGCCAATTATCGTAACAGCGCCAGTTTTTGTTACATCTGCCAACGCTTTTGCAACAGCGTTAGTTCCAACCGCAAAATTTTCCATTTCAAAAACACCCATCGGTCCGTTCCATACTATCGTTTTGGATGCATTGATAGCTTCTTTAAAAAGCTTCACAGTTTGAGGACCTATATCAAGACCTTGCCATCCGGGTTCGATGTTTTCTATTTTTACAATTTTCTTATGGGCTGCGTTATCGAATTTATCTGCAACCACACAATCGACTGGAAGTAAAAATTTGATATTACGTTCTGAAACTTCTTTCAACAACGATTTTGCTAATTCGATTCTGTCTTGTTCAAGAAGTGAATCGCCAATTTCTAAACCTTTGGCTTTGTAGAATGTATAAGCCATCCCGCCGCCAATAATAAGAGTATCAACCTTTGATAACAAGTTTTGTATCACATCAATTTTTCCAGAAACTTTGGCACCACCCAAAATTGCAGTGAAAGGCCGAACAGGATTATCGAGTGTGCTACCGAGAAATTTAAGTTCTTTCTGCATTAAGTATCCAGCTACTGCTGGCTTAATAAATCGAGTTACGCCTTCGGTAGAAGCGTGAGCACGGTGAGCACTACCAAAAGCATCGTTCACATAAACATCACCTAATGTTGATAATTCTTTTGCAAAATTTTCATCGTTTGCTTCTTCCTCATTATGATATCGCAGGTTTTCTAATAACAAACATTCGCCATCTTTTAAATTTGCTACCGCTTCTTTCGCAGGTGTATTAATACAATCGGAAGCAAACTTTACTTCAATGCCTAAAAGCTCAGAAGTTCGTTTCGCAACTGGTACAAGAGAAAATTCGGGTTTTGGTTTCCCTTTCGGTCTTCCCAAATGACTCATTAAAATTACTCTTCCGCCATCAGTCAAAATTTTCTTGATAGTCGGTAACGATTCTATAATTCGAGTATCGTCTGTAACAACCCCGTTTTCGATCGGGACGTTAAAATCAACACGCACCAAAATTCGTTTTGATTTTAATTGTATGTCATCTATTGTCATTTTATTCATTTTCATTTCCTTAAAAACAATTTAGAATTTTGTACCCGCTTGCTGAACTAAATTCATTTCGTGGGGCAAGTTTCAAATTTTAATAAAAAACAGCTTAACCGATATAATTACCGCCAGCCGTCTGAAATTTTATTAAGAATAAATTAAGTTATCTTTTTTATCAAATCTACCACACGGCAAGAATAGCCCCATTCGTTATCATACCATCCGACAACTTTTACCATATTGCCAATTACCATGGTCGAAAGGGAATCGAAAATACACGAATAGTCGTTTCCGATAACGTCGCTCGAAACAATTTCGTCGGTGCAGTATTCTAAAATTCCTTTTAGATATGTTTCGGATGCTTTCTTCATAGCTTCGTTAATATGCTCTTTTGTAACAATTTTTCCTAATTCTGCAACGAAATCAGTAACTGAACCATTTGGGACCGGAACGCGTAGAGCAAAACCGTCTAACTTTCCTTTTAATTCGGGTATCACTTTTCCAACGGCTTTTGCCGCACCCGTTGTAGTTGGAATAATATTTTGTGAGGCTGCACGAGCACGACGCAAATCTTTATGCGGTAAATCTAATACTCGCTGATCGTTCGTGTAAGCGTGAATTGTAGTCATCATACCTTTTTTGACTTCGAAATTATCGTGCAAAACTTTTACCATCGGTGCAAGACAGTTAGTTGTGCAGGAAGCATTCGAGAGAATAACCTCTTTTCCTGTTAACATATTTTCATTCACACCCAATACTATAGTAGCATCAATTTCGTCTTTAGCCGGCGCTGTCAGAATTACTTTTTTTGCTCCAGCTTTTATATGCAATTCGATCTTTTCACGTTTTGTAAATACACCCGTTCCTTCGATTATGATATCGGCACCTAATTTTGTCCATGGTAATACTGCTGGGTCTTTTTCTGCCATCACAGGATAACTTTTCCCATTTACGATTATCGAATTATCTGTATGAGTCACCGTCCCGTTAAATTTTCCGTGAACCGAATCATATTTCAAAAGATGTGCAAGTGTTTTCGCATCTGTTATATCGTTGATGCCGACAAATTCTAAGCCTCCGACTTCCAAACCGCGGCGAAAAACTAATCTACCGATTCTACCGAAGCCGTTAATTCCAATTTTTATTGCCATTATTTTCTCCAAAATTTTTGTTATTAATCGATTCTATCTGATATTTGTTTATATTTGATACAAATTTAGTAAGAAATGGATAGAAAGGCAAGTAAGAGATTTTAGAGTTCGGAAACTGTGTTAAAAAATTGTTAAGTCAAATTGTGTGAA
>JBBINX010000122.1:0-3531 GCA_037443685.1 Ignavibacteriales bacterium
TAAAGAAAACTATTATTGCAATTATATAAAAATTTATTTCTAGCAAAGGCGCAGGAGGATGAGTTCGAATAAAATCATTAGTTTTTATAATTTATATTTACAAATTTTTTCAAACCAAAATATTATATATATTTAACCAAACTTATATGATTAAAACGATAAAATATCTCTTAAACGATATAAAAAATAAAAAACAGCATAAGCCACGGTTTACAGCAGGTGATTTGTTGAGATATATTGGACCAGGTTTATTGGTTACCGTAGGATTTATTGACCCTGGTAATTGGGCTACTAACCTCGCCGCAGGTTCAGATTATGGATATTCTTTGTTATGGGTAATCACATTATCTACAATTTTTCTAATTATTCTACAGCACAATGTTGCACATTTGGGCATCGCAACCGGTTTATGTTTATCGGAAGCAACGACTAAGTATCTCCCCCAATGGACCGGTAGAGGAATTTTAACAACTGCAATGTTTGCTTCCATCGCAACCTCTATGGCAGAAATTTTAGGAGCTGCAATTGCATTAAATATGCTTTTTAATATTCCCCTTAAAATAGGAGCCGTGATGGCTTTTATCTTTGTTTGCGTTATGTTGTTCACAAATTCATACAAAATAATTGAGAAATGGATAATTGCGTTTGTTTCAATTATCGGATTGGCTTTCATTTACGAATTGTTCTTAGTAGATATCAATTGGAGTGTTGCCGCCGCAAGTTGGTTAACTCCTGCGATACCGAAAGGTTCGATGATTATTGTGATGGGTGTGCTAGGAGCCGTTGTCATGCCGCATAATTTGTTTTTACATTCAGAAATAATTCAGAGCCGACAGTGGAATATCAAAGACGATAAAATTATTAAACGGCAATTGGATTACGAATTCCTCGACACATTGTTCTCTATGATTATCGGTTGGGCAATTAACAGCGCTATGATCATATTGGCTGCTGCAACTTTTTTTCAAAGCAATATTCCTATTTCCGAATTACAGCAAGCCGAAAATCTGTTGACACCGCTACTCGGCAAAGCTGCTTCTTTTGTTTTTGCGATCGCACTGTTATTTGCTGGAATTGCTTCTTCTATTACTTCCGGTATGGCAGGCGGAACGATCTTTGCCGGATTTTTTATCGAACCTTACGATATTAAAGATAACCACTCGAAGTTAGGTGTGGCTATCTCACTCGTATCTGCTTTACTGATTATTTTTTTAATCACCGCTCCATTTAAAGGCTTAATCTACTCGCAGATGTTTTTAAGTATCCAACTCCCGATTACTGTATTTTTACAAATTTACCTTACCTCGTCAAAACGTGTGATGGGAAAATATGTTAACAAACCTTTGACAAAATTCACTCTCATAATCATTGCCATCATTGTTGCGTGTCTAAACTTTTTACTTCTGTTAAGTATATTTTTCCCTATTGGGATTAATTAATTCACATTTTGATTTCTTAACTGTTTCTACTTTGAATTTTCCTTACTCGTATCTCAATGCATCAATTGGATTTAGACTTGCTGCTTTGCGCGCAGGATAGAATCCGAAAAAGACACCAACTGCCATCGAAAAAAACACAGCGAGAAATATAGAGCTTTCCGATACAAACGTGGGCCAACCAGCAAATTTTGAAATTAAATTTGAACCAGTAACACCAAAAATAATCCCAATAGATCCACCAAGTAGACTTAACACCATCGCTTCCATAAGAAACTGGGAGAGAATATCGCGTCTTCTTGCACCTATCGACATCCTAATTCCAATCTCGCGGGTGCGTTCGGTAACAGAAACAAGCATAATGTTCATTATTCCAATTCCACCAACTAATAATGAAACTGACGCTATACTTCCCAACAATATGGTCATTATTTTTGAAGTTGCAGTTGCCGTTTCAGCGATGTCGGTTTGATTACGAACTGTAAAATCGTTCTCGTCCCAAAGCTGTAACCGGTGCCGGACACGAAGCACATCAGTAATTTCCTGTTGTGCCTGGAAAATTTTATCCTTACTGATTGCCGATACCATAATACCCCAGATAAAATTAATTCCTAAAATTCTTTTTTGAACCGTTGTATAAGGCGCCACGATAATATCATCCTGATCTTGGCCAGAAACACTCTGCCCTTTTGATTTCATTGTGCCTACAATTTTAAACGGAATATTTCTGATTCGGATCATTTGTCCAACTGGATCGCTGCCTTGAAATAAATTATTGGCAACGGTTTTACCGATGACGCATACTTTGGCACTTGCTTTTACGTCGGCATCAGAGAATAATTCACCGTTGTCGAGTTTCCAATCACGGATCGCAAAAAAATCTGCTGTCCCGCCTTGTACACTTGTGCTCCAATTTAAATTTCCGGCAATCACTTGCGAGTTCGCCCGCAAAATCGGACTCATATATGCAACAGATGGGCATTGTTCGACGATAGCTTCGGCATCAGCAACTGTTAATGTACTAATACTTCCTGCCCCACCGCTCACTCCGCCCCGCGCTGTTGCGCCTGGATAAATCATTAAAACATTTTGGCCTAATGATGCAATTTGTGATTCCACAGAAAACGACGCACCCTGACCAATCGCAATCATAGCAATAACCGCTCCGACACCGATAATAACTCCTAACATCGTTAAAAGCGAACGCATTTTATTTCTAATCAATGCATCGAACGCAATCGTTAATATTTCAAACCATCTCATCATATATTATCCTGACTTCAAAAACCCATTCTACGCGTACCAGGACCCGTTTGAGTACGCGGTGCAAACGGATTTGTTTGTTGAGCTTGTTGCACGCCGGGATTCGGTATTTCCATTCCGATTACAATTTCATCTCCTTCATTTACGAAACCGCCTTTTACTTCAACATATCGGTTATCAGAAAGTCCCGTTCTAACTTGTGCAAACTTAAGGTTACCAGTGCTATCAATTAACCATACTCTTTGAATAGATCTGCGTTTTTCTGCACCAGGTCCACTCCGGCTATGTCCACCTTGTCCGCCACCTGAAAATCCACCCATTCCTTGACCACCGCCCCCGGCAAATCGACGAGCAATTTCTTGCCGGTGCTGCTGTTCGGTTGGGTCTGAACCGGTTTTACTTGTATCCTGCAAATTCTTCTTCATCTTTTCTTGAAATTCTTTTTCGATTTTTTCTAAAACTGCCTGCGGCGGTTGGAAACGTAACGCAAGCGCTGGCACTCTTAAAACATCATTCTTTTCATCGATTAAAATTGAAACTGTTGCAGTCATACCAGGCATTAGCTTCAGATCAGGATTCGGAACTTCTATGATGACTGTATATGTAACAACATTTTGAACCGTTTGCGGTGCTAACCTGATTTGTGTTACAGTTCCTTCAAATTCTTTACCCGAATGTGCATCAACGGTAAATGTAACATTTTGTCCGATTTGAATATTGCCTATGTCAGCTTCGTCAACATTTGCTTCCACCTGCATTTTTTTTAAGTCGTTAGCGATAACAAATAGTTTCGGGGCTTGTAAACTTGCCGCTACAGTCTGTCCGACATCGA
>JBBINX010000123.1:0-3400 GCA_037443685.1 Ignavibacteriales bacterium
CGTCACGCCTCGAGCTCCGCTCTGAAATAAGTGACTCTACGAATAGCGCTGGTATTAATAATAACAACGTTAACCCAGCAATGATGAACATTCTGAGTATGATGGATGATTTCAATTTAAATTCGAACATGGTATTCTCACTGTCTGCGTAACTATTTGGTTAAATTTAAAGTAAAAATTACTACCAAGTAAACCCGTAGTGTTGGTGTGAATATAAAAGTTTTGTTATAAACAAACAAACGCAGAACAGCTTTACTTCTTTAAATCCTTCTTCTGTTTGAAAAATTGATGTGCTGTGTATTTGCTCACCACGAAAATCTGTGGAGATAGTGAAGTGCTAACCCAATACCTTGCACTATCGGGCGGTATCGGGTAGAGTTGGAGATTTGTCGTTTCGTTTGAAGTTACCTGCAGTTTCAACTGAGGCGATGTTAAACTAACCGTCGTATCTGTAAAATCATCTGTCCGTAAGTTGGAAAGTGAAGTGAGTAAGGTATTAACCGTAGAATTATTCGCTGAGTCTTGGTCAACCATCCAGTTTATAGTATCTAGCTTTGATAAAGTGAATTTATTTTTAGTGTATTCAAAAATTAATTGCGTTACTGAATTTTGTTCAGTTTTGAAAATAGTTTTGTCTCTCCAATCACGCACTTCTTTATTGATATCCCAAGTATTAAACCCTTCAGCTAAATAAACATCGTTGGAAGCTGCTCTTCGGATGTACGTTTCCATATACGACGGTCCCATCTTACCAACGATTAAGGAAATGGTGTTTCCTTTTTTGTCGGAGAAATTTATTTCGGTCCCGGATAAAGAATCAACTTGATAAAGGGTCTGTTTGGCAGGGTTAGAAGAAATTAAACTCATGACTCTGAATTTATTAGCTGAAGAGAGTAACCTTAGTACTGATTGTTCATCAGCTTTGTAATCTACAGGAGATACTAAATTCCATTTCCCACCCGTATTCTCGATTTTGACTGAATTTATTCCTTTTGTAATTTCGATTTTATTAACCAACGCTGAATCAATCTTTAAATTTAGGTCAGACAACGAGTAACTCGAGGTCCGTTCTTTGGTTGGTGAAAAAACAAGGTATGCAGCTACTAAGAGAATTATAAAAATTGCTATTAAATATAATGTCGATTTTTTCATATTGTCGAATTTGTATTTTGATTTTTGTTCTTTGAATTTTGGTTTCTTATGGTATCATTTCAATCCGTTTACGACGTGCGATCCGTAAACGCCATCGAATTATTCCGACGATGATGATAAGCAGTGGTGGGGCAGCTAAATTGAATGACTTGACGAACGTTCTTGTCCCCTCGGATACTTCGTCAAGAGGTTTTGCTGTAACTTCTTTTGTTCTTATGGATGTTAGTCCAACTTCATCTACTAACCAATCGACTAAGTTGTTTGCAAATATTAAATTATCCTTCGTGCCAGCGTATGCATCCTGTATAAAATCCCCATCAGCGACTACGGCTATCTTAGTCGTTATACTTGTGTTAAGTTTCTCATTCAAGTTGATATTCTGTTGACCGATTGAATCTAGAGCAACTTGCTTTTCAGCAAACAAGCTCTTGAATGACCCTTCGAGTGTAACTGCTAATGGTAAAAATTGTTCGTTGAACATATCTGCTGTAAGTTGTTGAGTAGGATTAATTATGAAATAACCTTGCATTCTCCCACTTTTGTTCGAAGACGTCAAGAGGACGGTTAATTTATTTCCTTTGTTCTGTGCTAAACTTGTATCGATCGAACTCACAAAGTGAAACATGACTGGTCCTAAATTTTTTACAATCACACTTGCAGGATTAAACTCACTTGCTACAGGTAAGTATGGGTATGGAATCTGACTTTGGAATGTCATATATCCTGATTGTTGCTGTAACGTTACATTTGCACACCGTGCATCACGTACTAAATCTGCGTTAATACGAACTCCGTATGTTTCCAACATATCTTCAAGTCCGGTTGTTAGAGCTTGTCCCATCTGCTGTTGTAACGTTGCATCGACTTGGTTGATAAAGAAAGCTACCTTGCCACCTTTCATAATGTATTGGTCAATTAGATACTTATCTGTTTCGGTAAACTTCTGTTTAGGTGCATCGATAATCAAAGCTGTTATATCACTTGGTATCGATTGCGCATCTGAAATTGAGACGGGCACCAATGAATATTGCTCTGAAACAAGCTGCTGGAATTGTTTAATTTTTTCCATTTCTGGTTCACCGTGTCCTGAAAGAAAACCAATTTTTCTCTGAACATCAGATGTGAGCTTTTTAATTTTTGAGCTGATCTCGTATTCAATTTTATCGAGATTCTGGACTACTTGAATATGTTCTTGCTTGTCGCCGTATAGCAGAACTAACCCCATATAAGCTTTTTCGATTTGGAGTTTATCATCTTTGACAACTTGTACTTGGACTGGAGGGATGCCATAACGTTGAGCTTCTTGTTCAACTTCGGGTTTTGCCGAAGGGTCAATTAATTCATACTGAAAGTTCCCTTTAGAGTAAGCTCTGTAATCATCAAGTTGGTCTTTCAGCAACCTGCGATTGTTATTGTATGGTGCGGGAAGTTCAGCAGTAAAGTATGCTTTTACTAAAAATTTATCGTCAAGGTTTTTTACAAGATTTTTACTCGCTTCAGAAAGGGAATATGCCTTTGTGCTTGTTAGGTCAAGCCGGATGAAAAGGCGAACTGAAATGAAATTAATAAGGATTAAGATTCCAATAGTAACTATTACTTGAATAAATATTTGCTGTTTTGTTTTATTCATATTGACCTCTTTATATTATGACCAACGACGTTTACTTAAAACAACAGTACTTAAATACAGCATTAAACCAATCGTTGAAAAATAGTAGATAATATCTCGTGTATCTATAACGCCGCGTGCGATGTTTGAAAAATGATAATCGATGCTGATATATTCGAAGATTGATGCGAGCGCTCCTGGTACGAATAAAAGTATTTTATCGAGTATGAAAAGTACAAATACCAGTAGGAAACTGAGAATGAACGCAACAACCTGATTTTCAGTCAACGATGAACCGAGAACACCGATACTTAAAAAAACTCCACCTGCTAACATAAGCCCTAAATAACCGCCTATTATCGGACCAATATCCAAACTACCTAACATTGAAATCGTTATGTAATAGAAAAGTGTCGGGAGCAGTGCGATAAGATACAACACCCAACTTGCTAAAAATTTTCCGACTATTATTTCGTGGTCTTTAATAGGTTTGGTTGTTAAAAGTTCAATTGTACCACTTTTCTTTTCTTCAGAGATTAATCGCATCGTAATAGCAGGTCCGAAGAATAAGAGCAGGAATGGAGCGGTTTCAAAAACCGTTCGTAACGATGCAATATTTGCGAGGAAAAGAGTGCTTGT
>JBBINX010000124.1:0-3299 GCA_037443685.1 Ignavibacteriales bacterium
ACTACCTGTTGGTGCGCCTGTACCAAAATTAACTGGTCCAAAAAATGTTACTTGCCCATTCACTTCGCCGGCAAAACCTGCAAGCATAGTTAATGTTAAAAATAATAGAATTAATTTTTTCATATTTAAATCTCCTTTAATATTATGTTAGTTAATTTCATAGATAGATATATAGAACACTTATCGTTCGGGAGGCGAATTAGATGTTAGAGACATCTGAATAATCGAAAAGTTAGTCACCCTGAGCAAAGTCGAAGGGTGTTTTTGGGTTTAAAAAACATGTTTCGGACTTCACTTCGTCCTTCGGCAAGCTCAGGACTCCATTCCGCTCAACACGACAAAATTATAATTGTTCAAAAGTCTCTGTTACTTATTTACTGATGTTACGCAAAGTTCAACTTTTATGAGAAAAATAAACTATTTAAAGAATAATAGAACACGGATGAACAAAGATTCAGCGGATCGGCACAGATAATAATTCGTGTATATCCGTCAAATTCGCGTTTTCTGTGTTCTATGAAAATTATTCATTTCTTACAGATTTAATTTTTCAGAAGTCTCTTACAGATAAAAGTAGCTTGAAATAATATATTTAGCACCGTCATCGCCTGATGACGTGGATAATATAATCAATAATTGGAAGCAAGTCAAGAATTAATTCGTCGTTCGTTAATTTGGGGGTTGACTAGAATGTAACAAATTTTTCCCGCGCACAGATGCCAAAGCGAATCACAAAGATTTCTTTGTGTTTCATTGTAGCAGTTTTTCCAATTATCATTCTGCCTTTGCGAGAGACTTTTTAGATAACATTAAAAAAAACCTCCCGCGGGTTATTACAAAACCACGCGAGAGGCATTAACAAACAGATGAATAATGTGCGACTCACATTTAAGTATGAGTCGCACAATTCTGTCTACATCATCCGCCTTAGGCGAAGGATTACTTCATCAACATCATCTTTTTAACTTGTGTGAACTTCTGTACTTCTTCACCCGTACCTTCTGCGGTGATCCGATAGAAGTAAACACCTGACGGCAACGCACTAGCATTGAATTCAACAGAGTTTAATCCCTCTGTAAATATTTCTCTATTCGCTAATGTTGCAACCTCTTGTCCGAGTACGTTGTACACTTTCAACGTTACAATTGCTTCATCGGGTAACGTGAATTCTATCGTTGTCGTCGGGTTGAACGGGTTAGGATAGTTCTGCGACAAACTAAAGGACGATGGTATCTTATCTACTATATTGTTCGGGGCTATCGTTACGGGCTTTAAACCGCTTTCTTGCAAAGGCGTACCTTCAAGTGTTTTTACACCTGTTAACTTAAGACCAGCTCCCCAACTCAAAGTATCTATATCAGCTACAAAAGCTTCGTTGATAGATTTAACAACAGTGAACAAATTAGCGAAATATTGTGCTCCTTCGTAATCCCTTGTGAATTGCGCCTTGGGACCAATCCATCTATACATACCCATAACTTTTTCGTCAGCTATGGTTGCGATTTCGTTTACAGTTTTTCCGTCAAAATCATTTCCGATATTTCTATACTTCAATTCACCAAACCCAGCTGGGATAATTTCTAATTGGCTTGCCGCAATATTTAATTTCAACATGACTAACTCAGCAAGCAACTGATTGTTATGTTTTGTAGCAGGTAACGATTTCTGACCCTTCACTATTATTTTAGGAGGTTCACCAGCAAAAAAATCGATTCCGCGGGGAACTCCAGTGTGCTTATTCGAACCTAATTTATCACGCAAGGTAGCTAATACATCTGTCGGTTTTGGTGATAATAACCATCCGTAAAACTTCAAGCTATCGGTACGATTCTGTCCTACTAACAATCCACCTGCTGTGGTGAAATAACCTGCGTATGTGCCTTCTAGTGCATTCACGAAGTTCGGCATACGTAGACGCGGCTGGTTGAGTTCCCACTCCGGCGCTGTATCTGTTAGTGTATTCTTTATTATTTTCTCTTTTATCACTGTATTTACCGGCAAATACCAATATTTCCCTTTTTGTTTCTTGTCTTTTACTGCAAAACCGTCAAATACAATTTCATCACCCGGTAATAATTCTGATGTAAAGGTGTAAGTAAACTTCTTATTCTTACCATCAATGGCACCTTCTAGTGTATATTCATTATCTACTGTAATGTTTAATACAGTCGGGGCGCTGCCGAATTCTATATAAAGTTTGTTCTTAGGTGACGGGAATACATCAGGGTATGTCAACTTGAGTTTAAATTCTACTTGAAAGTTTTTCTTGGGAATTGATTTACCTAATACATCCTTTAAACCTCGGGCATCGGCAAGTTGGTCAACTGAAATACTGCGGTATTTTGTTGGTGGAATAAAAAGTAGAAAAGACACTACCACATCGCGTGGTTCGGTTACATTAGTAACTAAGTAAGGATTAGCTATTGTTGCCGGAACTCCATTGTCAGTAATAGATGAAATTATGTAACCTTGAGCTGGATTTATATTAATTGTGGCTGTAGCGCCATGCCAAACATTTTGGGTTAAAGGTGCTACGGTGCCACCAGTACCGCTCACAGATGCCGTAACTGCGTATTGGACCAATGGATAGTTTGGTAATAGATTTAAATGACTTGTTGGAACGGTAATATCAACTGCATCGGTTCTATCTTCTGTAAAAACAAAGAATTTTGTTGCATAAGTATATGGACTTATCTCAAAATTCCACTGAATATTCGGTATTACCGGTGCAAACGATGTTGCTGTGGTAGTTATTCTAAATCGACCCAACTTCGTTCCATCACCTACAGTGGATATTAGTGTGCCGTTGCCGGCCATACCACCGGTAGGTGCTTTAGCCGCTAACTTCCATACTCTTTTTGTCCCAACAAGCGTAGCCACATTTGGGTTGGATGGTGTTTGGTCAGCGTTCATTGTACTGGAACCAGCTATATACGTCGATGTAAGAGTGCCAGCATTGCGTATTGCATCATCAAAAATTAAGCATACTTGTAATCCGTATGCTTCCATTGGCAAAATACCTGTACTTTTAACGAATATGTCAAATTCGTATTGGTTTGGTGCAACTAACGATTCGTTCATCAACTTCGCTTCATAAATCGGCTGAGCAACGATTATTGAAGAAAAAGCCAACAACAAGATTGTTAGTATCAGTGATGTTAATCTCATTTTAATTCTCCTTTTATTTATTGTTTATTGTTTATTATATAATATATATATTTTTCCTGTTTATTCTAGTTCGACTTTAGGTTCAACAGGTTTTACTTCTTTAGTCTTCATTGTTTGTGGTTTTATAGCTG
>JBBINX010000125.1:0-3165 GCA_037443685.1 Ignavibacteriales bacterium
GGTGGTAGAGAGATTTTGGATTTGCCGCATACCCAGCTGCAGAACGGACGGGATTATATATAAAGAATGTTGAAGGTAGCATCCATTTTTCTTGGGTCAATAGGTTGCTGTAAGTAGTGGCAATATACAAAACTTTAAACTAAAAGATTATTTCACTCATTTACTGTCCAGGACGTACCCTGCCTTTTGAAGCGACGCTTTACTAGATTATCCACAAACTTCTCAACGACTTCATTGCCACGTATCTCAGTATGGTTATGTGCAACTCCCGGGTTTTAGCATGTTTAATGTCGATCAAAGAGCCAGTATTAGGGCTAGATTATAGGCGTAGGTAAAAAATCTGATTAGTGTAAATTCAAATATATTTGCACCATAAATTTATTGTACATAGACGAACTTAACTTAACACCGCTGTATTCACCCATAAATTCTTTCGGACCAAATCGATATTCAGCAAAGCTGTATGGATTATAGAGTAATCCAATTCCGAATGTGGCATTCTTTAACGCTAATTTACCATATATTTGCATATAAAAAGGTAACAAGTCGATTGCTCCGATAAATTTTTTGTCATATTTTCCCCCAGCCAAATAAGTAACGTTTCCTCCTATATTAAAGAAAGTAACAGCGACTCCTCCTATTATTCTTCTATTGATTATTGGTATGTTATTTATTAATTCAACGTTAACATTATAAGAAACAAGATTGACGAAACCAGTATAATGTTTTACAGTATCGAATAATAAACCAGTTGTGGTAGAATATTTTAGAACATTATCATTCATAGAAAAACCGAAGGAATTTTCACTTCCAATGTTTATCGAAAAGATCAGATGATCACTAAAATTTATTTCATCGATATTTTTACTGTTTTTTTTATTTCCTATCATAAATCCTTTTTGATTAAAATTGTTTAGTTCAAGTTTTTCTGGATACTTCAGCGTCATTGACAGCATACCGAGTATAAAATAACTGTTTTGGTCGAACGAAACATCGTTTTTAGATCGTGGCTCGTTATCTGTGGACTGTCCGAATACCGTCAACGAGTAGGCAATTAAAATCAATAAAAATCCAGTTCGCTTCATAAATACTCCTTAAATAATTAGATTTACTTATAATTATGGTTTGATTTAGGTGTTGATTTATATATATATCCTTACAATTGTATGTTGTTGCAGAAAATTTTCGCATATTAGGTCAAAATTTTCTATATTGAAAACATATTTTAGATATTTTTTGACAAATGGTTCAAACTGAGCAAATACTAATTCTCGATTTCGGGTCACAATACACACAACTTATTGCAAGGAGTATTAGAGACCTCGGAGTTTATACAGAGATACATCCTTATTATTTTCAAATATCAAAAATTAATGAGATTAACGTCAAAGGAATTATTCTTTCAGGTGGACCTTCGAGTGTATATCTTGAGGATGCCCCATTACCATCAAGAGTAATTTTTGACATCAAAATTCCTGTGCTTGGAATTTGCTACGGTTTGCAAGCTATCGCTTATCTCTTTGGTGGTGAAGTTGATAAATCAGCTAAGCGTGAATATGGTGGAACAGAAATAATAATCGATGATACGACTGACTTGTTTTATAATATTGATAAAAGAACGAACGTCTGGATGAGTCACGGAGATGCACTCACAAAATTGCCTGAGGGATTTCGAACAATCGCATATTCCGCAAACTCTCCAATTTGTGCAATAACAAATATTGAGAAAAAAATTTTTGGATTACAATTTCACCCTGAAGTTAATAATACTTGTGCTGGAAAAGATATTCTTAAGAATTTTGCATTTAAAATTTGCGGTTGTCAGGGTGATTGGAGTGCAGGGTCTTTTATCGAGCAGAGCATAAAAGATATAAGAGGAACTGTGGGGAACGGCAAAGTCATTTGTGCATTAAGCGGTGGTGTCGACTCGTCGGTGCTTGCTGTTTTGATGCACAAAGCTATCGGAGATAATCTATTTTGTTTTCACATCAATAATGGACTGATGCGGAAAGATGAAAGCGAAGAAGTTATCAAAAGATTTAAAAACGAGTATAAAATAAATTTAGTTTATATAGATGCTTCAAAAATATTTCTCGAGAGATTAAAAGGGGTTGAAAATCCTGAGTTGAAGAGAAAAATTATCGGACACACTTTCATCGACATTTTTGAAGAGGAGGCAAGAAAGCTTGGCGATATTGATTTTTTAGCTCAGGGCACTTTGTATCCTGATGTTATAGAATCCCAATCGTTCAAAGGTCCTTCTGCTACTATAAAATCACACCACAATGTAGGGGGGCTTCCTGATAAAATGAAGCTTAAGTTGATCGAACCGCTACGTGAATTATTCAAAGACGAAGTCCGTGCAGTTGGTAACGAGCTTGGTTTGCCTCACGATTTAATTCATCGGCATCCTTTTCCGGGTCCGGGCTTGGCAGTTCGGATCATCGGCGAAATTACTATTGATAAGTTAGAAATATTACGCAATGCAGATTATATCTTTATAGAGGAATTAAAAAAATCTAAACTTTACGATTTGATATGGCAAGCGTTTGCCGTTTTATTACCTGTTCAATCGGTGGGTGTAATGGGTGACGAACGTACCTACGAAAATGTGATAGCCTTACGTGCTGTAACAAGCGTCGATGGTATGACTGCCGATTGGTTCAGAATGCCGACAGATATTTTAGAAAAAATATCGAACCGCATTATTAATGAAGTTACAGGTGTGAATCGGGTTGTATATGATATTAGTTCAAAACCACCAGCGACGATTGAGTGGGAATGAATCTCTTTGAGGTCGCAATTTGCGTCCTCAGTCGTTTCTAAAAATGGTAGGCGTTATATGCCTTTTGTGTTTACTGAACAGGGTGTTGCAATGCTTTCTTCAGTACTTAAGAATGATCGGGCGGTTGTAGTGAATAAAGAGATAATTAGGGCGTTTGTTAGTTTGCGTGAAATATTATTGACCAATAAAAATATTGTAAGCAGGCTAGATGCGATGCAAAAAAAATATAACCTAAATTTTCAGTTAGTTTTTAATACTATCGATGAGCTTTCGCCTCTTCCTGAAGTCCCGAGAAGACGGATTGGATTCGAAGTTCAGGATCCCCAAGCAATTTACAAAGTGAAGAAAACAGAAGAGATAACTTGAAAAAATACTTTCGT
>JBBINX010000126.1:0-3103 GCA_037443685.1 Ignavibacteriales bacterium
CTTAGCCTACTTAAGGCAGTATAAATAATTCTAGATTATTGATATATTGAGTGATGGATTATGGAGTCGAGGGTTAAGACAACTTTGCTTATATCATTTTTCTGAATAATTTCCATTTGCATATACCAACGAAATCTCTTATCTTTTTATCAAATTTTTCAAAAAATTGATAGAAATAAATATGGTTTTAAATACAGATAATATTCTTAATGCACTAAAAGTAGTAATTGATCCTGACCTTCGTAAAGACATCGTCTCGCTCGGTTTTGTGAAGGATATTAAAATAAACGATAATGATATAGCATTAAGAATTGAATTAACTACACCCGCCTGTCCGGTTCGAGACCAGTTTAAGTTGGCTGCTACAAAAGCGATCAGGGACACATTTCCAAATGTCGGAGACATCCAGATTGAAATGACGAGCAGCGTTCTTAGAGCGCCACAAGTAAATTTAAACAACATACTCACAAATGTAAAAAACACAATCGCAGTTGCCAGTGGGAAGGGCGGGGTTGGTAAATCGACTGTTGCTGTAAATTTAGCAGTGGCTTTAGCTCAGGATGGTGCCAAAGTTGGATTGATAGATTCCGATATTTACGGTCCGAGCATTCCGCTGATGATGGGTATAAACAGCACTCCGAAGTTGATAAAGAACAAATTAATCCCACTCGAGGCTCATGATGTAAAAGTAATGTCGATTGGTCTATTAGTCGATCCGAATCAGGCAGTTATTTGGCGAGGACCGATGGCAAGCGGAGCTCTTCGGCAATTTATGACCGATGTTGAATGGGAAGAGTTAGATTACTTAATTTTCGATTTACCACCGGGAACCGGCGATATTCAATTAACACTCGTACAAACAATTCCATTATCGGGAGCAGTTATAGTTACAACACCGCAGGATATTTCACTTGCCGATGCTCGTAAAAGTTATGCAATGTTCGAGAAGGTGAACGTCCCAATTCTCGGGGTCATCGAAAATATGAGCTACTTTATTTGTTCGCATTGTGGTAAGCGTGAGGAAATATTTTCGTACGGTGGTGGGCAGAAAGAAGCCGAAGAATTAGGCGCACGATTTTTAGGTGAAATACCGATTGATACAAAAATTCGTATTTGCGGGGATTTAGGTTTGCCAATCGTAGCTCAAGATAAGAATTCCCCTCAAGCAACAGCCATTAAAAACATTGCCCGCAATATGGTGGCACAACTGAGTATCAACGCGATTAACGGCGTTAAAACAAAAAGGGTAGAAGTAAATTTAAACAATTAAAGTGCGATGGAATTAAAAGAAAAATCGCTAATAGAGCGGATTGAGGAAGCCCTTAATTTTTGCAGACCGTATCTTCAGGTTGATGGCGGCGATGTTGAATTTGTGAACATAAGTGAGGATGGTATTGTGAATTTACGTTTTTTAGGTGTCTGCAGAAATTGTCCTCTCTCTCGTTTAACTTTGAGAGCAGGAATCGAACGTTCAGTTCTAATAAATGCACCCGAAGTTAAAAGGGTAGAACTTGTAGTCTAAAATAAAGCCTAATAACAAAACATTAAATCCAAAACAATTTTAAATTTATCAATATAGAAAGGAGTAACAAATGAATTACCCATTCTGGGATATTCCTTTTCTTGGTGGTGGAATACTCATCGGCTCTGTAGCCATTATACATACATTCGTAGCTCAATTTGCAATCGGTGGTGGTCTGTTTCTTGTACTAACTGAACGCAAAGCTTACCGAGAGAATAATCTCAAGATTATAGACTATCTCAAATTACACTCAAAATTTTTTATCCTCCTCACACTCGTATTTGGTGCACTGACTGGTGTTGCTATCTGGTTTACAATCGGACTTGTAACACCTATGGCTACCTCTTCACTGATTCATATATTTGTGTGGGGTTGGGCAATCGAGTGGGTTTTCTTTTTCATTGAAATCGCAGCTGCAATGATTTACTTCTATACCTGGGACAAGCTCGACAGGAAAACTCATCTATCCATTGGTTGGATATATTTTATCGCAGCTTGGATGAGTTTGTTTGTTATCAACGGCATCCTCTCATTTATGCTCACACCAGGCGATTGGCTGCAAACTAAAAGTTTCTGGGATGGTTTTTTCAATCCAACGATGCTGCCGTCTGTATTGATGAGAACTGCCGTTACGATTGCTCTTGCAGGTTTGTATGCACTATTAACATCTTCATTTTTAAAGGATGATGAACTAAGAACAACGATGATAAAATATTCTGCTAAATGGATATTAGCTCCTTTTATTGTGCTGCCATTAACTGGATTATGGTATTTGTTATCAATCCCACCTTTAGCATTCGATATTATAGCAGGAGGTGCGCCTGCTATAACAATATTTGCTGCCTTAGGTGTTTTCTTTTCAGTGTTAATATTTATATTCGCTTATTTTCTACCATACAGAGTTCCACACCGTTTTTCAGCGGCTTTAGCATTTATGTTTCTAATATTAGGTTTGTTCGTTATGGGAGTTAGCGAGATGGTGCGTGAAGCAATCCGAAAACCGTTTATCATTTACGATTATATGTATTCGAATAATGTTTTTAAAACTGAAGTTGATAAATTTAAGACTGCCGGTATTTTACCCTCTGCAAAATGGACTGTCGTGAAATCGGCAGATGAAGCTGTTATTATGAAAGCGGGCGAACAGGTTTTTAAACTTCAGTGCCAAAGCTGCCACGCTGTCGAGGGTTATAACGGGATTAAAATTTTAACTAAGGGCTGGCAAGAGCCGTTCATTGAAAGCCAAATTGAACACTTGAGCCAACTAAAAGGATTTATGCCTCCATTTATGGGCTCGGAGTCAGAAAAAAAAGCCCTTGCAAAATGGTTGTACGAATTGAATAAGCTGAAGGAGAAATGAAATGATAGACCAAACGATAATTCCCGATATCGACCCTATAGCTTTACCCGCGCCGATATGGCTGTTGAAATTTTTACTGCTGTTTACTTTTACACTCCATATTCTTGCTATGAACGTAACAGTGGGAGGTGGTTTTGTTGCTGCTTTTACTGAATATTTTGGTAGGAAAAAGAAAAGCGAAAATCATTTCGAGTTGAGTCGTACGATTGCGAAAATGCTGC
>JBBINX010000127.1:0-3088 GCA_037443685.1 Ignavibacteriales bacterium
GTCCCGTTCCGAAAGTTTTCGTAACGGGATAAACTGTAATTAATCATTATAGTTTTATTTTTTAAGTAATTTAACATCTTTTTCCTTATTTCCAAATAACTTATCGATTGGTAAAAAATCAAACGGACTTTTAATCTTAGTAATATCTGCAGTGCTAACGTGTGTGTAAATTTCGGTAGTCTTGATGCTACTATGTCCTAACATTTTCTGTATGAATCTAATATCATTCCCCCGCTCTAATTGGTGCGTTGCAAATGAATGTCTTAGAGTGTGCATTGATACTGGCTTACCTATACGTGCTGAACGAATAGCCCTCTCGCTAACTGCCTGAATACTACGTACAGAAAGGTGTTTGTCCTTATGATAACCACTAGGAAATAACCAGCCCTTTATTCCAAGATTATAAGAATGCCAGTAAATATGCAAGGGTTCCAAGATTAATTGAGATAAATTTAAATAACGATCTTTTTTGCCCTTCGCTCCACGGATGTGTAACTGTCCACGTTGTGCATCTATATCTTCTATTCTAAGATTTACGATTTCACTTACCCTTAATCCATGTGCATATGCCATCATTAACATTATCTTGTGCTTGTAATTATTCACAGCATTAAATATTCTCATAAGTTCATCTTCATTCAATACATCGGGTAATTTCTTTTCTTTCTTTGGGCGTGGTAATTTACCGATAACAAATGGTTTTTTATACAACTCCACATAAAGATATCTAATAGCGTTGAAAACCTGATTCACTGTACCCGATGAAAATCCTTTGTCTTCGATGAGGTGCAAAAGATATGTTTTGATTTCATCCGATGTAATGTCTTTCGGATGTTGAGGATGTATGTATTGCAAAAACGCACTTATACAACTTTTATATACTTTGATTGTCTTACTACTGTAATTCCGAAGCGTTAATTCTTTTTTAAGTTCTCCAATAACTTCATCGGAAAGTGTGTCAATGATCTTCAGTTCGGTTGCTCTTGTTATAGTCGAGAAATGTTTATGTAACGTCGAGTCAATTTCTATCTTTTTATCTTTGAAGATTTTTAATATCTTTTCAAGTGTTTCTTTCCCTTTAGGTAAGCTCCACTGCTTTTCATTCGGGTGCCATTTGCGTCCAGGTATTTTCTTTAGCTCTTTTATAAATTCTTCATTATAACCAAACGATACACATATCCGCTGTTCGGCTTTTGTAGAATGTTCTCCGGTTACATCGATTAAAAATATCTTAATATCAGCCCCATTTTTTCCTGAGTTCCGCCTGACCGCTGTGTTAGACGACTTCGATTCCGTTGGACCGGCCCCAAACGTCTTAGCTCCGAAACCTCGCCACCCAACCCCGCCTGTCTGTATGTGCGTATTAATTTGAATTATCTTATACCCCTATATCTTAGTTTTGTGTACTCAAATTTTTACATTGAATTATACAATAATTAATTCGTTTTGTCAAGTTTTTTATTCTCTGACAATTTGATTAAATTTTAATGTGAAAACCAAAACATCTAATATTGCCGTTCTAACGCTCGGCTGTGCAAAAAATATTGTAGATTCTGAAGAGTTACTCAAACAAATCGACCACAGCAACTATACGATCACTAAAAATATAGCAAATGCTAATATAATCGTTATCAATACTTGCGGATTTATCCAAGACGCAAAAAAAGAATCTATAGAAACTATATTACAATCCGTTGATTATAAAAAACAAGGGATACTAAAAAAAGTGATTGTAATGGGGTGTCTTTCAGAACGTTATAAAACCGAATTACACAAAGAAATTCCAGAAGTCGATGCATTCATCGGTGTTAATAAAATTAATCAAGTTACAAAAGAATTAGGAATAGATTTTAAATACGAGTTATTAGGCGAACGACTTCTGACAACTCCTCGTCACTACGCATATTTAAAAATTTCTGAGGGGTGCAATAATCCCTGCTCTTTTTGTGCAATACCTTTAATGCGCGGTAAACACGTCAGCAAACCGATTGAACGTATCGAGAAGGAAGCACAACAACTTGCCGCAATAGGTGTAAAAGAGCTTATTTTGATTGCACAGGATACAACTTATTATGGATTAGACATTTACGGCAAGCGTTCGCTGAAGCGACTTTTAGAAAAGTTGAGCAACGTTAACGGGATTGAGTGGATACGACTGATGTATGCATTTCCAAAAAATTTTACTGAAGATATATTAGATGTTTATGTTGACAATCATAAACTTTGTAAATATATTGATATACCGATACAGCACATTTCAAATAAAGTATTGAAGTCGATGCGGCGCGGCATAAGCTCGCGGGCAACTTATAAGTTAATAGAAAAAATCAGAAAAAAAGTTCCCGGTATAGCTCTACGAACATCGTTGATTGTTGGCTATCCGAACGAAACAGAAAAAGAATTTAACGAGCTTGTTGATTTTGTGAAAGAAGTCGAATTCGATCGTTTGGGTGTATTTACCTACTCGGCAGAAGAAGACACGCCCGCTTTCGATTTAGGCGATCCGGTTTTTGACGATGAAAAGCAAGCCCGAAGAAATATTCTGATGCAAATACAAAGCGAAATCTCATTCAAAAAAAATCAATCGTTTATCGGTAAAAAAATCAGAGTATTAGTCGATAGCAAAACAAAATCCACTGCCTTTTGCCGGAGTGAATTCGATGCCCCTGAAGTGGATAATCAGATTATAGTCGAGTCTGCAAATATGATGAAAGTAGGAAAATTTTACGACGTGAAAATCGTCGATACTTATGAGTACGACCTGTTCGCCAAGTATAAAGCATCAGGCAAAAAAACTAATAATTTGAAAGCAAACTAAATGCGTATTCGTCTTTTTATTTTTACCGTCCTATTAAGCATAACACCGACTGTTTCAATATCTCAAGTAGAAACCAGAAGCCGAGAGGAAGTAGGTGTACCAAAATTTTATTTTGAAGCGTTAGGGTTTGCTTCGACTACCGACACAGAAAGCAGACTTGATATTTATCTTCAGGTTCCTTACGAAGCATTATCTTTTATAAAAAAAGAAAATATTTTTGTAGCCAATTATGAACTGATTATAAGAATCTATGACAGCAACAAAGACCTC
>JBBINX010000128.1:0-2766 GCA_037443685.1 Ignavibacteriales bacterium
GTAAAGAAGTAGCAACACTGTTTAGCGGTAATGCAGAAGCCGGTCGTTTGTACAATGTTAAATTCGATGCATCCGATTTGAGTGCAGGAGTTTATGTTTACAAATTGCAAAGCGGTAATAATGTAGAAGTGCGTAAGCTTACGTTGATAAAATAAGTTTTCAACCTCCCGAAGGTTCGCTCAACCCGAACAAATTAAACCTTCTGGAGGTCTCTGAATAAATTCGTTTCAAATATCATCATTAATGGTAGACTGGGATTGATTCAGACTACCCATTAACCCTGTTCTGCATAATGTGGGATGGGGTATTTTTATATTGATGAACCTTTGTGCTTTCAGAATTATGCTTATGCGAGGTTTAAAACCTCCCAAAATTTTGTTTTTTAAATATTTCATTGTATTTTAAAACAGCAGATATCAAGTTTTTAAATCATGCGAAAATTATTAATAAGTATAATACTGACCCAAATCGTTTTTCAGTTTCTCCATTCTCAACATATTGATATAGTAAAAAAATCTTTGTTGAACTTATCCAATGATGCGGGCAATTACAATACAGACTTCAATCCGCAATTAGCGGTTGGAACCGGAACGGGTATCTATGGATATTGGGATTTACAGAGCAACGGCGGGGCTGTAAACTACATCGAGATGAATCCAACAAATCCTGAGAACGTCCACGTCGTAATGATGATTGCAACAGATTCATCAAGCGGCACAGCGTTATCAACATCACGCAGAGTTGCTTATAATTTTAGTTACGACGGTGGAAACTCTTGGGGCGTTCCGAAAATTGTTCCAAGTATCCGGGCAGGTTATCCTTCCCTAACACTTTATCAGTATCCAAATAATACATTCAGTACAGCAATAGCGAGTCATGGTTCACCATCAATCGGTTCCCCTATCCAGAGTAGTTTATACATTGAAAATTCTGAGGGAGAAAATAATTTTACAACCTACCTCCCACCTCTACATCTACCGGGCAGTAATGATGTAATTTGGCCCATTATAACACAAACTTCAAACGGAAGTGTTATACTTGCGGGGTCGTTTTCTGCGTCATCATCTTTAAGTGGTTTATCTGTAATCAAACTTGATTCAAACCGAGTATGGGGTTCATGGAATAGATTTGAGACTAATTCAACTCACGCCGGAAGAATTGCGATCGCTGCGGGCGATGCTGGCAGAGCAGCCGTGATATGGCGGGCGAATACGAACCCCGATTCACTTATCTATAGGGAAACAACAAATAACGGTAATAATTGGGGAGTGAAAAAATTAGTTCTTAGCGAAAACGGGAGTAGGGGACCTTGCTGGACTGGTTTCGATGCAATGTATATCGGAACGACATTATACATCACATACACACAAAGCAATTACGACGAACAGGGATACAAGGTAGCTAATCAAGTTATGTTATGGAAATCGAGCACTCAAAATTCTACTGTCGTGATAGATAGTTTTTATTTTCCCAAACTGATGAAAACAGTTTTAATGGGAAAGAATCAGACTAATCACAATTTTGCATTTAATTTTCCTTCTATCGGAAAGAATACAAACAATACACGAATTTATATCGCTGTGGATGCTTTTTTACAAGGTGTAACTGACCATGAAGGATACAATTACAGCGACATACTTTTAACTTACAGTGATGACGATGGAAACAACTGGAAAATCCCAACCAACATAACGAACACAAATACTTTGGATGAGAGGTATGTTTCTATTTCAACTATAAACCCTATTCTCAATTCAAATGGAAACGACAGCAACTGGGTTTATCTTGTTTATCAGGAGGATATAATACCGGGCGCTAATTATGTAACAACTGGAAACGAGCCGGGGCAAGACCCGTTTCGCGAAGTTTATTAAAATTTTTAAAAATTAATACCGATTATACTCCCCAGCAGACAGTTGCGATATCTGTCAACAACGGTTGGAATATGGTATCTTTACCGATAAATGTAACAGGCAGCAAAAATATACTATTTCCGACCTCAACATCAGACGCTTTCTCATATTCGAACATATCTGGTTACATGCTCGATAACATACTGACACCGGGCAAAGGGTACTGGTTAAAATTTTTCCAACCCCAATCGGTCGTTTTTACAGGAATGATCATGAATTCATTAGTCATCCCAGTTACATTCGGTTGGAATATGATTGGCTCAATTTCCACACCCGTTCCTGTTGCAAGTATTATTACAGAACCTTCTCAAATCAAATCTTCAAGCATATACGGATTCGATCAAAGTTATTTTATAGCGGATACACTAAAACCAGGCAATTCTTATTGGCTCAAAGTTAATCAATCAGGGAAAATTATTTTATATGAGAACAATGGCATTCGTTAAAAATATAATGAAATTATTTAAAAAACCTAAATACAGACGTTTAGAAGAAAGTCGAATTAATAAGCACCCGATATTTTTCTGGGGACTCATAATTATTTTAATTCTATTAGGAGCCAGAGTACCAATCAAATCGCAGACGTATATGCCTTTCAAGAAAGGGGTCGTAGTTTCCAAAATTGGGCTTGACGATAAATTAGCGCTTGGTGTAGATGTCATTCTTGATCCAGTGCGCGATAAGGGGATGAAAGGTATATATAATACACCAGATGATGTAAAACTTCTTGTTTCAGGGACGAAACAATTTCCAGTGGTTCTTATAACGTATCCAGATTATAGCAGCACTTATTCTGTAATTAATTTTCAAGATATGCTCTTTGGAAACTGGAGCTCCGGAAGTGCGAAAGCTT
>JBBINX010000129.1:0-2759 GCA_037443685.1 Ignavibacteriales bacterium
TGTCGATGATGAGGATACACTACGGCTTCTTTTATCAACTTATTTGGAGGATGCTGGTTTTCAAACCGCATCAGCTGAAAATGGGATTCATTGTTTAAAGTTGCTCAAATCTTTCCATCCTGATCTAATAATATTGGATGTTCAGATGCCGCTTATGAACGGATTTGAGACTGCTGCTGAAATTCGCAAGATTAAAACACTGGTAAAAACTCCAATCATTTTTCTAACGGGTGCATCAACACCAAAAGCTCTCGAAAGAGGATTTGAATCGGGTGGTGACGAATATCTGTATAAGCCAGTTAAAATGAAAGAGCTTTTAATTCGCATAAAAGCACTTTTGCGTGTACGAGATTCTGAGGCAGAAATTGAAAAAATGACACGTAACTTTCAATATTTACTGGTTCAGGATTTTTTAAACTATTCTACAGCGGTTAAAATCCCACTTACGCTTCTATCTCAAGAAATTGCCGGTCCACTTAACGAACACCAAAAAGAAATTATCGCAATCGCTACAGCGGCTTTGGAGGAGCATATACAGTTATTGCAAGAGTCTGCACAAGTAGCGTTATTCGACCCCAAAAATATTTTACTCACCAAAGTTAATTCGGACGTTAAAAAAATATTTGAAAATAGCTTATTGAAATTAGAGTCATTTATTAAACAGAAGAAAATTACAATCAAAAAAGAGTACAAAAATGATGGACTAAATGTTAACGTGGATGCAGACCATTTAGCGCAAGCTTTTCAATTTTTAATCAGTCAGGCGGTAAACCTTACTCCGGAAATGGGTAGAATCAGTGTTACATTCGAATTAAGCCAGAATAACGATCAAAAGCATCTCAAGTTTGTAGTTCAAGATGGTGGGGTGTCGATGGCAAAAGACGAACTTGATTTAATGTTGGATAGATTCGAGCAAGCTCGGCTTAATAAAGTAGTGATGGTGAAATATTTATCACTGACTTTGTGTAAAATGATCATCGAAGCGCACGAAGGAAAATTTTGGGCCGAGAATTCAGATTCAGGTGGAAATTACTATATTGGAACAATTCCGATATTTGAATAAATATTATTAAGGAGAAATTAGATGTTAGACGATCAATACACTTCAACTTGTGTTCTCATTGTAGATGACTCGGAATATATCAGAACAATTATGCCGACCTTGTTTAAAAAAGAAGGTATCACAAAAATATACATTGCTGCGGATGGTGGCGCTGCCATCGAAAAATATAAAACGATAAAACCCGATATAATAATTTTAGATGTGATGCTTCCTAAGAAGAATGGAATGGAGGTTTTGAGAGAAATCAGGGCAACAGACAAAGATACTAAAGTAATTATGATTTCTTCTTTGGCGACTCAGGAATTTATTAAAGAGGCGAAAGAAGCTGGTGCTAATTATTATATTGTAAAACCTTACGATAATCAGGTTTTTATGAAAATTGTAAGGGAATTACTTGACAGCCAAAAACAATGACGTCATTAACGAAAGGAGAGTTAACAACATGATATGTACTATGTGTCATACTGAAAACGGCGACTATCGTTTGTTTTGTTCCCATTGTGGAAAAGAAATGGTGTCTAAACGGCATCTATGCGGTTTCATAAATCGTGGAAACGACCTCTATTGCGGAGGTTGTGGTAATGCGTTGGTGATAGAAGATAATCCGAACAAAGAAATTGGTATATCGGCAGAAAAAATTACGGAGAGTGAATTAAATGAAATTTTGAATGGAGAAAAAATGTCTCCGGTTCAGAAGAGTGTTGCACTTTCACAAAGCGAAATAGATTCACTATTTAAAAACCAATAAAAGGGTAAATGGCGATGTTATATGATGAAGACATTGTATTAATAAAAAATTTGTTAGCACTGAACATAATAGATAAAATTAAATACGATAATTTACTTATGTATTTAAGGGAAAACCAAACCCAAAGGTGCACAGAATATTTAATTAATGAGGTCGACGTCAATGAAGAATTGGTTCAACAGAGTATTGCAACAACATTCGATGTTCCGGAAATAAAATTAAATGATAGCGACATTATTATTAAATCTTCCATATTATCGCAATCTACGTGCGCAAAGCATAACGTCATCCCTGTATCACTTGTCGGAGTCGAATTAACTGTCGCTTTTTTCGAACCTCCGTACAAGCACGTCGTGGAAATTTTGAAATCAGAGTCGAAGCGAATAATCATTCCCATAATAATTAGTTTATCGAATTTTCATGATATCATTAAAATTACAAAAAGTAAGACCGAAGAGAGCAAATCGATAACGAGTAGATTTAACATCGAACAATACGACACTCATCTCATTGGTAGAGAAAAAGTTCTCGAAGCACAGAAAATGGGCAAACTACCATCTTACGATGTGATGATGGAAGAAATTATTATTCGAGCAATAAAAATCAATGCGTACGACATTCATTTTGAACCTTTTGATTTAGAAATCCGGGTTAAAGTAGATAAAAACGGGATAATGCGTCGATTGATTACTTTTCCGCGCGAATTCGGAGAAAATTTCGGAAACGTATTGAAAACCAAAGCAGGTTTGAATGCCTTCGAAAAAAAGAAACCACAGGAAGGCTCATACACAGCATCTTTCGGACAGATGTTAGTTGATATTCGAGTAAGCACACTTCCAACAATTCACGGAGAGAGAATCGCTATTCGATTATTGCTCAAACAACAGAAGGTCAGAGCTATCGAAGACCTTGGTTTTTCAGAAAGAAATCTCAAAAAATTTCTCTATC
>JBBINX010000130.1:0-2355 GCA_037443685.1 Ignavibacteriales bacterium
AAACAACTTACTTCCAGAATCTGAACCGGGAAAATTGTTGCAAGAATTGGATAACTTCCCAGAGAATGGAAAAATACTTGTAGTAGGGCACCAGCCGTGTTTAGGCTCGGTTATTTCGAATTTGATAAGTAGAAGCGACGGGTTAGTGGAAATGAAAAAATCTTCGTTCGCTTGCGTCGCAATCAACAAACCAATATCCATCGGCAGTGGTGTGTTAAAATTTTTAATTAATCCCGATATGTTAATTTAGCAAACGACCTTTCTCTCAATCTCTGTTTCAAACAATTCGTAATGCGACTGTAGCATACCTAAATTTGTATATGTTTTTTTCGCACGCTCGTTATTTCTATCCACATAGAGGCGCAATCCGCAAACACTCTTATCAGCAGATGCGAGTTCGTGTATATGTTGGTATAAATTTCTGAAAACGCTTTGCTGCCTGTAATCGGGTAAAACATATACACTTTGTATCCACCAAAAATATGAATTACGCCAATCGCTCCACTCGTATGTAATCATTAATTGTCCGACTACTTTACCATTCATCTCTGCAACAAAATAACAGCCTTTGTTCTGGTCGGAGAGTATCGAGCGAACGCCACACCTCAAAATATCAATATCTAGCTCGAGGCTTTCGGTTTCTTTTCCCATTGCTTCGTTGAATTCTATTATGGTTTCTGCGTCTTTTAATTCAGCAGGTCTTATTACAAGAAAATTTTTCATTTAATATTTTCAGCTTCTAAATTATATATTATCATTTTGAATAGTAAAGAGCGCCTTCGGGCCCTAACGGTAATCCAAACACAATCCAAACGACAAGCAATAAAATCCACGTTATTGTAAATATAACAGTATAAGGGAGCATCATCGAAATAATTGTTCCCATTCCATATTTATCGTTGTATCTTTGAGCGAAACTAACTATAAGTGCGAAGTAACTCATCATTGGTGTAATTAAATTTGTAACCGAATCTCCGATTCGAAATGCGGCCTGTGTTAAGGCGGGATGGTAGCCTAATAGCATGAACATCGGCACGAATACCGGTGCCATAATCGCCCATTTTGCAGAGGCGCTCCCCATAAACATATTTATGAAAGCTGATAGGAACACAAAACCAATGATAAGAGAAATTCCTGTTAAACCGGCTGATTTTAAAAATTCAGCCCCGTTTATAGCCAGGATTACTCCGAGGTTACTTTGCCTAAAGAAATAAACGAATTGAGCTGCAAAAAAAACTAAAACAATGTATCCAGCCATACCGCTCATTGTGCTGATAATATGTTTTATAGCATCCTTATCGTTTCGAATCGACTTGACTATGAGTCCATACACGAGCCCGGGTAGTAAAAAGAAGATCATTACAGCGGTAATCATTCCCTCTAAAAAGGGAGATTTAAGAATCGAGTTTGTTTCCGGATTGCGGAGTAGCGCATACTCTGGAACGGTTATAATGATAAACATAACTGAGGCGACGAGGACGCTTATTCCAGCCCATCTCAAACCTTTTTTTTCAACCTCAGAAATCGTGTCGATAGAAATTGATTCAGCATTGCCTTTATATTTTCCGAGGCGGGGTTCGACAATTTTTTCAGTAACCCATGTGCCGGCTACGACTATGATTATACCAGATACAAACATAAAATAAAAATTTATTGCAGGGTTAAGGTGAATTGTGGGATCGATAATTTGTGCTGCGGATTGACTGAGCCCCGCTAAAACCGGGTCTATTGAACCTATAATAAAATTTGCACCGAATCCACCACTCACCCCAGCAAAAGCTGCTGCAAGTCCTGCCAGAGGATGTCTGCCAAGGGCTAAAAATACTATCGCTGCAAGGGGAATTAGAATAACATACCCTGCTTCTGAAGCAGTATGCGAGAGTACTCCGGCAAATACAATAGTAGCTGTGATGAGTCGTTTAGGCGCTGTTATCACGACCGCCTTGATGAGAGTAGTTAGCAAACCCGATCCTTCAGCTAATCCGATACCGATCATCGCAGTTAGAACAATTCCGAGTGGAGGAAACTCGACAAAGTTTTTAAATAAATTTGTGTACATCCAACGAAGTCCATCGCCGCTTAGCAGATTTGTAACCGTAACAATCGTCCCATTTGTTGGGTGCACTGCTTTTAATCCAATATAGGATCCGATGGCTGAGGCGATCGCTACTAAAACAGCTAGAATTAGGAAAAGGGTTGCCGGGTGAGGTAGTGCGTTTCCAGTTTTTTCGACTATGTCTAAAGAACGTTTAAAAAGGGTTGAGAAAAAAGTTGATATTTTATTCATCACAATCTCTCGAATCTCGCTTGAAAGAAGCGTAAATATTTAGGTTCGTAAATCATTTTTAAACCTTT
>JBBINX010000131.1:0-2274 GCA_037443685.1 Ignavibacteriales bacterium
GAAGACCGCGAAATTCCTGAAGAACAATTTGAGGCATTACTAAAATCCATATTAAACTCACCGCATATTCAGCAGACAGCAGCAGTGATTGAAA
This sequence comes from Ignavibacteriales bacterium, assembly GCA_037443685.1. Classification (GTDB taxonomy): domain Bacteria; phylum Bacteroidota; class Ignavibacteria; order UBA10030; family BY39; genus JAHJRJ01. Next base: position 95 of record JBBINX010000131.1, read on the forward strand.
AGCGACTCGGTCGAAAATTAAAACCTTTCGATATTTGGTACAATGGATTCAAAGGCAAAGGGAAAAATGAAGTTGAGTTAGATAAAATCGTGAAAGCGAAATATCCAAATGTTGCAGCATTCGAAAAAGATATACCAAATATTTTAACAAGACTTGGTTTTTCATTTGAGATGGCTCAATTCCTCGCAAGTAAAATTGAAGTTGAAGCTGCGCGTGGCTCAGGACACGCTATGGGAGCCGGCAGATTGGTAGATAAAGCTCACCTGCGAACAAGAGTTCCAAAAGATGGAATGAATTACAAAGGATATAACATCGCTTTACATGAATTAGGTCATAACGTCGAGCAAGTGTTGTCTTACAATAAAGTAGATTACACACTGTTGCGCGGCGTACCGAACACAGCATTCACTGAAGGATTTGCATTTGTGTTCCAATCGCGAGATTTAGAGTTGTTAGGTTTTAAAGAAAAAGAGGTTAACAAGGAACATCTCGATGCGTTAAATTCTTTATGGCAAACTTTTGAAATCAGCGGTGTCGCTCTTGTGGATATGTACGCTTGGAGATGGATGTATAAAAATCCGAATGCAACTCCCGCACAATTAAAAGATGCAGTTATTCATATTGCAAAAGATATTTGGAATGAATTTTATTCGCCAGTTTTCGGAGAGAAAGATATAATTTTATTAGCAATATATTCACATACGATAAACAGTGGCTTATACACACCTGACTACCCGTTGGGACACATAATCGCATTCCAAATCGAACAATACTTGAAACGAGGTGATTTAGCTAAAGATATGGAGAGAATGTGTGTACAAGGTTCTATTACTCCAAATTTGTGGATGATAAAAGCTGTAGGACAAGCGATCTCAACAAAGCCAATGCTTGATGCAGCGGAGAAAGCTTTAACTATAATTAAATAAATTTGCCAGAATAAATTCATAATTCAAAACCGCCAGACTTTATAAATAGCTGGCGGTTTTTTCATGGAGTTTTTATGATATTAATTTCTGCAAACCTGTATCAGTAATGATATATTTATCATCATTTATTTCAACCAGTTTTGCTTCCAACAAATCCCTCAAGCCGCTCCGCAATTTAAATAGCGGTTGATCAACTATCGATGCTAACTCTTCTGCAGTATGTTTTGTTTTAAGTGCGTTAAGAATTGCAACCGCCGAGGGCATTAGGGTTCCATCAGTATTTACGCAAGCCATATATTCACCTTATAACATTTTCTTAGCAAAGTACCAATCTTTAATTTCATATTTTTCTTTGACCCTCTGTTCAGCCATCTCCTGTGTATTTGGTGGAGGCACTATAACATCGTCGCCTGGTCTCCAATTTGCCGGTGTTGCAATTTTGAATTTGTCGTGAGTTTGTAAAGCATCTATCAGACGTAGTATCTCGTCCGTGTTTCTCCCAGTTGTTAACGGATAGTATATTATTGCTCTTATTTTTTGGTCTGGGTCTATCACAAATACGGCACGTGAAGTTTCGGTTTTACTTTCACCAGGCATCATCATACCATATAGCGATGCAACTTCTTTGTTTAAATCTGCGATTACTGGGAATTTAATTTTAACGCCCATTTTTTCTTCTATGTTACGAACCCAAGCTATGTGCGAATAAACGCTATCGATACTTAAGCCGAGCAGCTCCGTGTTTCGTTTTTTAAACTGATCATATAAGTTCGCAAACGCAATAAACTCGGTTGTACAAACGGGTGTAAAATCAGCGGGGTGAGAAAATAAAATTAACCACGAACCTTTGTAATCTTCTAAGCGAAGTGTACCGTGTGTAGTTGCGATCTCGAATTGAGGCGCAAAATCACCAATTCGAGGCATTAAATGAATTATTTGTTCCATTATCATTTCTCCTTAGTTATTATGTATTATATATTTACATCAATTTAATTTTATTAATTAGATGCTTCATAAAACAATAAGATTCTAAACTGCCCCCCAAAAAATCGGTTTTTTATTTATCATTTTTTGATCAATATAATTAGCAAGAAATTCAGGTAGAGGCAAATTTTGATATGTGTTTCCAATTTTGTATATTATCCACGTAAAATAAATTATCAAGATTAGAAATATATCGCGGGGTGGAGTCCCGATAACGACAAAATCGATATCGGGAGTAGCTCGTTGGGCTCATAACCCTACTAGAGTAAC